>JALOOU010000129.1 GCA_025454255.1 Desulfobacterales bacterium | reverse complement strand
TCCGCCCGCGTGCGGGTGCCGCCCATGATGTCCACCATGTTGACGCCCTGCAGCGGGAAGTAGAAGTGGATGTTGAGCACCTGCTCGGGCCGGCCGCCCGCCCGCTCGAAGCGCGAGACCGGCATCGAGGAGCTGTTGGTGGCCAGGATGGCCGCGGGGAGTGCTTTTGCGCCGATCTCTCTCCAGACTTTTTTCTTGAGCTCCAGGTTTTCCGGGACGGCCTCGAGCACGAGCTCGGCGTCTTCGAGGGCCGCGGCCAGCTCCTGCACCTGGCGGACTTTCTGCGCGCAGGCCTCCCACTGGTTCCAGGGGATGATGGGGGCGACCTTCTTCGCCTTGAGGTCGGCCCTGATCTTCTCGAAGGTCTGGCGGAAGGCGCCCGCACGCGGGTCGTAGACGGTGACGTCGTAGCCGGCGCGGGCGGCGATCATGGCGATCTGGGCCCCTTGGATCCCGGCGCCGACCATGGCGAAGCGCTGCAGCGGCAGCCGGGCGGATTTTTTTGTAGCCATTTCAACTCCTCCTCTTTTTTCATGAAAAAGGCCCCGCCGGGGCGGGGCCTTTTTGAAAGCATGCAGCCAACGCGCCTCACATGGCGCTGGGCCCGAAGAAGGCCTGCGGGGCCCACAGGATGATTTCGGGAATGAAGATGCACAGGATCAGCCCCACCCACTGCAGGATGACGAAGGGGACGACCCCCTTGTAGATGTGGTAGATGTTCATCTCGGGCGGCGCGATGCCCTTCATGTAGAAGAGCGAGTAGCCGAAGGGCGGGGTCAGGAAGGCCATCTGCAGGTTGACGCAGATCAGGGTGCCGAACCACAGCGGGCTGAAGCCGAGCTCGTTGGCGATGGGGGTGAAGATCGGCACCACGATGAGCAGGATCCCCAGCCAGTCCAGAAAGCAGCCCAAGAAGAAGACGATGCCCATCATGAGGAAGAGCAGCGCGATCGGGTGCATCTGGGTTCCCAAGAGGAAATTCGAAATGGCATCCCCGCCGCCCAGTCCCATGAAGATGGCCTGGAAGGCGTTGCCGCCCAGAAACAGGGTCATGATCATGGAGGTGGTGAGGGTCGTTGACCAGCAGGCCTCCCACAGCGATTTCCACGAGAACTTGCGGTAGAAGATGGCCAGGAGCATGGCGCCGACGCAGCCCATGCCGGCCGCTTCCGTCGGGGTGGCGACCGCCCCGATGATGCTGCCGAGCACGACGATCACCAGGATGACCGGCGGGACGATGGAGATGGCGAACATGCGCAGCTTCTCGCCGAAACTGTGGTGCGAGTCTTTCTCGCCGGGGCCGAGCTCGGGCTTGATGAAGCAGATCACGGCGATGTAGAGCATGTAGAGGCCCGAGAGCAGGAAGCCGGGGCCGAAGGCCGCGGCGTAGAGCCAGCCGACCGAGATCTGGCTCAGGCTGCCGTAGACCACGAGCATGATGCTGGGCGGGATCAGGATCCCGAGGGTCCCGCCGGCGCAGATGCAGCCGGCGATGAGCGGGATGTTGTACTTGATCCGCATCAGGGCCGGAACGGCGAGGAGCCCCACCGAGACCACCGTGGCCCCGACCACCCCGGCCGTGGCCGAGAAGATGGTGCAGGCGATGATGACGGCGATCCCCAGCCCGCCGCGCAGCCGCCCCATGACGACGTGCATGGTGTCGAAGAGCCGGGCGGCGATCCCGGTCGAGTCCAGGATCTGGGCCATGAAGATGAAGAGCGGCACGGCCACGAGGACGTACTCCTCCATGACACCGTAGGCCCGGTTGGCGAGCAGGGCCAGCACGGCGGTGGGCGAGCCGCCCCAGCCGAGAACCCCGAAGACGACCGCCAGCATGCCGAGCGAGAAGGCGAGCGGGTGCCCGAAACAGAGCGTTACGAAGAGGCCGAAGAACATGACGATGGCTAAGGTTTCCGGGCTCATATCTTCTCCCCCTTCAGCAAGTACCACTCGCGGATGAAGTTGGCGAACCCCTGGATGAAGAGCAGGAAGAGGGCCACCGGCATCACGGTCTTGTAAGGATAGAGCGGCGGCTTCCAGGCGCTCCAGCTGTGCTCCCACTGCATCCAGGACTTGGCCGCGTACTCGACGCCGGCGTAGAGCATGGCCCCCACGAAGGGCACGAAGATGAACCAGAAGGTGAGCAGCCGCAGCACCAGCTGCACCTTGGGCGACAGCTGCAGGGTGATGATGTCGATGCGCACGTGCTTGTCGTGGAGCATCGTCACCCCCATGGCCATCATGTAGTTGAACCCGTAGAGATAGACCGTCACTTCGAAAGCCCAGGTCGTGGGGGCGTTGAAGAGCCGGCGCATGCAGACCTCGTAGAAGACGACGAACGTCAGGGGAATCATGACCAGCGACGTGAACCGGCCGACCCAGGTGTTGAGCGCGTCGACGGCACGGACGAATTTTTTTAACATGGGAGCAGGTCCTTTTCGGCGGTTGAGAAACCATCGGATGCCGCGGCCGGCCAGCGGCCGCGGCATCCGGGTACACCCCTTACTGCAGCAGGCGGCCCTTCAGGACCTCCTCCCGCGGCCAGGGCGCCAGTCGGCTGCGCAGGTCGCGCCACTGGGCGAAATCCTTCTTGAAGAGCTCCTGGGAATCCAGGACTTTTTTGGCATCGGGATGCTTGGCGGCGACTTCGTCGAGGTATTTGAAACTGACCTTGGCGAACTCGAGGATGGCGGCATCGTCCATCTTGACGTACTCGGTGCTGGCGCCGATGATCTTGAGCGCCTCGATGTTGAGGTTCTCCTGCCAGGCCCAGGCCCACAGCTGGGTCTCCTTGGCGGCGGTCTCGACGATCTGCTGCAGGTCCTCGGGCAGCTCCTTCCACTTGGCAAGGTTGAAGACCACGTCGAACTGGCAGGAGGGCTGGTGCACGCCGGGCTCGATCACGTACTTGGTGATCTCGTGGAACCCGGAGGGCACGTTGGCGGCCGGGCTGCTGAACTCGGCGGCGTCGATGACGCCGCGCTCGAGGGCCAGGTAGATCTCCGAGCCGGGCAGGGGGGTGACCGAGGCGCCGAGGAGGGTCAGGATGTCCATGTACCAGCCCGGGGTGCGGATCTTCATGCCCTTGAAGTCCTCGATCCGGGTGGCGCGCTTGTTGGAGTGCAGGCCGAGCTCCTGGCCGACGTTGCCGGCGAAGAAGGGCTTGAGGTTGTAGCGGCCGTAGAGCTCGTCGAACATCTCCTTGCCGCCGCGCTCGTAGTACCAGATGTTGTAGCCTTCGACGTCGAGGCCGAAGGGCACCGAGGCATAGGCCACGAAGGCCTCGTTGCGGCCCTTCCAGTACCCGGGCCAGGAGTGGAAGACATCGAGAGTCCCCTTGGAGGTCGCCTCGAAGATCTCCATGGCCGGGACGATGGCGCCGGTGGGGAAGACCTTGATGTCCAGCCGGCCGCCCGAGCAGGCGCGCACCGTGTCGGCGAAGTGGATCGAGATGTCGTGGAAGTTCAGCCCGCCCCAGGGGTCGCTCATGCGCAGGTTGAACTTCTTGTTGGAGGTCTCCCACTTCTTGTTGGCCCACTCCTTGATGCGTTTGTCTTCGCCGAACTTTTCGATCTTCTTTTTCTGCTGGGCGAATGAGTCGGTCGGTCCCGCGGTGACGAAGGCCACCGCCACCAGAATCACCAGAATCGCCAATCCGAGCTTTCTCATCTCGTTTCCTCCTTAACGGTAGTGTTTAGGGTCGCATGCTCAGTTCGATAATTTCAGCCTCGAGTGTGCCGATCACCTCCTTTCCCGCGTTCGCGGGTTCCCCGCAAGGGGGCATCATCCCAGGTTGAGCTCGTGCATCCTCTTTTTCAGAAAGTAGCGGCCGGCCTCAGTGCGAGCCACGATGCCCCCCTCGACCAGGGCGGCCAGGGCCTTGGGTCGGAAATCCCTCAGGCCGATGTGCAGCAGGCTGCGCCGCTCATAGGGCAGCTCCGCGGCCGATGCAGGGTCGATGGCCTTGCGGCGTTCGAGGTCTTTGATGATGGCCCGGGCGGTGCGCCGGATGCGATAGCCCACCACCACCTGGGTCAGCAGGTAGACCCCCACCAGCACGATGAGGCCTATGACGATCTGGATGCTTTCGGGCATTTTCGGTCCGCTCTGTCCTTTCAGGCAAGTCTGAACTTCTTTGCGGATGAATCGCCGTCGCAGGCGGCATGCGACGCTCTCTAGTAGGTCAGGACAACCCCGCCGTCGAAGAGCAGGTCCCCGCCGATGAGGTATTTTGCGTAGCGTGAAAAGCCGTAGATGAAGATGTTGGCCACCTCGACCGGGTCCATCATCTCCTTGATGCGGGACTTGCCGAGCATGACGTCTCGCACGACCTCCTCCGGGGTGATGCCCCGCTGGACGGCCTGGGCGGGGATCTGGTTGAGGGCGAGCGGGGTCTTGATGAACCCGGTGCTGACGGTGAAGGAGCGGATTTTGCCCTCGCCTTCGGCCGAAATGGACTGCGCCAGGGCCCTCAGGCCGAACTTGGTGATGTTGTAGACCGGCTTGTTGCGGGTGCAGATGTGGGCATGGATCGAGGCCATGTGCCCGATCACCCCGACCCCGTCTTTGCTTTTGCGCATGTAAGGGATCGTGAGCTTGGAGATCAGAAACGGCGCCCGCAGCATCAGCCGCTGCATCAGGTCATACTTTTCCATGGGAAAGTTGTCAATCGAGTCGATGTGCTGCAGGCCGGCGATATTGGCCACGAACTTTATCGCCCCCAGCTTGGCGGCGTCGGCCACGGCCTGCGCGACCTCTTCGTCGTTGCAGAGGTCGGTCTTGATGAAGATCATCTGCCCGCCCATGTCCCGGGCGATCTTCTGGGTCCGCTTGCCCTCCTTATCGTTGATGTCGAGGCCGACGGTCATGAGGTTGTTGGCGGCCGCCGCGATCGCGGTGGCCCGGCCGATGCCGGTCCCGGCGCCGGTAACGATACACACGTTTTCAACGCTGAAATTGGCGTCGGGCAAAACGAGAATCTGGTCGCGTGTTATTTCCGGCTCCTTTATTTCCATCGGCGGCTTCCTCCTTGCCCGATCGTGGTGATCGGTTGGCGAAAATAGGTGCGAAACGACATCGTTTCTGCAAAGCAATTCTTGGGCCACCACGAACCGAGATCATTACACTCCGGCGACCCGGTGCGCTTGAAAAAAATTAAAATATCAATTCAAGCTGTTGAGTTGAATTCAGTCGATAAACCGCTTTTACCGAAAATATCCTTGCGCTCGAGTTGATAGTACCATTATGTATACATGTATAGAATTTGATACGTTAAGCCTTTCGCAGGCGCGGTTTGCAAGCCGAACCAGGCGCCGGCGATCATCAGCCACTGCAGCCGGTGCCCGCTTCAGGCATCACCGCCTATACGCTTAAGCCACTTTATAGACCAATTCAAAGCGACTGCGAATCGCCGCCCGCAAGCTTCCGGCAGCCAAGCTCCGCTGGGCCGACCTCGACCCTGTGAACGTATATATTTTGATACATTTCTGCTGCGTGCGATTCGCGCAAGCTTATCGATTATTACAAAAATATATAAAAATGATAATGTGTTATAACCATAACAACCGTTTTTGAGAGTGGCATGTTTATTGCTGATTCCCCTATTCCTGAAGCAGCAGAAAACAGCAACCTTTATCGAAGCTGGAGGAAAACGCTATGAAAGTGCTGGACCAGGGGGTCAACCCGTTGTTCATGGATCCCGACCCGGACAAGGCCCGGGATTTTTTCCGTACCAAGCCGCGCGCCATGGTCGACAAGCGCATGACCGAAAAGGAGGTCGTGGAGAAGTTCATCCCGGACGGCTGCTACCTCGGCATCGGCGGGTTCGGCGCGAACCGCATCCCCACGGCCGTGGTCCACGAGATCCTGCGCGCCCGGCGCAAAAACCTGGGCTTCCTGGGGCACACCTCCACGCATGACTTCGAGCTGCTCTGCGCGGGCAAGTGTTTCAACCGCCTGGACGCCGCCTACATCGTCGGCCTCGAGGCCCGCGGGCTCTCCCCCAATGCCCGCCGCTACATGGAATCCGGCGAGGTCAAGGTCTGCGAGTGGACCAACTACGCCCTTGCCGCCCGCCTGCGGGCGGCGGCGGAGGGGGTGCCCTTCGCCATCGTGCGCTGCATGCTGGGGACCGACACTTTCAAAATGTCCGGGGCCAAGGTGGTCGCGTGCCCCTTCACCGGCAAAAAAGTGGCCGCCGTGCCGGCCTTGTGGCCGGACGTCTCCGTCATCCACGTGCACGAGGCCGACATGTACGGCAACGCGGTCTTCAAAGGCATATCCGTGGCCGACATGGAGCTGGCGCGGGCCTCCAAGCACGTCGTCATCACCGCCGAAAAGCTCGTCACCAACGCCACCATCCGGGCCAACCCGACGGCGACCTCGATCCCCTTCTACCTGGTGGACGCCGTCGTGGAGATTCCCTACGGGAGCTACCCCGGCAACATGCCCTATCTCTATTTCTCGGACGAGGAGCACCTGGCGCAGTGGATGAAGGTCGAGAAAGACCTCAAGGAGTTCGAGAAGTTCCTCGACCACTACATCTATTCGGTCTCCTGTTTCGAGGAGTATCTCGAGCGTTGCGGGGGGCTCAAAAAGCTCAAGCAGCTGCAGAAGCTCGAGAACCTGGTGGAAAAATAACAAAGGGATGCTTGCGGCAAGACCCGCTCACAAAGGAGGTAGAACCCGTGGCTGATTACAATACGATGGAAATGATGATCTGCCTGGCTTCCAGGTACCTCGA
>JALOOU010000128.1 GCA_025454255.1 Desulfobacterales bacterium | reverse complement strand
AGCGCCAGGTTGTTCAAGAGCGGCGCATAGGGCTTTTCGGTGACCAGAGCGATGGTGAACTCGTCGATGACCTTGATGTCCTTCACCGGCGCCAGCGACAGGCTGACGTATTTCCACTGGCCGTAGCTGTTGAACGGGTGCTCCTTGAAAATGACCCGTGCGAACGAATCGTAGACGGCCTGGGCGTTGAAGGGGTGGCCGTCGTGGAACTTGATGCCTTTGCGCAGCTTGAAGGTCCAGGTGAGGCCGTCTTCGGACACCTTCCAGGACTCGGCCAGCTGGGGTTCGACATCCATGGAGTCCTTGCCGAAGATGACCAGGTTCTCGAGCACCTGGATCCCGGCCTTGATGGACTCCCCGTCGGTCGCCTGGGCCAGGTCGAGCGACACCGAGTCGCCGCCGCGGCCCCAGATGAGGGTGCCGCCGGTCGCCGCCTTTTCGGCGCACCAGCCGAGAGCAGGCACCAGACACAGGGCAAGGATCGATCCGAAAATGAGTTTGCGCATAGCCCCTCCTTTGTTTAAGTTGATGGTTTCCGGTTGAGATATCGTCAAAAAACAACTCCGTACACGGGCCGCACGATTAGTAACCCAAATCCCCGGGCCCTGCAACGCCAATCCGCGCATGCGCGCTAGCCGGCGCACCCGCCGCGCGCACCCGCGCGGCCCTCGGGGCAAGAGCCGCCCCGCGGCATCCCGCTGCGCCACGACAGCGCCAGCCCGCCCCCCCGCAGCGGCTTCCGGATCAGACCTCCCGGGGGCTGGCGGCCTAAAAGATCGATCAGGGCCTTGGCGACGATCAGGTGCCCGCGGGCGCAGAGCTTGAGCAGTTTTCCCGAAACCACCTCGTCGGTCACCTCGGTGATGATCTCGGAGAGCGTTGCCGGAAATCGGCGCGAGGCGAAGTTGAGGCCGGCAATGCGCCCCTCCGCGGGCAGGGCCAGCAGGGCCCCGGCGGCTGCCGGCGGAAATGCGCCCGGCTCGGGGCCGCGGGCGTAGCGGCGGTAGCGCCCGCCCAGCTCGCGGTTGAGGGCGTTGATCTCGGCATCGCCCTGCAGGGCCTTCGCCATCACGCCCACCAGGCGGCGCGCCGGGCGGAACCCCGGGTGGCACGGTTGGTCCAGAAAAGGGAGGATGGCGTAGATGAAGGCCCGCGGAATCCAGTAGGGGCGGAAGCGGACGGGGGAATACCCCGAAAAGGGCTGCTCCCACTCGTGGCTGGGGACCCCGTGGGCGTCCAAAACGATCAACGGCCGCCAGCGCCGCCACAGCCGGGGCTTGACCCGGGCTTCGGGAAAGCGCGGGTGCGGCTCGAAGTAGTCCGCATACCACTCCACGCCGAGGGCGTTGTAGCGGGCGGCGTGGAGCTTGTGGCCTCGCGCACCCGGCAGCAGGGCCTCGAGGGTCGCCACCCCGTCGGCGTTTTCGAGCGGGACCACCGCCACGTTCACCCGCCTGAGCGCGCGACGGCCCCAGCCGGTCGAGGCCAGCTCCCACACCAGGCGCAGCGCCGCATTCGTGCTCGAGATTTCGTTCGCGTGATGGCGGGCGTTCATGAGCAGGGTCGGTTTGAGCAGGCTGAGGCGCGGGACGGACGCGACCCCCCCGCCGGCCAGCGCCGCTTCCATGGCCCATATGGGCCGCTTCTGCCAGGATGTCCCGGCGCGCCAGGCGCTCACGTTGCGCAAGCGCCCCAGGCGGCGGACCCAGCCGTCCACTTCGGTTGATTTCAGCAAGCGGTCCAGGGGCGGCGCCGGGAGGGGCTTTTGGCGCGCGACGGCCCCCGTCGACGGCCGCGGCATGGGCAGACGCAGGAGCAAGCCATCCCCGCCCGGAGCGACGCGCAGATCGTGGCCGCGGGCCCGTGCGGCGGCGATGGCCGCCCGGGGGAAACCGCTGCCGGAGGGCAGCCCGCGCGGTCGGATGCCGAGCAGCAGCCTCCCGTCCGCCCATGAAAGCGATGAGACCTGGGGTCGGGCAGCGGCCGGAACCGCAGCCTCATCCCCCGCCGTCGCCAGCGGCCGGGCCACTAACCGGGCGGCCGGGCGCCCGCGGGCGGCGGCCGCCGCCACCTTCGGAAAAATGCGGCCGAAGGAGACCGATGCCGGCAGCCCGCGCTCCTGCGCGAAGGTTTTGAAGAAGTCGAGCAGCACGAAATAGAGATCCTCGTGCAGGGCCTCCATCGGGGCCACGCGCTCTTCGCCCAGGCCGAGGCGCATGTCGGTCTCGTCGATCGCGACATCGAAACGGGCCTCCTGCCAAAAGGCCGGAAGCGCCGTATGCCGCGCCGGGCCCAGCCGTGCGCGCATGGCAGCCTCCAGCGCCGGCAGCCACACTTCTTGGAAACGGCGCCAGAAAACCTCGCGATCGGTGGCGATCCCCCGGTCGATGAGAATCTTTCCGTTCAGCGCCAGCCGGATGCCGCCGCAGGTCGGGTGGACCGCCCCCATGGCCGGGCGCCCCGGCAGGTAGGCCATGCGGGTGAACCGCGGCGTGAAACCGGACGCGAACACCTGACGGCCGCGCCGGTCCCAGGCGCGCACCCGGTAGGCATCGGAGAGGTTGCCGCGTCTCGCCAAACGGACGGTTTCCGGCTCGAGGCCCAGGGCGGCGGCCAGAAGGTCCGGCCCGGGGAAGATCTCCTGAAGCCAGCGGCTCTTCATCTCGAGCCCCCCGCCGTCGGGTGCAAACGGCCGGTAGGCGACCTCGATCCGCGCCGCGCCCGGAATTCTCCTCAGCCGCGGCAGAACCCCCTCGAGCAGCCACGAAAGGCCCGGCTTGTAGGCGTTGAGGACGCTCAGCCGGCACCGGTAGCCTTTTGCGCGCAGAATCGCCCGGGCCTCGGAGGCCAGGGCCCGGCGCAGGGCGCTGGGTTTGCTGACCAGAATCAAACCCTCCACACACCCTTCGCCCGGTGGGATCCGGCGCAGGCAGGCCGCCACCCGGCGGGTTTCGGAGGGCCAGCTGTGGCGCAGCCGCAGCTCTGCTTCGGCCTGCCCGCCGGCGGACCGTGCGGGGCCGCCACGCGCCGGGCCGGCCCCGCGGCCAAGGCCGGCGCCGACAGCGGCAACCGCCGATCGGACCCTCTCCGCCGCCGCTCCCGCGGGGCCGTCGGGAAAGCCGATCGTGAGCCAGCGCCGCAAAAGGGCGGCCGCGGCGGCGGGGGCGCCCTCTATCTGCAAAACACTCCCGGAGCCGGGCGCCTCTACGCGCTCGATGCGCGCCGGGCCGCTCGCGCGGCCTGAAACACGCAAGGTGGTTCCGCCGGCCGGAGGCTGCCCGGCGGTTGCCAGCGGCAGGTCAATCCCGGTTGCCTCCAGGCCGATGCGGGCGACGAACTCCGCCAGGGCCAAACCCAGCTGCGGCGCAACTCGCTCGGCTGCGAGGGCCACCGACAGCCGCAGGGATTGCGACATCGATCCATCGTCCGGCGAGTGATAAAACAGGCGGCCCATCTCCAACAGGTCGCACTCCGCCGCCGCCGGTTTCGGCGGCGGCGCCGATGCATCCGGCAGCATCAGGCGCAGCTCGCCCCGGCTCCTCCCGAAGCGGTCGATCGCCCGGATGCGCTCCGATCGATGGGAGTCCGACCGCAAGAGCGCCCATCCGGGAACAAGCAAGGCGCCCTTGGCGTCGGCGACCGCCAGCGTGCGGAGCAGCGCCGCGAGCGCCGACGGCGAATGCCCGCGCAGGCTGAAACGATCCGCCGCAAGCCGGGTCAACTCGGCCGCAGCCGGATGCCTCCGGGAGGGCTTGTGAACGAGCAGGCAGGGGCCGGTGGAGGGGGTTTTTCCCAGGAAGCAGACGATCGGCCGCTCCAGGCTGACCACCTCGGCCGCCAGACGGGCGGTAAGATTCAAAATGGCGGCCCACATGCGCCGGTCGTCGAGCCCGGGCTCAACCCCTATGGAAAGCGCGAGACGATCCGGGCAGCCGTCGCCGTCGGCGTCGGTAAAAATCCGCCCGCGAGAAAACAAGGTGTCAAGGCTGAAGTGTCCTGACGGAGGAGGCCTGGTGGCGGACGCCGGCATTCTATTGCCTCGCTGAACAAGGAAAGAGCGGGTTTTTACCGCGTGCGTGTAGCAGAGACTGGCCGCCATGGCAAGGTCCCGCTGTCCGGCTGCAGGTCGGCGTTGACTCCTTTTTGATTTTAGCTTAGGGTTTCCGGCAACGACGTGGAGCCGATCGCAACCGGGCACCGACCGGCACGTTTGACAATTCGCAGGCCAAAAAATCAGACCGGGGAGGAACTGCTTATGAAACGAATTTTCCGCATCGTCAGACCGCTGAGCATCGTGCTAGCCGCGTGGGTCTTCCTGATCTCGGGCCCCCTTCAGGCCGGGGCGGCCCTGGTGGGCACGGAGTCCGTCGTGGACGCCGCCGGGGTGCAGAGCGCCCGCGAGGCGGTGCGCGAATTGATGGCGCGGGAGGAGATCCAGGCCGCGCTCGCCCGCCAGGGGATCGACCCGGCGGAGGCCCAGGCCCGGGCCGAAGCGCTCTCGGACGCGGAGGCCGTCCGCCTGGCCAATGTCATGGAGAGCCTTCCGGCCGGCGGCAGCTCTCTCGGCATCGTCGTGGGCGCCATCCTGATCGTGTTCATCATCCTGCTGATCACCGACATTTTAGGCTACACGGACATTTTTCCGTTCACCAAAAAACACCGATAGTCGGCGCACCCTTGACCTTTGGAGCAGCTTGGGTTTTTTCCTGACCTGAACTTGCTCGCCGACGAAGCGCTGCCGCGGGCGGCGTGCAGCGCTGCGCATTTTTTAAGGAGGAGACCATGCCAACCATCATGCCCGAGGGGGAAGGCATCCGCAAAGCCGTGAAGTGGGTCGACGAATGCCGGCAGTCGGAGCCGGGCAAAAAGGTCGTGAGCCTGATTCACGAGGCCTGCGTCAAGTTCGACCTCTCGCCGCTCGAAGGGGAGTTTCTGCATAAGTTTTTCAAGAAACAGGAGTGAGGAGCAGGCTGAACTGGCTCGGCGGCAGCGGTGCAGCGGCGGCAGCTCCTTTTTCGAGGAGCGCCGCCGCTTCTGCTGCCGGCTGCAAACGAGGCTCACCTCCGCCCGGATGTTCTCGACCTCGCACGCCGTTTTCACAAACCGAGGAGGCCCCATGCACGAGCTGGTTGCCCTCACCCAGGAGCTCATCCGCTTCAAGTCCATGCACTCCCGGCCCGACGAGATCGGCCGGTGCGCCGCCTTCATCGAGGCCTATTTCACGCGCCACGGCATCGGCTACCGGCGCATCGAGCAAAACGGCATCCCGACCCTCCTGGTGCTGCGCCCGGACGGCACGGCGCCGGTGCTGCTCATGTCCCACATCGACGTGGTGGACGCCCCCGAGGCGCTCTTCGAGCCGCGGGTGGAAAACGGGCGCCTCTTCGGCCGCGGCAGCATCGACGACAAGTACGCCGCGGCGCTTTCCATGGTCCTGGCCAAGGAGCAGGCCGAGCGGCTGAAGGCCTCCGGCAAAAGCCAGGCGGAGCTGCCCTGCGGGATCCTCATTTCAGGCGACGAGGAGATCGGCGGCAAAAACGGCGCCCGGGCCGCCCTGTCGCAGCTCAAGACGGATTTCGCCATCGCCCTGGACGGGGGGAACCTCAAGAAAATCGTCGTCAAGGAGAAGGGTATCCTGAGGCTGAAGCTCGTGGCCCATGGCAAAAACGCGCACGGGGCCAGGCCCTGGCTGGGGGAGAACGCGATCGAAATTCTCATCGCCGACTTCTTCAAGCTGAAGGCGCACTTCGAGGTCACCGCGCCGAACCACTGGCACCGCACCCTCAATTTCAGCCGCATCCAGGCCGGCAAGGCCGCCAACCAGGTGCCGGACTATGCCGAGGCCCTCTTCGACATCCGCTACACCGAAAACGACGACATGGACGCCGTGGTGGACGCCGTCCGCAGCAGCATCCGCGGCGAGGTGGAGGTGGTCGAGCGCGAGCCCCTCTTCCAGGCCGGAAACACCCCGTACCTCGAAAAGCTGCTCACGCTCGCCGGCCGGCCCGAGGTCGGCTGCGAGCACGGGGCCAGCGACGCGCGCTTTCTCTCCGAGTTCGGCATCCCCGGCATCGTCTGGGGCGCCGACGGCGACGACAGCGCCCACTCCCCCGAGGAGCACGTGAACATCGGCAGCCTGATTGCCCTGCATGGTATTCTGGAGAGGTTTTTGACCGGTTTGCTTTGACATTTTCACCCCGTTCAAGTAATTAAAGAGCGCCTGTGTCCAGTTGCGCAGGGAAATGCGCTCCCACAGAAAAGCACGGCGCTGCGGCGCCCGACCGGCGGAAAGGCCATCTCCGGACCCAACCCCACCCAACAAAAGGAGGAGTCATGCTCAAGAAGATTCTGTTGGTTTTGACGGCAGTGGCGTTCACATGCGCCGGGTCGGCTCTGGCGGCCCCCAAACCCGGTGGGACCCTCATCTTCGGCCGCGGCGGCGACAGCGTCGGCCTCGATCCGGCCTACGAAACGGACGGCAACTCGTTCATGATCGGCGACAATGTCTTCGAGGCTCTGGTCGCCTACAAGGACGAGTCCACCGCCTTGGAACCGGGCCTGGCCGAGTCATGGACCATCTCCCCCGACGGCCTGACCTACACTTTCAAGCTGCGCAAGGGCGTCAAGTTCCACGACGGCACCCCCTTCAACGCCGACGCCGTGGTCTTCTCGCTGGGCCGCCAGATGAAGGAGCGCAAGGTCAAGTTCGCCGGCAAGGGCTGGGAGATCCCGCCCCAGGAGCGGCCGCCGGAG
>JALOOU010000062.1 GCA_025454255.1 Desulfobacterales bacterium | reverse complement strand
GTTTCTGTGTTACTATCCAAACGTTCGTGCAAATGGAGTGCAAATGGTTGAGAGGGATACAAAAAATAGACAAAAATAACGGCATGTTATGAAGGCGGCGTGGGTTCGAATCCCACTCTCTCCGCCATATTTAACCCCCTTCCCGTCCTCACTCCTCGCTGAAATAGTCGGAGTCGATCCGTTTGAGAAGATAGGCGCGGGTGGTCGAAACGCCGACACTGTAGTCGGTCATGAACCGCGCCAGCGCCGGACCGTCGATGAGCACGATGTTGGCGTCGATGCGGGCGACGTACTCTATGGCTTCGTCGGCGAAGGCGGCGGTGGTGAGGAAGACCCCTTTGCGGGCGCCATGTCCAAAAAGAGCGCCGGCGAATTTCTGGATTTCCGGGCGGCCGACGGAAGCGTTGCCGCGCTTCGCCTGGATGTAGACGACATCCAATCCGAGGGGGTCTGCGTCGATGATTCCCTCGATGCCCCCGTCGCCGGTCTTGCCCACGGCCCGCCCCGCATCCCGCACCGATCCGCCGTAGCCCATCCGAACGAGAAGATCGACCACCAGCCTTTCAAATATCGTCGCGGGCGCCGTCTGCACCTGCTCCAGCAGGTCGGCCTCCAGGTCGAACCGCAGGCGCTGATAGGCGGTCTCCAGGGATTCCTCCGGCGTGACGCCGCTCGCGCCGGGCTCCGCCGGGTCTGCGGCGCCCGCGCGCTCATGTCCCAGTCGGCGGAACGCCGCGAATTCCGGAAACTGCATCAAGAAATGGAGGTCGATGCGCTCGGGGTTGGACCCGAGCACCGATCGTCCCCGGTCGGTGATGTGAACCATCCCGCGGCGGCGCGAGGCGATCAGCCCGGCTTTTTTGAGATAGGTCCGCGCCCAGCCGGCGCGGTTGCGGATGATCGTCTGCCGGCCGCCGCCCAGCAGCTGCCGGCGCTCATCGTCCGGCACCTCGAACTCCGCGGTGAGCCATGCGACGGCCTCGTCGATGGTGCGCTCTTTCCCATCGGCCAGCATGCGCAGCATCGGCAGCAGGATGGTCTGATAATCGGGGATCGCCATATACCTCCTTTCCGTAGTAGGCCCGCTACCGGGTGGAGGCGAACGCTTCAGGCGTTCGGATCGCATCGGGCGCCCGGCAGGGCGCCGATAATGACATGGGAATCCAGGATTTTCAAGGAGATCGAGGACGCGATGGCAGCTCCGTTTGGGCTTTGACTGGCCCTGTTTCTGTGTTACTATCCTGCCGAAAGAAATCCCTGCAGCCGGTATGGTTGCAGCGGGGCGTTGTTGGGCTAACATTTTAGAGTGCCAGGCTCGGCGCTGCGTCACGGAATCCAGTGCCGGTCGCCGGCATGTTGCCGTGTATAAGGCCTGTCGGGGTCAAACCCGGTTGCCGGCCCGCCACTCTCAAAATCCAGATTTCCGATCTATGTCGTACCTGGTTCTAGCTCGAAAATACCGGCCCCAGTGCTTCGGCGAGGTCGTTGCCCAGGAGCACGTGACGCAGACCCTGGCCAACGCGATTGCGGCCGGCCGCGTCGCGCACGCCATTCTTTTCGCCGGGCCGCGTGGCACCGGCAAGACGACGGTGGCCCGCATTCTGGCGAAGGCCATGAATTGCCCCCAGCGCTCCGGCGCCGAGCCCTGCAACACCTGCCGGTCCTGCACTGAAATCACCGCGGGCCACTCCGTGGACGTGTTCGAAATCGACGGGGCTTCCAACAACAGCGTCGACCAGGTGCGCGAGCTGCGCGAGAACGTCAAGTACATGCCGGCCCACGGCCGCTACAAGATCTACATTATCGACGAAGTCCACATGCTCAGCACGCCGGCCTTCAACGCGCTGCTCAAGACCCTGGAGGAGCCGCCGGCCCACGTGCTGTTCATCTTCGCCACGACCGAGGCCCACCGGATCCCGATCACCATTTTGTCGCGCTGCCAGCGCTACGATTTCAGGCGGCTGAGGCAGACGGCCGTCTCGACCTATCTGGCCGAGATCTGCCGCAAGGAGGGGGTGGCGCTCGATGCCGGCAGCCTGGATGCGATTGCGCACGAAGCCGGCGGGAGCATCCGCGACAGCCTGAGCCTGCTTGATCAGGTGTTGGCCTGCGGTGAAAAGGCGATTTCCGGCGCAGAGGTGCTGGACATACTGGGCGTGTTGGGGCGGCGGCAGGCGCTCGATCTGGCGGAGGCCCTCCTGGGGGGCGACGTGAGGCGGTTCATCCTCGCACTGGAGGAGGTGTTCGACCGGGGGCACGACCTCAAGAAAGTGCACGCGGATCTCATCGAGACGTTGCGCAACCTGCTCGTGATCCAGACCAGCAAAGACCCCGGGCGGCTGGTCGATCTGCCGCCCGGCGACCTCGAGGCCCTGCAGGGGCTGGCGCGGCGGCTGCCGCCGCTCGAGCTTCAGCACGTGTTGGACGTGCTCTACCGTGAAGAGCCTGCCATGCGGCTGTCGTCGAACCCCAAGCTGGCGTTGGAGATGGCCTTCTTCAAGACCCGGCAGCGGCCGCCCGCCCTGACCATCGAAGCCCTGATCCGCAAGCTCGAGGAGCTTCGCCGGGATGTGGGCGGCGCCGGCGAGGGCCCGCCTGCCGCCGGCCGGATGGCCCCGCCGGACCGCCTGTCGGGTGAACATGCGCCGCCCCCCCTGAAAAGAGGCGCGGCCGCGCCGGAGAGGCCGAAAGCGTGCGCTGCGGCGCCGGGCGCGGCGGTGGATGCCGGCGACGGCGCGGGCGAATCCGCCTGGCAGCGCATCAGCGCCCGCATGGCCCAGATGCAGCCGAGCCTTGCCGCCCAGCTCAAAAAATGCAGGCTGCGCAGCCTCGGCTCCGGTCGCTGGGAGATCGTCCCGCCGGACAGCGCCTATGCCGCCGCTATGCTGCGGCGCGAAAAAAACACGGCCCTGCTCCAGCAGGTATGCGCCGAGGTGCTGGGGGCGGATGCGCGCATCGCGGTCGCCGCCGCCGGCGCGCCCCCGCCGGCTCCTGCGGCCCGGCGCGAGCGCAGCCAGGCCCTGGTTCAGCAGGCGTTGAACCATCCGCTGGTCGCCGAGGCGATCGACATTTTCAACGGCAAGCTGATCGATGTGCAGATTTCGCAGGAGGTGGACAAATGAAAGGCATGGGCGGGATGATGAAGCAGGCGCAGCAGCTCCAGGCGCGCATGCTCAAAATGCAGGAGGAGCTGGCGGGCCGGACGGTGGAGTCCGCCGTTGGCGGCGGCATGATCCGGGTCGTGGCCAACGGGCGCCAGCAGATCGTCTCGGTTCGGATCGAGAAGGAGGTGGTCGACCCCAACGACGTGGAGATGCTCCAGGACCTCATTCTGGCGGCGGTCAACGATGCCCTCTCCAAAAGCCAGGAGATGGTCTCCTCTGAAATGGGCAAACTCACCGGCGGGCTCAAAATGCCCGGGCTTTTCTAATTGAGCGGCCGGTACGCCGCGGGGGCCACCAAACCATGAACCACTATCCGGCATCCATCCGCAACCTCATCCACCACCTCTCGCGGCTGCCGGGCGTCGGCGAAAAAACCGCGGAGCGCCTGGCGCTGCACCTGCTGCAGGCCGCCGATGCCTCCGTTGACGGGCTGGCGCGCAGCATTCTGGAGATCAAGCAGAAAGTCCGGCTCTGTTCGCGCTGCTTTTCGCTCAGCGATCAGGAGCTGTGTCCGCTGTGCAGCAACCCGGCCCGCGACGGGTCGCGGGTGTGCGTGGTCGAACAGCCGGGCGACGTGGTGGCCCTGGAGAAATCGGGCGCCTTCAACGGGCTCTACCACGTCCTCTCGGGGGTGCTCTCTCCCCTCAACGGGGTGGGGCCCGACGACATCCGGGTTCGGGAGCTTCTGGCGCGCGTGGCCGCCGGCGGAGTGCAGGAGATCGTGCTGGCGACCGGCACCAGCGTCGAGGGCGAGACCACGGCCGCGTTTGTCGCCGAACGCCTGGCCGCCTTCCCGGTGCGGGTCACCCGGATCGCATCGGGGGTCCCCATGGGGGGCGATTTGAAGTTCGTCGATCAGGTCACCTTGAAACGAGCCATGGAGTCCCGCCGTGACGTCGAGTGAGCCGGCCCCCGAGCGCCTGTTCGAGTGTCGCTTGTGCGGGGAGTGCTGCAAAGGCTACGGCGGCACGTATCTCGAGCCCGGCGACATCGCGGCGATCGCGGCCTTTATCGGCGTCGAACCGGCCGTTTTCCAGGCGGACTACTGCCGGACATCCGGCGGCCGGCCGCTCTTGGCCCAAGGGGCCGACGGCTACTGCGTCTTCTGGAAAACGCTCTGCACCATCCATGCGGTGAAGCCCCGCATGTGCCGGCGCTGGCCGTTCATCCCCAACGTGCTCGTCGACCCGGAAAACTGGCGCATCATGGCGCGCGCATGCCCGGGCATGCGCGCTGACGCTCCGCTCCCGGCGGTCCGCCGCTGTGTCGCCGCCCAGCTGGCCTCCGAAGCTCAGGAGGGCGCCCGGTCGGCGGCGGCCCAGGGGGGGGAAATATGACCCTGAAGGCGCCCACCCGGGATGAAACGGCGGCCGAGGTCGCGCGGCTGCGGGCTGAAAACCGCCGGCTGGAGTCGCTCGTGCGCAAAAATGAGACCGCCCTGAGGCAGGTCGAACAGCAGCTGCAGCAAGCCCAGAAAATGGAGACGCTGGGCACATTGGTCGCCGGCGTCGCCCACGAGATCAACAATCCCATCAACCTCATCATCTACAATCTGCCGTTGCTGCAGAAAATCTGGGCGGATTTGCTGCCGGCCCTGATCCGCCCGCCGGCGGGAGGGGCCGAGCGCAAATACGGCGGCTTCACCGTCGATTTTCTCAAAGACAACCTGCCCCGGCTGATCGGCGACATGGACCTGGCCGCCAATCGGGTCACCAAGATCGTAGCCGATCTCAAAAATTTTTCGCGCCAGTCGAATGTGGCCGAGAAGCACCCCTTCAGCATCAACGCCGCCGTCACGAACGCGCTGCGGCTGGCGAAGCCCACCCTGCGCCGGGCCGGCATCCGTGTGGCGACCGAGCTGGCGCCGGACCTGCCGCAGGTCGAGGGCAGCCTGCAGAGCCTCGAACAGGTGGTCCTCAACATCATCGTCAACGGGGTCCAGGCCATCGAGCATGCCGCGGGCGAGATCCGGATCAAGACCACCATCGATCGCAAGGAGGGCCGGGTCCGTCTGCAGGTGGCCGACAACGGCCGCGGGGTGTCGCCGGCGATCGCCGCGCGGGTGTTTTTGCCCTTCGTCACCGACAAGCAGGACCGCGGAGGGACCGGGCTGGGGCTGTCGGTCTCCTACGGGATCGTCAAGGCCCACGGCGGGGAGATATTTTTTGAGACGCAGCCGGGGGAGGGCACCACTTTCACCATCCTGCTGCCGACGCTGCTCAAACGGCATGCGGCCAAGATTCTGGTGGTCGACGACGACCGCATGGTGCGGCAGGTGATGGTCGAGGCGCTCTCCCTTTCACGCTGCTATCTGGTGGAGGAGGCGGCGAACGGGATCGAGGCCTCGATTCGGCTGGGAACCTACCGGCCGGACCTGCTGATCCTGGATGTCTTCATGCCGGAGATGGACGGTTTGGAGGTGTGCCGCAGCATCCGAACCGAGCCGGAGCTGGCCGGCATGAACGTCATCATCACCACCGGCTATCCGGGCCACCCCAAGCTCGACGAGCTCGCCGACCTCGGCTTCACCCATGTTCTGGCAAAACCCTTCAACATCCCCGAACTGCTGCATACCGTGTCCACTCTGCTCGGCGACCGCTGATCGGTTCGAGCGCGCCGGGAGCGGGGCAGGGCGAGCGGCCCGGCCCCCCGCCGCCGGTCAAGCGCCGAGGCCTCCCCGGCGCGGGTCCGTTGCGGCGGGATCGCGATGAAATCGTGGCCGGAAGCCGCCCCTGTCGGTGATTTCGTTTCTCATGGGGCGGCGTCGGGCGGCGGCCCTTCACCCTTCGGCCCGCGGTCAGGTTTCATGCGAGATGAAGCCGGCATGCAGAAACTCCCGATTCAGCCGGGCGATGTTGGCGATGGAGATCTCCTTGGGGCAGGCGTTCTCGCACTCGCGGTGGTTGGAGCAGTTGCCGAAGCCGCAGGCGTCCATCGCCCGCACCATGGCCAGCGCCCGGCGGTCGGCCTCCGGCCGGCCCTGCGGCAGGAGCGCCAGCTGCGAAATTTTCGCGCTGACGAAGAGCATGGCCGAGGCGTTGGGGCAGGCCGCGACGCAGGCGCCGCAGCCGATGCAGGCCGCGGCATCCATGGCCTTTTCGGCCAGCTCCGGCGGGACGGGCAGCGTATTGGCCTCCGGCGCGCTGCCGGTGTTGACGGAGACATAGCCGCCGGCCTGGATGATGCGGTCGTAGGCGCTGCGGTCAACGACCAGATCCTTGATCACCGGAAAGGCGCGGGCGCGCCACGGTTCGATCGTCAGGGTGTCGCCGTCCTTGAAGTGGCGCATGTGCAGCTGGCAGAGTGAGGTGCCTTTCAGCGGCCCGTGGGCGCGCCCGTTCACCATGGTGCCGCAGGAGCCGCAGATGCCTTCGCGGCAGTCGTGCTCGAAGGCGATCGGCTCCCGGCCCTCCAGGGTGAGCCGCTCGTTGACCACGTCCAGCATCTCCAAAAACGACATGTCGGTGGAGATGTCGCGGGCCGGGGTGGTCTCGAAGCGGCCCTTGTCCGAGCGGTCTTTCTGCCGCCAGATCTTGAGCGTCAGGTTGATGGTCTTGTTCACTTGTAGCTCCTCTGGGTTAGCTGGACGTTTTCGAAGCTCAGGGGCTCCTTGTGCAGATTCGGGTCGCGGCCCTCGCCGGTAAATTCCCAGGCCGCGACGTGGCAGAAGTTCTGATCGTCGCGGCGGGCCTCGTTTTCCTCGGTCTGGAACGCCTCGTTGAAATGCCCGCCGCAGGACTCCTGGCGCGCCAGGGCGTCGAGGACCATCAGTTCGGCGAACTCCATGAAATCCGCCACCCGCCCGGCCTTTTCGAGGCTCTGGTTGAGATCCGCGGCCGAGCCGGGCACCCGCACGTCTCGCCAGAACTCCGCGCGCAGCTCGCGGATGACGGCGCGGGCCCTTTCCAGACCCGCATTGGTGCGGGACATGCCGCAGTGGTCCCACATGGTGAGCCCCAGCTGGCGGTGGAAGTCATCGACCGTGCGCTTGCCCCCGATCGAAAGCAGCCGCCGGGTCTGTTCGGCCACCTGCCGCTCGGCGTCCGCAAACCCGGCATCCCCGGTGGTCACCGCCTCGAAACGCGTGCCGGCCAGGTAGCCGCCGATGGTGGCCGGGATGACGAAGTACCCGTCCGCCAGCCCCTGCATCAGGGCGCTGGCGCCCAGGCGGTTGGCGCCGTGGTCGGAGAAGTTCGCCTCCCCGAGCACGAAAAGCCCCGGTACGGTGCTCATCAGATTGTAGTCCACCCAAAGGCCCCCCATCGTGTAGTGCACGGCCGGGTAAATCATCATCGGCGTCCGGTAGGGGTCGTCGCCGGTGATTTTTTCGTACATCTGGAAGAGGTTGCCGTATTTTTTGGCGATGGTGGCCTTGCCGTCGCGCTGGATGGCGTCGGCGAAATCGAGGTAGACCGCAAGCCCGGTATCGCCCACCCCCTTGCCCTGGTCGCACTGCTCCTTGGCGTTGCGGGAGGCGACGTCGCGCGGAACGAGGTTGCCGAAGCTCGGGTACTTGCGTTCGAGGAAATAGTCCCGCTCGGCTTCGGGGATCTCGGTCGGGGCGCGTTTGTCGCCTGGGGTTTTCGGCACCCAGACCCGTCCGTCGTTGCGCAGGCTCTCGCTCATCAGGGTGAGCTTGGACTGGTAGGTGCCGTGCACGGGGATGCAGGTCGGGTGGATCTGGGTGAAGCAGGGGTTGGCGAAGAACGCCCCCCGCTTGTAGGCCCGATAGGTGGCGGTGACGTTGCAGGCCTTGGCGTTGGTGGAGAGAAAATAGACGTTGCCGTAGCCGCCGGTGCACAGCAGCACGGCATGCCCGGCGTGGCGCTCGATCTCCCCGGTGAGCAGGTTTCTGGCGACGATGCCGCGCGCCTGCCCGTTGACGACGACCAAGTCGAGCATCTCCCGGCGCGGGAACAGGTGCACCCTGCCGGCGGCCGCCTGGCGCATCATGGCGCTGTAGGCGCCGAGCAGCAGCTGCTGGCCGGTCTGGCCCCGGGCGTAAAAGGTGCGCGAGAGCTGCGCGCCGCCGAAGGAGCGGTTGGCCAAAAGCCCCCCGTACTCCCGGGCGAAGGGGACGCCCTGCGCGGTGCACTGGTCGATGATGGCGTTGCTCACCTGGGCCAGCCGATAGACGTTGGCCTCGCGCGCCCGGAAATCCCCGCCCTTGACGGTGTCGTAGAACAGCCGCCAGATGCTGTCGCCGTCGTTGGGGTAGTTCTTGGCGGCATTGATGCCGCCCTGGGCGGCGATGCTGTGCGCCCGGCGGGGCGAGTCGTGGATGCAGAAGGTCTTGACGTCGTAGCCGAGCTCCGCCAGGCTGGCCGAGGCCGAGGCGCCGGCCAGGCCGGTGCCGACCACCAGGATGCTGTATTTGCGCCGGTTGGCCGGGTTGACGAGTTTGGTTTCAAAACGGTGGCGGTCCCATTTCTGGGCAAGGGGCCCTGCGGGTATCTTGGCATCGAGGCGCATGGGGGTTCCTTTCTGAAAGCGAGAAGCGCAAACGGCTAATACCGGATCAGCATGAAAAAGGGCAGCAGGCCGAAGCCGAAGGCCACCAGCCCTCCCGCGGTCCAGCTGAGCGCCATGACGGCCGGCATGGTTTTGGGGTGACTGGCGCCGACGGACTGGAAGGCGCTCCAGAACCCGTGGCGGACATGCAGGGCCACCACGATCATCGCCGCGGCGTAGAGCAGGACCGCCCAGGGCTGGTTGAACGCAGCGGCCACGAGGTCGAAGATCGTCCGGGCGCCCTTGTCGGTCCATGTGAAGTGGAAGAGGTGGAACACCACAAACGCCAGGATGAGCAGGCCGGTGTAGGGCATGGTGCGGGAGCTGATCGTCCGCCCGCCGGCGGAGGTGTCCTTTTCATAGCGCACCGGCCGCGCCTTGCGGTTTTGCAGGAACAGATAGAGCCCGGTCAGGATGTGCACCAGGGCGAAGCCGATCAGGCCGGCCCGGAACAGCTGCAGGATGGGCCCCAAGGACTGGAGTCTTTCGGCATATCCGTTGAAGGCCTCGCGGCCCGCGATCATCAGCAGATTCCCGGCGAGGTGGGCCGCCAGGAAACCGATGAACGCAAGCCCGGTCAGGGCCATCATGAGCTTTTTTCCGACGGATGATCCTAGAGCGGCGGTGAGCCAATTCATGGATGCTCCTCCGAGAGGGGGGGGTGCGTCGGCCGGCGGGCCGACAATGGGCTAGTATTAGGAAATTGCCCCGTGGCTGTCAACAGGCAAACCGCTCTGGCACAGGGGTTCAGAAACAGAGGTTCACGGTTTCTGGGTTCAGGAACCATGGTTCGAGGTTCAGGGTTGCTGGCCCCCCAATTTCTGGCCTATGAACCTGGAACCCTGCAGCTTCAGTTTCAACGCCCGGGGCCCGCACCGTTTTCGCACGCCGTGGCGGCCTCCCGCCACCAGGCGTCGCGGTGGGTGGCGAGCACGGCCGCGGCGATGGCTTTGCCGGTCTCGGTGCGCAGCCGGGCGAGCACGTGCGGCAGCCAGGTCGTGGGCGGTTCGCAGCCGATGTCGATCAAGTCCTTCAGCTCCAGAATGAGGGCGATCTGGTCCGCGTC
This sequence comes from Desulfobacterales bacterium, assembly GCA_025454255.1. GTDB lineage: Bacteria > Desulfobacterota > Desulfobacteria > Desulfobacterales > SpSt-501 > SpSt-501. The sequence continues at coordinate 10,659 of JALOOU010000062.1, read as the reverse complement.
GTGCGCGAGCCGGGCTTCCGGGGAGCGGCCGTCGCGGTATTCCCCGGCGAGAGCGGCCAGGGCCGGGCCGAAGGCAAGATCGCGGGTGGCGTCGGCGACCGCTTTCGTCTCATCGGTTTGGACATAGGCCTTTTGCACCGAGTTCATGTCGCCGATGCGGGCTTCCGGCAGATCGTGGAGCAGGCAGAGGCGGATCAGTTTTAAGGCATCCACCTCCGGCTGCAGCTCGGCCATCACATAGGCGATGAAGGTGGTGGAATAGACATGCTCCGCCACGGATTCGCGGCCGGCACCCAGAAACTGGAACCCGGAGCGGGGGATGTTTTTGAGCATCCGGGCCTCGAACAGCAAATCGGCAATCGACTTCATCGGAGACCTCGCATCAGGAGTGTGGCCACAGCCCCGCTTCTATGCCGGACGGCCGGCAAAGGCAACCCCCGATTTGACTTCGCGCGGGGGTGTGATATAAAGAGGGGTCAAGCCGATGTGAACCATCACCAGACAGCGACTTCGACGCGCCGCCTGCGGTTCGAGACCGCGTGCAGTTCGCAACGCCGCCACCCGGGTGCAAGGATGCCGGACAACTCCTTCTGAGTTCTCGCCACGCCCAAATCCCAAGCGGTTCACGACACGCGCAACATTTTCCACGCCAAGGAGGAGCGGGACACCAATATGGATGCAGTGCAAATGGATCTGGTCGGGATGATTCGCAGCGCCGGGCTGGTGGCCCAGCTCGTGCTGTTGCTGCTGCTGCTTTTCTCGGTCAGCACCTGGGCCATTATCCTCATCAAGTACCGTTACATCCGCCGGGCCTTTCGGGAGTCCGCGGAATTCAGCGACTATTTCTGGAAGAGCCGCGATTTCTCGAACGCGTTCGCCCGGGCGAAGCAGCTGCCGGGCAGCCCGCTCGCACGGATCTTTCGGGTGGCCTACCTGGAACTGAAAAAAACGAGCCAGGCCGGCGAGGTGCTGGAGGCCTCCGAAAGCGCCCCCGCCACCGCCCCGCCCGGGTTTGCCTTCGGGGCGCGCATCACCGCCACCGACAACGTCAAGCGGGCGCTGCGCCGCGCCATCAACACCGAAATGACGCGCATGACCCAGATGGTGCCGTTTCTGGCGACCATCGGCAACACCAGCCCCTTCATCGGGCTCTTCGGGACCGTCTGGGGGATCATGGGATCCTTCCACAGCATCGGTCTGAAGGGCTCCGCTAATCTGGCCACCGTGGCCCCGGGCATATCCGAGGCGCTGGTCGCCACCGCGGCCGGCCTGGCCGCGGCCATTCCGGCCGTGATCGCCTTCAACCATTTCATGAATAAGATCCGCATCGTGGAAACCGAGCTGCAGAGTTTTTCGGCCGATTTTCTGAACATCATCGAACGGGACATCCTGCGGCTCGAAAGGAGAAAGGCATGAAAAGCGGAAACGGCGACAGCGGGTTCATGTCCGAGATCAACGTTACGCCGCTGGTGGACGTCATGCTGGTGCTGTTGATCATTTTCATGGTGGCGGCGCCGATGATGGTGCAGGGGCTGGATGTGGCTTTGCCGCAGGTGACGGCCCAGCCGCTCGATGCGCGCGAGGATCAACTGATGGTCACCGTTCGCAAGGACCACCAGATCTTCATCAACGACTTCGAGGTGCCGCTCGACGAGCTGGCGGGCAAGCTCGCCAAGATCGTCCAGGGGCGCTCCGGGGCCGAGCTCTATCTGAAAGCCGACAAGGAGGTGCCCTACGGGCTCGTGGCCCTGGTGATGGGGCGCATCAAGGAGGCCGGCGTGGACAAGCTGGGGATGGTCACCGAACCCTCGGCGCCCGAGCCGCCAGCCAAGGGAGCCAAGCCGAAGCGCGGATGAAACCGGAGCGACATGGCGCGAGTTCAAATTTCAATGCGGCCGAAGCCCCGGTCCGCTCGGCGGTCCGGTATTTTCTGCTGTCGGCGGCGCTGCACCTGGTGTTGCTCGCCGCCCTGATTTGGGTCCCGGCCAGTTTTCCCACGCCGCCGCGTCTGCCGCCCGGGGCGATCAGCGTGAACTTGGTCTCGCTGCCCGGGCCGGCATCGGCTGCCGCCGGCGGCGGCAGCGCCGGAGAGCCGCCCAAACCGGTCGAAGCTCCGCCGCCGGCGGCGAAGCCCGTCGTGGCCGCGGTCGAGCCGGCGCCCAAGCCGGTGGTCGAGGCGCCCAAACCCCAGGTGTCGATCGCCCCGCCCAAGGTTCGCGAAAAGAAGTCTCTCAAGGAAGAGACCAAGAATACGCAGAAGATGATCGCAAAGGCCATTGACCGGATCGAGCAGAGCGTCAAAGAGCCCGACACCCAATCGGTCACCGCGGCGATCGATCGCATCCGCAAAAAGCTCGGGGAGACGGAGCCCCCAGCGCCGGCTCGGCCGGGGCCGCCCGGAGCCGGAGGAAGCGGATCCGGCGCAGGCGCAGGAGGAGGCGGCGGCGGGGGCCCGGGGCAGATCGAACCCGCGGACATCTACCGGGCGGAGATCGCTTTTCAAGTCGAAAAAAACTGGGCCTTTTCCCCCCAGCTTGCCGGCAGCAACAAGCAGTTGGTGGCGAGTCTCGTTTTCAAAGTGCTCCCCAACGGAGAGATTACGGACGTGCGCTTCACCGAACGCTCGAACAACACCTACCTGGACGAGTCCGCCTATCGGGCGGTCGTCAAATCGAGCCCGGTGAAACCGCACCCGCCCACCATCAAAACGCCCTACGTGCTGGTGGGCATCCGGTTCACGCCCGAGGGGATGCGATGAGGGATTGCTTTATTTGCAAAAAGCGTTAGGATGTTCCCTACCTATTCCTTGTACATGAGGGTTTTGAATGAGAGGACGACTGTTTCGGTTCAGCCTGTTTTTGCTGGCGTGGGTGTGGATCTCCGCTGCAGCGGCAGCGGCCCAGGAGACCTACCAATACATCGACATCCGCAACCCGTTTTTGCGCAAGATCCCGCTGGCGGTCCCGCATTTCAAAACCATGAACGATTCGGCCCGCGGGGCGGACTCGGCGCGCAAGGCCGTCGAGCTCATGACCGGCAGCCTGGATTTCACCGGCTTCTTCAAAATCATGGACCGCAGCAGCTTTCTCTTCGACCCGCAGAAAAGCGGCGTCGCCGCGACGGACATCAACTTCCAGAACTGGACCGTGATCGGCGCGGAACTGCTGATCACCGGCATGTTCGAGCAGACCGGCGACAGCGTCCAGATGGAGCTCAGGCTCTTCGACACCTTCAAGTCACGCCAGGTGATCGGCAAGCGTTACGCCGGACAAAGCTCCGAGCTGCGAACGATGGTGCTGCGCTTCTGCACCGAGGTCATTTACTACCTGACGGGAAACAAGGGGATTTTCAGCAGCAAGATCGCTTTCGTATCGACCGGCTCCGGTAAGAAGGAGATCTACACCTGCGACTTCGACGGCTACGCTCCCGCGCGGGTGACCTACAACGAGTCCATCACCCTCTTTCCGGCCTGGTCCGACGACGGCGAGCATCTGGCCTACACCTCCTACAAGGGCGGCAAGCCCGACCTCTACATCCGCAACCTCAACTCCAAGAAGGAGACGGTGGTCGCCCTCAACGGCATCAATATCACGCCCAGCTGGGTTCCCGGCAGATTTGAAATCGCGGCGACCCTCTCGTTCAACGGCGCCCAGGAAATTTACCTATTGACTGGCGCCGGAAAAGTGATTAAAAAACTCGTTAGCAGCCGCGGGACCAACGTCTCGCCGAGCTGGTCGCCGGACGGAAGCAAACTGGCATTCGTTTCCGACCGTACGGGTGGACCCCAGATCTACATCCTTGACGTGGCATCGGGTAATGAAAGCCGGCTGACGTATGAAGGCAAATACAACACCCAGCCGGCCTGGTCGCCCCGCGGTGACAAAATCGCTTACACGTCCCAAGTCGGTGGCTCTCAGCAAGTGTGCGTGATCGGCGCGGATGGGCAGAACGTAATGCAGCTGACTCGCGAGGCAGGCAGCAGCGAATCCCCCTCCTGGTCGCCGGATGGCACACTTATTGTTTTTAGCACGAATCGCGAAGGGCCCTCCCGGCTTTACGTGATGACTGCCTTCGGAACCGATGCGCGGCGTCTTCTGCTGCTGAACGGAGAACAAACCAGTCCCAAGTGGTCGGCGGGTGTTTTTAACTGATCGTACCGCAAATCAACTCACACGCACCAACAAAAAAGGAGGAAACGAAAATGCAAAAGAAGTGGTGGATGGTTTTGGCATTGCTGCTCGTGATGCCGGGTTTGTTGTTCACAGTCGCCTGTCAGAAAAAGGTGGCCGCCACGGCCGCACCGGCCCCCGCCCCTAAAGCGGCGGCGCCGGCCCCCGCACCGGCCCCGGCCCCGGCCCCGGCTCCGGCCGCTCCGGCCGTCCCGGCCTTCATGTCCGAGAGAATCTTCTTCGATTTCGACAAATCGGCGCTGAAGCTCGAGGCGCAGTCCGCCCTCAAGAAAAAGGCCGAGTGGCTCAAGTCCAATGCCAAAGCCAAGCTGCTCGTCGAGGGCAACACCTGCATGATCGGCACCAACGAGTACAACATGGCCCTGGGTGAGCGCCGTGCGCAGTCCGCCAAGAAATTCCTGGTGGACCTGGGCATCGATACCAAGCGTATCAGCACCATCAGCTACGGCGAAGAGCGGCCGATCGATCCGGGCAAGAGCCCGGAGGCGCTGGCTAAAAACAGGAACGCCGGTTTTGTGGTCAGCTTCTAAGGCCCTCACTTCGACCGGCTGATCGAAATGCGGCCGTGCCTCCCTTTGCGGGGGGAATCGGCGCGATAACGGCAAAATGAGACGGCAAACGAGCGCAAATCGGGCTCGTTTGCCGTCTGTTTAAGCACGATTCCGAGCCGTACCGTTTTATGCCACATCCCCGGGCGATCCTGCGGGGCTGCGGCCGGGCTCCGGCAAGGGCGCGTTTCAGCTCCGGGGGCGGCCGCTCCCTCCGGGGGCATGGCGCTATCTCTTTCGACGCACAGGAACAAATGCAGATCATGAAAAACCCATTTCAGGCTCGGCTGGGTTCGACCGGGATGCTCTTCATGGTAATCGGCGTGCTGATCTTGGGGGGGTGCGCCACTCGGCGCGACGTCCACACCATCGACACGCGGATCAGCGAGATGGAGTTGCGGGATGCCGAGGAGCGGCGCCGCCGGGAGGATTTTGCCCGCAACCGTGAGGCCACGGAGCAGGCCTTGCGGCAGCAGGCGGCCTCGACCCGTGCCCAGATCGACGAGGTTCGCGAGGAGATGCGGGCCTTGAGCGGCCGGATCGAGGAGTTGGAACACGCCCTGCGGCAGCAGCCGCGGCCCGCGGGCGATGCCGCGGACCGGCCGCGCGAGGAGAAGCTCGCGCGCCTGGAGGAGGCCAACGCCCAAACCGCCCAGCGTCTCGCCCGGATGGAGCAGCATTTGAAGCTGGAGCCGCTGGCGGCGCCGGCATCTAAAATCAAACCGGAGGTCGCTGCCCCCAGGATGGCCACCGAGGCGGAGCTCTACACCAAGGCCCGCCAATCGTTCGACCAAGGCCACATGGGTGCGGCGCGCAAGGGGTTCGAGGAATTCCTGGTGAGCTATCCGAGTTCGGACAATGCCGACAACGCCCAGTTCTGGATCGGCGAAACGTTCTTCCAGGAAAAATCCTACGAAAAGGCCATTCTCGAATACCAGAAGGTGATCGAAAAATACCCCCGGGGCAACAAGGTGCCGGCCGCGCTGCTCAAGCAGGGGCTCGCCTTTTTGAGCCTCAAAGACCGCGTGAACTCGCGGCTCATCTTCGAGGAGCTGGTGCGCAAATACCCGAACACCAGCGAAGCCAAGGCCGCCGCCGACAGGCTCAAAGAGCTTCGCTGAGCGCTGATCGGCGTGACGGGGTGGAGGCAACGCCGCGGCAGCGCAGCGCGGCCGTCGATCCGGGTGCCCTGCGGCCATGGGCCGCGGCGGCGGTGAAGCGCGGATGGGAAAAATTCTCGGGATAGACCCGGGCCTTGCGGCCACCGGAGTCGGAATCGTTTCCGGCCGGGGGGCTGCGATTCACGGGTACTCCTTCGGGTGCATCCAGACCTCGAAATCGACCAGCCTGCCCCTGAGGCTGGACCACATCTTCTCATCGCTATTGCAGCTGCTCGGCGCCGAAGCCCCGGATTTGGTCGTGGTGGAGGATGTGTTTTCCCTGAAGGACTATCCGAAGTCCGGTATTTTCCTGGGGCAGGTGTCCGGTGTGGTCCTGTTGGCCTGCGCTCGGGCCGGGCTGAGGTCCTTCGCGGTGCCGGTCCGGGAGGCGAAGCAGGTGCTGACCGGAAACGGGAACGCCTCCAAGGCGCAACTGGAGGCGGCGGTGCGCAGGTGTATCGGCCATGCCGCCCCCATCCGGCCGTTTCATGCGGCCGATGCGCTGGGGCTGGCCATCATCGGCTTGTACCGCTACGATGCGAAAGGAGCGCCGGGCGCGTGATCGGCTACATCACCGGCACCATCCTCAGCCGGCATGAAGACCGTGTGCTGGTGCTCGCCGGCCACGTCGGCTACGAGGTGCTGCTGCCCGCCGTGGTCATGGAGGCCGTGGCGGCCAAAGCCATCGGCGATGAGATTGCGCTCTACATCTACACCCAGCAATCCGAACGGCAGCCCAAGCCGGTCTTGATCGGGTTCATCCAGGAAATCGACAAGGAGTTTTTCCAGCTCTTCATCAGCGTCGAGGACATCGGCCCCATGAAGGCCGTCAAGGCCATGACCGCCTCCGTCAGCGAAATCGCCCGCGCCATCGAGGCGCGCGACATCGAGGCACTTGCGCGCCTGAAGGGGGTCGGCAAACGCACCGCGCAAAAGATCGTGGCCACGCTGGAGGGGCGCATGGGCAAGTTCGCCCTGAAGCGCGACGAACCCAAACCGGCCCGAGGTTTGGCGGAAGATGTGGCCGAGCAGGTCCTCGACGTGATGGTGCGGCAGCTGGGACATCGGATCGCCGATGCCAAGCGGCTGGTCGCGGAGGCCCTCACGCGCAACCCGGCCATCACGACTCCCGAGGCGCTGTTCGAGGAGGTCTATCGTGGAGAGCAGGCGGCCCCGGCGGCGGACGGCGGCTGACGGCCCTGAGCCCATGCGAGGTGCGCCATGAGCGAGGACATCCTCTCCTTTTCCTCCGATCGCCAAGGGCCGCTCTCCGGTCATCTGCGCGCAGAGGATCTGGAGCCCGAAATCGTCTCGCTGCGGCCCAGGCAGCTGGCCGACTACGTGGGGCAGCCGGATGTGGTCGAAACCCTCAAGATCGCCATCGAGGCGGCCAGCCAGCGCGGGGAGTCCATCGACCACGTGCTGCTGCACGGCCCCCCCGGCCTCGGCAAGACGACCCTGGCCCACATCATCGCCCACGAAATGGGCTCCAACCTGACCATCTCCTCCGGTCCGGCCCTGGAGAAGGGCGGCGACCTGATCGGCATTCTCACCCATCTGGAGGCCGGCGACATCCTCTTCGTCGATGAGATCCACCGGCTTCCCAAGCCGGTGGAGGAGCTGCTCTATCCGGCGATGGAGGATTTTGCGATCGACTTCGTCTTCGACAAGGGGGTCCACGCCCGCAGCCACCGCTTTCGGCTGAAGCGCTTCACGCTGGTGGGGGCCACCACCCGCGTGGGGCTCCTGTCCGCGCCGCTGCGGGATCGGTTCGGTATTTTTCGAAGCCTGGATTTCTACGGTTTGGAGGAGCTGGTGCGCATCACCCGCCGGTCGGCGTCCTTGCTGGGGGTCGACCTCGGCGAGGACGGGGCGCTCGAGCTGGCCAGACGCTCCCGCGGGACCCCCCGGATCGTCAACCGGCTGCTGCGGCGCGTTCGGGACTACGGCCAGGTGCGGGCCGGGGGGCGGATCGACCTCGAGGTCGTCGGGACGGCGCTTGCGCTGGAAGGCGTGGATGCGCAGGGGCTCACGGACTTGGACCGCCGCTATTTGAAAACGGTCATCCAGTTCTACCGCGGCGGCCCGGTGGGCATCGAGGCGATCGCCGCAACGCTGCAGGAGGAGTCCGACACCCTGGTCGACATCGTCGAGCCCTATCTGCTCAAAATCGGCTTTATCACGCGGACCTCCGCGGGGCGGCGCGCATCGGAGGATGCCTATCGGCACCTGGGCATCCGGCTGCAACAAAAGATGTTCTCCTGACTCGGCCGGAGAGGGGTGCGAAGCGGATGGGAATAGACCCGAAGCGCGCGACGCAGGCCGCGGGGCCGAATGGCTTTTCGGCGGATCGGCAACCGTGGACCGTTTTGTTCATCGGCGCGCACGGGCGGGTCATCCCCTTCAAGCGGCTCAAAGCGCTGGTGGCCCTGGGCGCCGCGGCGTTCGCATTGTGCCTGGCGGCGGTGGCGGTGCTGGCCGTGGTGAACCACAGCCTGCATCGGCGCACCCAGGAGCTGCAGCAGAGCCTGGCGGCCTCCGGCCGCACCATCGGCGAGCTGCGGCACGAACGCGACCTGCTCACCGCCCATGTGGTGCTGGTCGAGACCCGGATGAGGGAGACCCTGGCGGGCGTTGCCCCCCGCCCGGCCGAACGGCGGAAGGACCCGCGTCCCCCGTCCGCGGCCGAGCCGCTCCCCGGGGGTGAGGGCGCCGCGGGGCGGAGCGCCGAATCCGAATTGGGGATCCCCGCCGTCCAACCGCCGCTCGGGATGAGCGACGAGCTGTCGGTGGAAGGTTTCGAACTCAAGCTCTCTCCTAAGCGAAACACGCTGGCTCTCAGGTACAAGATCGTCAATGCGAGCCACGGTCAACGGGCCTTGACGGGCACTGTGGTCGTGGTGCTGAAGGCCGAAGGCGTGGAACCGGAGCAGTGGCTGGCGCTGCCCGACGTGGGTCTGGTGCGCGGTCGGCCGGTCAGCACGCAAAAGGGCTACTCCTTCAACATCCGCCACTCCAAGGTGTTCGAGCACTCCGCGGCGCTTGCCGGGGACATCCCCGACTACACCCATGCCGTGCTCTACGTCTTTTCCAAGCAGGGGGAACTTTTGGCCGCGCAGGAGCGCCCGATCGCTCTTAAGGCCGGCTCACCCTGACGCCGGCCGGCGGCCGGCCTCCATCATCGGCAGGCAGGCCGCCAGGTCCACGCGGACACCGTTGAAGTTCGCGAAGGTGAGATCCGCAGCCTTCAGGCTGTGGAACGAGCGGATGATGTCGAACATCTCCAGGTAGGTCATGAGGATCCGCCGCTCCCAGTTCAAGCCCAGGCGGCCCGCATAGTCGCGGATCTCCTCCTGCGGCCCCTCGATCTCCAGGAAATCGCCGAAGGGCAGGGCGTCCATGCAGAAGGCGGTGCGCCCCAACCGCAGGGATTCGCGCTCTTTTTCGTAGCGCTGCTGCGGCCGGAAGCCAAGGGCGGCGAGGATCTGCTGCGTGGCCGCGAAGTCGGCGACCTCGACCTCGATTTCGACCAGCTGCTTGAACTCGGGGTCGGCCTGGGCCGGGGGCGTTTTGTAGGTGAGGGTGGCCGTGCGGGCCTGGCGCAGGCGCAGCAGGGCTCGGCTGCGGAGCAGGCCCATGGCGTCGTTATCGAAGCGGATGTTGCGCTCCGGGAAGCGGCCCGAGCTGAGCGCACCCAGGCCGATCAAGCGGGTGCGCATGGCCGGCGGGTCGGCCAGATGGAATTTGACTTCGGTTTCGATCGGTTGCATGGGGGCCGAGCCTGCCGTTGGGGGTGCGTTCGGGCCTTGCACCTGCAATCTTTTTGCTTGACAAGTCAATAACCTTGGCCTAAATATACACGATTCTCAAACAGGAGTGCAACTGTGAAAAAATACACCACCAGCGCCAAAGAAGGCGAAGCGCAAGGCAAATGGTTCGTCGCGGATGCCGACGGCGCCGTACTCGGCCGCCTGGCCTCCGGCGTGGCTGCGCGCCTGCGGGGCAAATTCAACCCGATGTTTACGCCGCACGTGGACACCGGAGACTTCGTGATCGTCGTCAACGCGGAGAAGGTCCGACTCACCGGCAACAAGTGGATCCAGAAGGAGTACCACCACCACACCGGATACATCGGCGGCCTCAAGACGGCCACGGCCAAGGAGATCCTCGAGAAGCGGCCGGAAGAGCTCATCCGGCACGCCGTCAAAGGGATGCTGCCCAAAAACAAGCTGGGCAGCCGGCTGTTCCGCAAGTTGAAGGTCTATGCCGGCAGCGATCACCCGCACCAGGCCCAGAACCCGGAACCCCTGAACCTGTAACCGACACCGTCATCGAGGAGTGGGATGCAAACCGAAACCAGCTATTACGCCACCGGAAAACGCAAATCGTCCATCGCAAGAACCTGGCTCACCCCCGGCACCGGCGCGATCACCGTCAACAACCTGCCCGTCGAGGAGTACTTCCCGGTGGAGACCACGCGTCTGGAGCTGGTCCAGCCGCTGAAGCTTACGAACACCAGCGGCGCCTGGGACATCAAGGCCACCGTCCAGGGCGGCGGCGTGGTCGGTCAGGCGGCGGCCATCCGCCACGGCATCACCCGGGCCCTGATCGCCGCCAACCCGGACTTCCGCGTAACTCTCAAGAAAGCCGGCTTCGTCAAGCGCGACCCGCGGGTCAAGGAGCGCAAAAAATACGGCCAGCGTTCGGCGCGCGCACGGTTCCAGTTCTCCAAGCGCTGATCCGCCGTTTTTCATTCGCACC
>JALOOU010000011.1 GCA_025454255.1 Desulfobacterales bacterium | reverse complement strand
GAGATGGGGCCGCAGCCATTTGCGGGCGTAGCGCGCCATGGTGATGCGCCGCGGGTCGACCACGATGAGCTGCTTGCCCTTCAGGTGCACGGCGCGCTTCACGGCGCTGGAAATGACCGGGTGGTTCTCGGAGGTGTTGGAGCCGGTGATCAGGATGAGCTGCGCCTGCTCGATGTCGCCGATGGTGTTGGTCATCGCCCCGCTGCCGAACGCTGCGGCCAGACCGGCCACAGTGGAGGAGTGTCAGAGACGGGCGCAATGGTCGATGTTGTTGGTTTGGAGCACCGCGCGGGTGAATTTCTGGGCGATGTAGTTCTCCTCGTTGGTGATGCGCGCGGAGGTCAGCACGCCGATGCTGTCGGGTCCGGAGGCGGCCTTGATCTCGCTCAGGCGCCGGGAGACCCGCTCGAGCGCCTCCTCCCATGTCGCCTCCCGCAGCCGACCGTCGTCCCTGACCAGGGGCACCGTCAAGCGCTCGGAGGAGCCGATGAAGTCGAATCCGAAGCGGCCCTTGACGCACAGGCTGCCGTAGTTGGGCGCCGCCTCCGTGGCGCCCGTGACCTTGACCACGCGGTTGCCCGTGACGTGCAGCTCGGTCTGGCAGCCGACCCCGCAGTAGGTGCAGGTGGTGCGGACTTTTTTCTCCACGTTCCGCGCCCAGACCTTGCTGCGAACATCCTTCTCGACCAGGGCGCCCGTCGGGCAGGCCTGGACGCACTCGCCGCAAAAGACGCAGTCGGACTCCCGATAGGGCCGGTCGCCGGCGGCGATGATCTTGCTCTTGGCACCGCGAAAACCGAAATGGATGGCCTGGTTGACCTGGACCTCGTTGCAGGCCTGGACGCAGCGGCCGCAGAGGATGCAGCGGGAGAAATCGCGGACGATGAAGGGGTTGACGTCCTCGATCGGGTAGCGCGGGGGGGTCGGGCTGAAGCGGCCGCCGGTCACCCCGTAGCGCCAGGCCAACTCCTGCAGCCGGCAGTCGCCCCAGGCCGGGCAGGGCTCGATTCCGCCGCCGGCCCGCTCCAAACGGGCGGCATACTCCTCGAAACTGCGGCCTTCGGAGCCTTTCGTCAGGCAGTTGTGGTTGCCGGAGGCGAGCAGGAGCTGGAGAACGAGCCTCCGGGCGGCAACCACCTTGGGGGATTCGGTCTGCACCACCATCCGTGGGGCGGCGGGCATGGCGCAGGAGGCCACCAGCGAACGCGCCCCCTGCACCTCCACCAGGCACACCCGGCAGGCGCCGGTCGGCGCCGCGGCCTTGAGATGGCAGAGGCTCGGAATCTCAACCCCGCTGCGGCGGGCCGCCGCGAGGATGGTCTCACCGGGCTCAAATGGGCAGTCGTTGCCGTTGATCGTGATCACGTGGGTTGTGTCGGCCATGGATCCTTCACCCTGTTTGGAATGTTGAGTCGCTGGAGGGGTCAAAACTGTCAATTCATAGCCAACCCTGGTCCCGTTGTCAATCAGCGGGGCGGCGGAGGGGCGGATCCTCGCGCGCGCCGGTCGGGGTCGAACAGGCGCTGATAGAGGGCCGCCCCCAAAAAGGCGCCGCCGGTGTCGGCCAGAAAATCGAGAGCGTCGGCCGTGCGATGCGGAACGAAGAACTGGTGGATCTCGTCACTCAAACCGAACAACGCCGCCGACGCGGCGCTGACCCACAGAAGGGTCCGCTTCCGCGCCCGGGGCCAACCGGCGAGGTAGGTCCGGTAGAACAGCACGGCCATGACCGCATAGGCGCCGAAATGAAGCAGCTTGTCGAGATGCGACACCTCCGGCAGCTCGACCGGAGAGGGCAGGTGCGATTGGATGACGATGAAGGTGCAGTAGGCGAGGAGGGGCGCCAGATCCGGCAGCGTGCGCATCAGACGCGGCAGCATCGGTCCTCTCCGGTTCTGGCCTGGCGCATGGCGCTCAGAGACCGGTGGTCGGCCGGCGACGGCCGAAGCGCTCTTCGCAGGGGGCGTTCTTGGTGACGTGCCGGCCGAGCTTCGCGCACCACAGCGACTGGAAGGTGCGGCAGCTTCCGTCCAGAGCGGTTTCCCTGGCGAACTCGGCCTGCTCGCAGCGCAGGTCGCAGAAGCGGATGCGGCTCGTGGTGACCCCCGCGTTGGCCGCGCGGCGCGGCGGCGCGGCAGGGGGCTTGCCCGGCGCGCGTGTCATCCGGCAAAGCCCCCCTCGAAGCCGATCGCACGCTGCTGCACGTTCTGGAGGACCGCTGCGACGAACCGCTCGTGCGCGACGCCGTGGGTGACCTTGCCGTCCAACGTTCTGACCGCCAGGGTGCCGGCCTGCTTTTCCTTGGCGCCGATCGTCAGGATGAGCGGGGTGAGGGCGAGTTGGGCCTCCCGGACCTTTTTGTTCAGGCTCTCGGTGCGGCTGTCCACCTCCGCGCGAAGCCCCGCGGCATCGAAGCGCTGCCGGACCTCCAGCGCATAGGGGGTCAGCTCGTCGTTCATGGGCAGGATGACGGCCTGCAGCGGGCTCATCCACAGCGGGAACCGGCCGGCAAAATGCTCGACCAGGATCCCCAGGAAGCGCTCGATCGACCCGTAGATCACCCGGTGGATCATGATCGGCCGCCGGCGCTCGTTGTCTTTGGCCACGTAATGCAGATTGAAGCGCTCGGGCAGCGACATGTCGAGCTGGATGGTTCCGCACTGCCAGGTGCGGCCGAGGGCATCCTTGATGTGGATGTCGATCTTGGGCCCGTAAAAGGCCCCGTCGCCCTCGTTCAGCTTGTAGTCCCGCCCGTAGGCGGAAAGGGCCGATCTCAGGCCGTCGGTGGCCAGCGCCCACTGCTCGTCGGTGCCGATGGATTTCTGCGGGCGGGTCGACAGCTCGAGGTGGAACCCCAGCCCGAAGGTGCCGTAGATCCGCTCGACGAGGCGCAAGACCCCCAGGATCTCCGCTTCGATCTGATCGGGGGTCATGAAGATGTGGGCATCGTCCTGGTGAAAGGCCCGCACGCGGAACAACCCGGAGAGCACCCCGGAGAGCTCATGGCGGTGCACCAGGCCGATCTCCGCCGCGCGCAGCGGCAGGTCGCGGTAGGAGTGGGGCTTGCGGCTGTAGAGCAGCATCCCGCCCGGGCAGTTCATCGGCTTGATAGCGTATTCCACCTCGTCGACGGTGGCGGTGTACATGTTCTCGCGGTAGTTCTCCCAATGCCCGGAGCGCTCCCACAGCGAGCGGTGGAGCAGGATCGGCGTCTTCGTCTCCACGTAGCCCGCGGCCCGGTGCTCCCCGCGCCAGTAGTCGAGCAGGGCGTTCCAGACCACCATCCCCTTGGGGTGGAAAAACGCCATGCCGGGCGCCTCGTCGCGGAAGCTGAACAGGTCCAGCGCCTGGCCGAGCTTGCGGTGGTTGCGGCGCTTGGCCTCCTCCAGGAAATGCAGATAGGCGTCGAGCTCCTTCTTGTCGAAAAAGGCCGTGCCGTAGATGCGCTGGAGCTGCGCCCGGGCCGGGTCGGCGCGCCAGTAAGCCCCGGAGACCTTCAACAGCTTGATGGCTTTCACCATGCCGGTGTGCGGCACGTGGGGACCGCGGCAGAGGTCGGCGAACTCGCCCTGCGCGTAAACGGAAATGGTGCCCTCTGCCAGCTCGCGGATCATTTCCAGCTTGTAGGGCTCCCCTTGATATAGCTCCAACGCTTCGCTCCGGGTCACCTCGCGCCGCTGGATGGGCAGCTTGGCCTGGATGATCTTGCGGATCTCCGCCTCGATGCGCGGAAAGTCCTCCTCGGAGACCGGCGGCATATCGATGTCGTAGTAGAAGCCCTCATCGACCACCGGACCGATGGTGAGCTTGGCCTGCGGAAAGAGGCGCAGGATGGCCTGGGCCATGACGTGCGCCGCGCTGTGCCGCATGATCGTGAGCGCTTCGGGGTCGCGGGTGGTGATGAGCCGCACCGCGGCATCGCAGTCGATGGGCGCGTGCAGGTCCACCAACCGGTGGTCCAGCTCCATGGCGACGCAGTTGCGGGCCAGCCCCTCGGAAATGCCTTGGGCCAGCTCCAGGCCCGTCACGGGGCGATCAAAACGCTTTATGTTGCCGTCGGGAAGTGTTATAGTGATCATTTAAAAGTTGCGCTTTCTGTCTGGGGTTAGCAAGTAGTTTACAACGATTCGCTCGATTCGGCAAATGCCCCCGCGAGCCCGGCCGGTCGCGCGCGCAGGAGCGGCGCCCGCAGCGACACGGCAAAGTCGCAATTTTCAAAAAAATAGAGTCGGACGTCAAGCAAAAAGCGATGCAACCCGAAAAATCTCAGGGCTACCAGATCATCACCACCCCGGAGCAGCTGGTCGACCTGGCCGCAGCGCTCGAGAAGGAGGCCGTCGTCGGCTTCGATCTTGAAGCCGATTCGATGTTCCACTTCAAGGAACGGGTGTGCCTGGTTCAGCTGGCCGCCCCCGGGCGCCATGCCATTCTCGACACCCTGGCGCTCACGGATCTCGCCCCTCTCAAGCCGCTGTTCCGCGATACGCGAACGCGAAAAATCTTCCACGGGGCCGACTATGACGTCCGCTCCCTGTTTCGGGACTTTGACATCCGCATCGCCAACCTCTTCGACACCCAGCTCGCCTGCCGTTTCCTCGGATACCGTGAAACCGGCCTGGAGGCCGTGCTCAAAGAGTTTTTCGCCGTCGCTCTGGACAAGAAATACCAGCGCAAGGACTGGTCCCGCCGGCCGCTGCCGCGCCAGATGCTGGACTACGCCGTCTCCGACGCCCGGTATCTGCCCGCACTGGCGGAGCGCTTGACGGTGGAACTCCAGGCGAAGGGCCGGCTCGCGTGGGTCGAAGAGGAGTGCCGGATCCTGAGCAAGGTCCGGCCGGGCACCAGCGATGGAACCCCGCTGTTCGTCAGCTGCAAAGGTGCCGGGCGGCTGGATCCGAGAAGCTTGGCCGTGCTCGAGGAGCTGTTGACCTTCCGCCGGCGGGTGGCGCGCGAGAAAGACCGGCCGATGTTCAAGGTCTTCAACTCCGAGTCCCTGCTGGCCCTGGCCGAGGCCCGACCCGCCACGACCGCCGAGCTAGAAAAATCGGGGGCCTTGAGCCCCTCCCAAATCGAACGCTATGGGGAGGCGATTTTGGCCGCGATTGCAACGGCGCTGCGCCTGCCCGCCGCCCAGCTGCCTCGCTATCCGCGCAAGACATCGCAGGCGATACCCGCCGCCGCCGCGGAGCGCATCCAATCGCTGCGGCGCTGGCGCGACGCCGCGGCCCGCCGCCTTAAAATCGAGCCAGCGCTGGTCTGCAGTCGAGCGGCCCTGGTGGCCCTTGCGTTGCGCAAACCGACCCAACCCGAAGAGCTCGCCGAGGTCGCCGAGCTGAGGAACTGGCAGCGCAAGATGTTCGCCAAAGAGATCCTCGCCGCCCTGCGGCGCTGAACCCAAAGGTCGCGCAGACATGAGCCGGCAACACCCGCGGTGCCGTTTCGGCGTGATTCGGCACGCCGAAACCGTATGGAACAGCGAAAAGCGCATTCAGGGGCAGCAGGACTCGCCGCTCACCTCGCGCGGCGAGCTGCAGGCGAAGCGCTGGGGCACCGCCCTGCAGGCCTTCCCCTGGAACCGAATCCTGTCGAGCGACTCCGGCCGGGCCGTGGCCACGGCCCAGCGAATCAACGCCCATCTGCGACTTCCCCTGACGCTGGAGCCCCGGCTGCGAGAGCTGGACTGGGGCCGCTGGACGGCCAAAACCATCGCCCAGCTGCGGGCCGAGGAGGCGGACCTCGTCGCGGCGCAGGAGCGGGCCGGGTGGGACTTTCAGCCGCCGGGGGGGGAGTCGCGCCGCAGCCAGCTCCGGCGGTGCCGGCGGGCGCTTCTGGACGCCGCCGCCGCCTGGCCGGGTGCAACCATCCTGGTGGTCGCCCACGGCGGGGTCATCCGCAGCCTGGTGCACGGCCTGCAGGAGCATCCCATCGCCTGGACGGCCGGGGTCGGCAGACAGCCCTACCGGCTGAACTGGGTTTGCACCGCAGAGGGGTCTCTGCGGCTGGACGGAGCCGACGCTCTTGAGCAACTCTGACCCCCCGCCCGATAGAGCTGTGGCGCAGGCCGCCGGCTGGCGCACGCTGATGATCCACGACCTGCAGCCGGCGTTTTTCGACCTGCCCCTCGACCGCTACCGGTTGACCTTCGACGACGGTCTGTATTCCCAGTATTATTATTTCCCCCTGCTGCAACACCACCCGCAGCCGCTCACCTTTTTCATCACCACCTCGCTGATCCGCGAGGCGCCGGCGCGCGGCCGCTTCGACGGCCGCTATCTCCCGCCGCAAGCGGCCGCCGATTATTCCCAGCGGGCCTTCATCGAGGGGCGCCGAGACGACTTCATGACCACCGCGGAGGTCCTTTTTCTTGCCGGGCAGCCGAACGTGCGCATCGGCGCCCACAGCCACTTCCACGACATCACCCTGACGAGCTCCCATCCCCGGAACCCACGGCCCGTCAGCGCCTGGAAACTCCAGCGCTTCGCCCATGTGCCCGCAGCCCTGCGCCGGGGGCTGTGGATCCGCTCGCGGTTGGCCTTCCCCGGACATGAATTTCGCAACCAGCGGCTCGTCGAACGCTCCGCGGGCGAGTGGGAGGGCTTTATCCGGCACGACACCGAGCGCTGCGTGGATTGGTTTCAGCGGCATCTCGGCCGCACGCCGGACGCCTATTGCTTTCCATTCAACGAGTACTCCGCCCCGCTGCTCGCCATCCTGCGCTCCTACGGGTTTCGGGAATTCTATGCCGGCTCGGCCCCCAAGGACCCGAGTCTCATCCGCCGCACCGAAATCGAGTCTTTGCTCCGCCAACCAACCAATGGCCCCAGAGACGTTTCAGCCGGCGTTGCCCGGCGGGAGTGAGGCCCCCTTCGGCGGCCGACGTCGGGCCGCGGCCGGCGGAAAGGCAGACATGAAAATCGTTTACTATTGCCAGCACGTTCTCGGCGTCGGCCACTTTTTCCGCAGCCTTGAAATCTGCCGTGCGCTCTGCGCCCACGAGGTCGTGCTGGTAACGGGCGGGCCGGCGGTTGCGGCCGAGGTGCCCGCGCACGTTGCCCACGTCCGTCTCCCGGAGCTGCGCATGGATGCCGGCTTTCGAAAGCTCAAGGCCCCCGCAGGCCGCAGCATCGAGCAGGTGAAGCGCGCGCGAAGCCAGTCCCTGCTGCGCCTTTTCAAACAGCGGCGCCCCGATCTTTTCCTGATCGAACTCTACCCGTTCGGGCGACGGGCTTTCCGGTTTGAAATCGACCCGGTGCTGGAGGCCATCGGCGCCGGCGATCTCCCCGCCTGCCGCGTCGTCTGCAGCCTCCGCGACATTCTGGTGGAAAAAGACCGGCCGGCCGAGCGTGAAGCCTGGACGGTGGAGGTGCTCAACCGGCACTTCGGAGCCGTGCTGGTCCACACCGACCCCGCGCTGGTGGCGTTAGAGGAGACCTTTGGGCGGTGCGCGGACATTCGCATCCCCGTTGTCACCACCGGGTTCGTCTCCCCCCGCCCCCCACCCGACGCTCGCCGCCGGGTCCGCGCCCGGATGGGCCTGCCAGAGTCCGATGCGCTGATCGTGGTCAGCGCCGGCGGCGGCAGCGTGGGGTTCCCGCTGCTGGAGGCCAGCATGCGCGCCTTCGCCCTGCTGCCTCGGGGCCGGTCGGCCCGGATGGTCGTGTATACCGGCCCCTTCATGCCCGCGGAGGAGGCCGTCCGCCTGCGCGGCCTCGCCGGCGGCCCCCTCGAGCTCCGCCGCTTCTCGACGGAGTTCCTCGCGGAGCTGGCCGCAGCCGACCTGTCGGTGAGCATGGGGGGATACAACACCAGCATGAACCTCCTGGCGGCGCGCGTGCCGGCGCTGGTATGGCCGTTCGCCCAAAACCGCGAGCAGCGGCTGCGCGCCGAACGCCTGGCCGCACGCGGCGCCCTGCAGGTCATCGAAGACGCCGATCTGCCACCGCCGCGGCTGGCGGCGGCGATGGAGCGGATGCTCGCGCTCCGAAGCAGGCCCGCGGTCGACATCGATCTGAACGGCGCGGTGAACACGGCCCGCTGGATCGACACGTGGTGTGCGGCAGGTTGATGCGGCCGGCGGCCGGCGCGGCAGGGGCGCGCCCAAGGCCTCGCGCGATCACCCGCGAAACGCTGCGGGGGTGCAGGTTACCCCACTGCAGCGGCTCGCGCGCCCGGCCGGCGCCGGGCGTTCCGGTTGCGCCGGCGAATCCGCTCCCCCAACCGAGAATCATTCCTGTTTACTGCCGCCCTTCACTATGTTATCGCTTGCAGGTTGAAGGGTACATTCCGGCCATACCCCACACCCGGCGAGGGCCTCGGCGAGTTTGACATGGCGCAGGAGCGCATATTTTCCGACTATCCCCAAAAGACCGCTCGCGGCAACCGGCTGGTCGTGCTGCCCTTCGGCACGTCGCTCGAGATCGCCTTCAAGAGCATCAAGGTCCGTTTTTTCCGGGTCCTGATCACCACCCTGAGCCTGGTTCTGGCCGTATCCTTTCTGAGTTTCGTCGATGTCAGCAACGACATCGCCAACGGCATGCTGGCATCCGGCGACCCCGACCTGCGCCAGAGCCTGGTCCGCGCCGGATACGACCTCGGCCCGCAGGATGTCAACGTGGCCAGCACCCCCAAACAGCGTTGGATCATCATTTTGTCGCTGCTGGTCTGCGTCGTCGGAATCGTGAACGCCCAGCTCATGGCCGTGACCGAACGGTTTCGGGAGATCGGTACGATGAAGTGCCTGGGCGCGCTGGACCGCTTTGTGCTGAGACTGTTTTTGCTGGAAGCCGGCATGCAGGGGATGGTCGGGGCCGCCTGCGGGGCGATCGCCGGCACCCTCTTCGCCCTGGCGGGGGCCCTGGCGCGCTTCGGCGCCGAGGCCGTCCAGCAGGTCGGCCTGACCGATCTGGCGGTTTCGTTTGCATGGGCCACCGCAACCGGGGTCGTCCTCAGTCTGTTGGGGGTGCTCTACCCGGCCTGGGTGGCCGCCCGCATGCAACCGGTCGAAGCCATGCGGGTGGAGCAATGACTTCTGCGAGGAATATGGCACATGCCTGAAACCAGCAACGTCGTGCGGGTGTCCGGCGTCACCAAGAGCTTCACGCTCGGCAAGATCGAGGTCCAGGCGTTGAAGGGCGTGGACCTGGAGATCGCCCGAGGGGAATACCTTTCGATCATGGGGCCTTCGGGCTCGGGCAAAAGCACGCTCTTCAACATGATCGGCGGCCTGGACAAGCCCAGCTCCGGGAAAGTGTTCATCGACGAGGTGGACATCGCCCAGCTCGATGCCTACGAGCTCGCCTGGCTGCGCTGCCGCAAGATCGGCTACATCTTCCAGACCTTCAACATCATCCAGGTCATGACCGCTCTTGAAAACGTCACCCTGCCCATGGTGTTCGCCGGCATGAACAGCGACGCCACCGTGAAGAAGGGCCTGCGGCTGCTGGAGCAGGTCGGGTTGGCCGACCGCCACAGCCACAAGCCCTTCGAGCTCTCCGGCGGTCAGCAGCAGCGGGTGGCCATTGCCCGGGCGCTGGCCAACGACCCGGCCATCATCCTGGCGGACGAGCCGACGGGCAACCTGGACCTGACCACCGGGGAGGAGATCATTTCGCTGTTGAAGCGCTTGAGCCAAGAGCATCGGGTCACGGTCATCTCCGCAACCCACGACATCAAGATGCTCAACGTCTCCGACCGCGTCGTCTGGATCCGGGACGGCCGGATCGACAAGATTGAAAACCGTGAAGAGCTATCCATCTCCATCGGCAAGATCCGCGTGCGGGACTGACCCGGACGACATGCGGCCGGCAGCAGCCCATATGCCCCGCCCGGCTGCGGCCGGGCGCCAGGTCCTGCTCCGCATGGCGTTGCTGGCCTCTCTTCTGTGCGGCGGACCCTTGGGGGCCGAGGCGGCGACCGCGGCCGCAGCCGATTTTCAACGGCGGCTGAACACCTTCGCCGATCTGAACGACCGCAGCACCGGATCCGCGGGCAACGCGGAGGCGGCCGCCTTCATCAAAGCGGAGCTGGAACAGCTCGGTATCGGGGCCGTCGCAACGCATGCCTTTGCGGTGCCCGTCATCCGTTGGGGATCGAGCACGCTCGAGGCACCGGAACGGGGGGTGAGGCTGGCGCTCCACCCCCTGGCCGGCAACGCCGTCACCCCGCAGGCCGTCCCCCCCCCGGGGCTCACCGGCCCGCTGGTTTACGTGGGCGACGGGGAGCTGGAGCAATTGAACGGCAAGGTCATCGAGGGGGCGGTCCTGCTGATGGAGCTTCACTCCGGCAGAAACTGGCTGCGGGCGGCCAACCTCGGGGCCAAGGCGTTGATCTACGTGGACCGCGGAGATTCCACGGGGATGGATTTTGAAGAAAAGTTCGAGCTTTCGCCCATCCAGTTCCCCCGCTTCTGGATGCCCGCTGCAGCCCTTGCAGCAGCCTTCGGCGAATTCGAGGCGGCGCCGGAGGGGCGCGTGGCCGATGAGGTGCGACTGCGGGCGGAGGCCCGCTGGGAAAACGTCGCCGCAGAGAACATCTATTGCATCGTCCCCGGCACCTCGGAGCAGCTGCGCGCTGAACTGCTGGTGGTGGAGGCGTTTTACGACAGCTCCGCCCACGTCGCCGGCCTCTCCCCCGGCGCCGACGAGGCCGTCGGTGCCGCCACCCTGCTCCAGGCGGCGCAGCACCTGAAGGAAAACCCACCGGCGCGCACGGTGATGCTGGTGGCCACCTCCGGCCACGCGCAGACCCTGGCGGGCCTGCGCGAGATGGTCTGGAGCTTCACCGCTCGCTCGCGCGACCTGCGCGACGCCCGCAACGATCTGCGGCGGTTTGTAACGCAGGCGCGCCAAACCCTGCGGGCCCTGAAAAACGCCACCTTCGAAACGTCGGCCGCTCCGACGCCCGCCGCCGCACCCGAGGAGGAGGAGGGTGCGACGCCGAATCCGGAGTCCTTGCTCAAGGCGGCGCTCGAGGAACGCCTCAAGACCGACGCCGACATCGTCTCCCGCCGGCTGATGCGTCTGCGCCTGGAGGATGCCGGCGGCGACCCGCAGCTCATCCGGCGGCTCAGCGCAGAACGCCAGCTGCTGCGTCGGCTGATGTGGCGCAGCGACTTCCAGCAGGTGACCGCGGAAGAACGCCGGGCGCTGCTGGCGGTGGCCGCGCGGGCCCGCGCCGACCAGGAGGCGATGCTCGCGGACGCCCGCGTGCAGCTCAGGCTGGTGGAGAGCGCCACGGCGCTGCGCAGCGCCGTTCAGCAGTTCGAGATCGTCGCCGCGGTCTCGTTGCATCTCTCCAGCCACGGCAGCGGGTTCGGCGCCTTCAACTACGGATGGCTCTACCCGTTCCGGCCGCGCATCAACCGCACGCCGGCCTACAGCCGGCTCGACGAAGCCCTGAAAAGCGGCGCGGCCGAAATCGAATACCGGCTGGGAACCGAGGGCCTGCTCCAGGACACCCTGCGGCCCAGCCGGGTGCGCTCCTGGCAAAGCTATTTTCTCGACCGGCCGGCGCTGGGGGGGGAAGTGACCGCCTTGGCCGGCATCCACGGCATCACCCTGGCGACCACCGGAGATGCCCGCGCGGCCTGGGGCACCCCGTACGACCGGGTCGACCGGGTCGACCTCGGCTTCGCCCAGCGCCAGTCCGCGGTCATCAGCGGGCTCATCGGCCACCTCGGCCGCGCCCCGCAGCTGCGCGAGGGGGAAGCCCCGCGCAATGGGTTTTCAACCATCAACGGGCGGGCCAAGTTCCTGCGGCACGGGGAGCTCTTTGCCGACAAACCCGCCCCCGGCAGCGTTCTGCTGTGCTATCAGGGCCCGTCCCGGTTCCATGTCATGGTCGACCAGCGGGGCCGGTTCTCCCTCAAGGGGGTGGCCGACCGCACCCACAGTTTTCACAAGGTCGTTCTGGAAGCCTACCGCTTCGACCCCGAAACGGGCGAGGCCCTCTGGGTCATCGACAAAAAGCTGACCGGCAAGGACGCCTACCGTGTGAAGATGAACCGCCGGTTTATGGAAACCGACCTGGTCATGTTTGCCGGCTCCGGCACCACCCTCTTCAACCTGCTCGAACCGCGGACCTTCCGCTTCCTGACCAAGGCGGACGTCATCGACGGCCGCCGCGAGGCCGATCCGTCGCGCTGGTTCATGAGCCGGCTCGACACCTGGTCCTCGATGCTCAGCACCGTGTTTCTGGAGCCCGGCATCCCGTTCAAAATGACCATGACGGACACGGTGCTGCGACGCAAGCTGATCCTCCTCAACGCTTCGCCGGCCGATCCGACGGGCAGCGGCTTCGAGATCGAGAATTTTCCCCAGCTCCATCGCACCGAGCACCGGGTCGCCGCGGACATGTGGACCCTGCTGGGGCCGCGCATCGCCAACCTCGAGACGCGCGGCATCTTCAACGAGCAGATCCGCAGCCTCCAGCAGCAGGGGTTGGCCGACTTGAACGCCGCCGGGCAGGCCTGGGATGCCCGCCGCTACGATCGCTTCATCGAAGCGAGCTCCAGCTCCTGGGCGCTGGCCTCGCGGGTGTACGACGAGGTCGAAAAAACCCAGAAGGACGTTTTGTACGGGGTGCTCTTCTACATCGCGCTGTTCGTCCCGTTTGCGTTCTGTCTGGAGCGGCTGCTGTTTGCCTATGCCAACATATACAAGCGCATCATCGCCTTCGGCCTGATCCTGGCGGCGCTGATTGCGTTGATCTACAACGTGCACCCGGCCTTTCAACTGGCCTACAGCCCGCTTGTCGTGATTCTGGCCTTCCTGATCATGGGGCTGTCGCTGGTGGTCACGCTCATCATTTTCTTCCGGTTCGAGCAGGAGATCGCCGGGGTGCAAGCCCGCGCGCGCACCATTCAGTCCGGAGACATCGGGCGCTGGAAGGCGTTCGCGGCGGCGTTTCTGCTCGGCGTCAGCAACCTGCGGCGGCGACGCCTGCGCACGGCGCTGACCTGCATCACGCTGATCATCCTGACCTTCACCATCATGAGCTTCACCTCGGTCAAGTCGCTGCGGCGGCAGGCGCGCATTCTCTTTGTGCCGCAGGCGTCCTTCCAGGGGGTTCTGCTCAAAAACGTGAACTGGGCCGACCTGCCCGCCGAGGCCCTGGGGGTGATCCGCGCCCGCTTCAGCGATACGGGCACCGCCGTGCCGCGCGCCTGGCTGGAGGGGGCGGACCCCACTCGCCCCGTCATCAGCCCGCTGCGCGCCAACGGCCGGACCGCCGAAGCGCAGGGCGTGATGGGCCTCTGCGCGGACGAGCCGCGCCTGTGGGACATCGAATCGCTTCTGACCGGCGGCCGCTGGTTCACCGCTGACGAACGCCGCGCCGTGCTTCTGCCCGACCGCATGGCCGCCGCGCTGGGAATCGATCCCCAGCAGCCGGCAGGCAGCGACATCTCGCTGTGGGGCATGCCCTTCAACGTGGTCGGGGTCTTCTCGTCCCGTAAATTTCAGGAGCATTTGGATTTGGACGGCGAGCCGCTCACACCGGTCACCTTCCCCCGGGAGAGCTCCTCCGAAATGACGGAGGAGATGGTGGAGTCCCTGGAGTCCGGCGAGGACTTGCGCGAGTTCCAAAGCCGGTATCAGCACACGGCGGCCGACGTGACCGTAATCGTCCCCTACCCGACGCTGATGGCCGCCGGCGGCCGGCTGAAAGCCGTCGCGGTGGGCATCGAACCGTCGCAAAACGTTGCGGGCATGGCCCAGCAGCTGGTGGATCGATTCGGTTTATCCCTCTTCAGCGGCGAACCCGAGGGGACCTTCCTCTACCACGCCAGCGACGCCATGAGCTTCAGCGGGGTCCCGAACATCATCATCCCCCTGGCCATTTCGGTTTTTATCGTGCTCAACACCATGATCGGCAGCGTCTATGAGCGCAAGCGGGAGATCGCGGTCTACACCTCCGTGGGGCTGGCGCCCTCGCACGTCTCCTTCCTGTTCATCGCCGAAGCCCTGGCCTTTGCCGTGCTGAGCGTGGTCTTCGGCTACCTGGTGGCTCAAACCACCGCCAAGCTCTTTGCCGGCACGATGCTTTGGAGCGGAATCACGGTGAACTACTCCTCGCTCGCCGGTGTGGCGGCCATGCTGCTCGTCATCGCGGTGGTGCTCGTCTCGGTGATCTACCCCTCCCGGGTGGCCGCCGAGATCGCCATCCCGGACGTCAACCGCTCCTGGACGCTGCCGCCGGCACGGGCCAACACGATCCACGTGCGACTGCCCTTCCTGATGACCTACCGGGAGCACATGAGCGTGGGCGGCTACCTGGTCCACTACTTCGACGGGCACAGAGACGTCTCCCACGGCCGATTTTCCACCTCGAACCTTGCGCTGGACTTCGCGTGCGAAACGGCGCCCCGCCTGAGCGATACGGCCGCAGACTGCCCGGAGGGCGCCTGCGAGCTGCCCGACTGCCTGCACCTGACCACCCAGGTATGGCTCGCCCCGTTCGATTTCGGGATCATGCAGCGCGCCGAGTTCAGGTTCAGGCCGTCGCCCGACCAACCCGGGTTTCTTGAAATCCATGTCCACTTGATCCGGGAATCGGGCGAGTCCAATATCTGGCATCGCATCAACAAGGGCTTCCTGCACGACGTCCGCCGCCAGCTGCTGATATGGCGGTCGCTGGATGACGACGCCAAAACCCTCTACGAAGCCCGGCTGGATGAATTTCGCCAGCCGCACGCGCCGGCCACCGCCGCCGGCGGGGAGGCGCCATGACACCCGGGCACCGCCGACGGGCAGACGAGGCGGCCGCAGCGAGCGGACCGGGGCAGCCGCCTGCCGAAACCCGGCGCGCCGACGGGCAGCGGGTTCGTCTGCGCGCCGTCGCCCTGGGCATCCTCTTGGGGCTGACGATCTGCCTGATCACCCCCTTCAACAATGCCTACCGCCAGGGCACCCCGTTGGGCGGCGGTTATTTTCCCCTGGCCCCGTTCTACATCCTGGTATGGATGATGGCCGCGACCGCGGCGGTCAGGGCGGTTTTCAAGCGGCACCGGCTGATCACCGGCCGCGAGATGCTCGTGGCCTGGGCCCTGATGGTGCTTCTGTCCGGAATCGCCTGGACGGGGCTGGCCCGCACGTTCTTCTTCAACCTGACCGCCCCCTACTACTTCGCCACCGTGGAGAACCGCTGGAGCGAGGTGCTCCACCCGCTGCTGCCCGCGGCGTGGTACCCCCAGAGCATGGAGGCCGTCGAAGGTTTCTACAACGGGCTCTCCGGCGGCCGCCAGATGGAGTGGCCCGAAGTTCTGCAGCGCATTCCCTGGGACGCCTGGGCAGGGCCGCTGCTCGGCTGGACCGGGTTTATCCTGTTGTGCTACCTGGTGATGCTCTGCATCGTGAGTCTGCTCAGCCGCCAGCCCCTGTACAACGAACGGATGAATTTCCCGCTGCTGCGCGTGCCGATCATGATGCAGGAGAGCCTCGACAGCGACCGGCCCGCATCGTTTTTCACCCACCCCTACCTGCTGGCCGGCGTCCTGATCCCGGTCCTGCTGCACCTGATCAACGGGCTGAGCTTCTACAACCCCTCCGTGCCCTCGATTCCGACCATGGTGCTGGCAGGCGGCTACTTTCCCAAGGTCGGCCTGTTCTCGGGGTTCACCAAGCTCAAGATCTACATCTATCCGGCCTTCATCGGGTTCGCCTTTTTGACCTCCCAGCAGGTCTCCTTCTCCTTCTGGTTTTTCTTCATCGCCGGCGCGCTGCTGGTCGGCCTGCTCAGCGTGCTGGGGGTCAACATCCCCGCCGCCGCACTGGGGGTGACCTTCGGCCCCACCCTCTCCCGCCCCGAGGAGACCCAAATGATCGGGGCCTACATCGTCTTTTTCCTCTTTCTCGCCTGGCTGGCCCGCTTCCACTTTTTGGACACGATACTGAAAGCCGTCGGCGCCCGCAGAGACGAGGACCCGGGCAGCGAATGGCTTTCGACCCCCGCGGCCTTCTGGGGGTTTGTCGCGGGCAGCCTCGGCATCGTGGCCTGGTGCGCCGCCTTCGGGATCCCTCTGGCGGCAGCGCTGATCGTGGTGGCCTTCTTTTTCCTCTTCTTGCTGGTCGCCACCCGGGTCATCTGCCAGGGCGGAATCACCTACTTCACGCTCACGGCCGCGCCCCTCGACGGGGTCATCACCCTCTTCGGATCGAAGTTTCTGGCCCAGACCGGGGTGGTGATGGCCGCGGTCATCCAGAAAATGCTGTTTGTCGACCTGCGCGAGGCGCTGATGCCCTCGCTGCTGCATGCACGCAAAATCACCGAGGGCGTCCGCAACAACCGCTGGATGTCGGTTGGCATCGCTATCGCCCTGGCCGCCGGGGTGGCGGTATCGTTTATCGCCATGCTGGCCGTCTGCTACAAGTTCGGTGCACGCGAGCTCCACACGGAATGGGCGACGCGAACGACGCTGGCGGTCTACGAAGGGGCCTTTCAGCTCGTCGAGTCCCCGGCCGCGCTGAGCAAGTGGGTGCTCATCTTTGCATCCGCAGGCGCGGCGGTGATGCTGGCCCTGGTCGTCTGCTACCAGCGGTTCTTCTGGTGGCCGATCCACCCCATCGGCTATCTGGCCGCCTACAGCTCCGCCATGTGGATCCTCTGGTTCAGCTTTTTCGTCGGGTGGGCGTTCAACTCGCTCTGCCTGCGCTACGGCGGGATCGCCCTGTACCGGAAGCTGCGCTATTTTTTCGTCGGTCTGATCATCGGCGACTTTTTCATGGCCGGCTCCTGGGCGATTTACGGGCTGTTCAGCTACGCCAGCTACCTCGTTCTGCCGGACTGACGCCATGCACGAGGACAAAGAACTCCAGGAATACCGGGACCTGCTGAAGACGCCCACGCGCTTCGAGGAGGGCTTCGACTGGAAGACCATCGTCGGGGCGATCTTCATCGGCTTTCTGATGATGCCCGGCAGCATGTACCTGCAGCTGGTCATCGGCACCGGCATCGGCCCGGCCGCGCGCTGGGTGACCATCATCCTGTTTGCCGAGCTGGCCAAACGCTCCTACAGCGACCTGAAGCAGCAGGAGATCTTCCTGCTCTACTACATGGCCGGCGCCGCGCTGCACACCCCGTTCCAGGGGTTGCTGTGGAGCCAATACCTAGTGCAGTCCGACGCCGCGCGCATGCTGGGCCTGACCGACTATATCCCCCTGTGGGTGGCGCCGCCGGCGGAATCCGCCGCCTTGCTGGAGCGCACGTTTTTCCACTCGGACTGGCTCATCCCGATCCTGCTGCTGATCGGAACCCAGATCATCACCCGCATCGACCAATTCGGGCTAGGGTATGCGCTCTACCGCATCACCTCCGACGTGGAGCGGCTGCCCTTTCCCATGGCGCCCGTGGCGGCGCTGGGGACGATGGCGCTGGCCGAGTCGACCGAGGAACGCGAAAGCGGGTGGAAGTGGCGGGTGTTTTCCATCGGAGCGGTCATCGGACTCGCCTTCGGCGCGGTGTATGTTCTGCTGCCGGCCGTCTCCGCCCTGTTCCTCATGGAGCCGATCCGGCTGATCCCGATCCCCTGGATCGATCTGACCCTTCACACCGAGGAGTGGCTGCCCGCCGTGGCCACCGGCATCCAGTTCGATTTAGGGCTGGTGTTCGTCGGCATGGTTCTGCCGTTCTGGGCCGTGATCGGCGGCCTGGGCGGGCTGATCATCACCATCGTGGCCAACCCGTTCCTGTATCAGGCCGGGATACTGCACCGGTGGCACCCGGGCATGCGCACGGTGGAGACCGTGTTCGCGAACAACTTCGATTTCTATCTGAGCTTCGGCATCGGCCTGGGGGTGGCCATCGCCGTGGTCGGCATCTGGCATGTGGCGCGCTCCTTCCACCGCAGCGCCGCGGGCACCCGCGGCAGCTGGCGCGATCTGTTCCGCCCGCCGCCGGGCCGGGGAGATTTCAACTTCTGGATCTCGATCGGAATCTATGTATTCTCCACGCTCTCCTATGTGCTGCTGTGCGTCTGGCTGGTACCGAATTTTCCAGTGGTCTTCTTTCTGCTCTACGGGTTCATTTACACCCCGATGATCTCCTACATCACGGCCCGGATGGAGGGCATCGCCGGCCAGTTCGTCAGCCTGCCGCTGGTGCGCGAGGCGAGCTTCATCGCCGGCGCCAAGTATTTCGGCTACCAGGGCATCGAGATCTGGTACGCACCCATCCCCATCCACAACTACGGCAGCGCCACGGTGGGCTTTCGCGAAATCGAGCTGACCGGCACCAGCATCCGCGGCATCATCAAGTCCGAAATCGTCGTCTTCCCGGTGGTGATGATCGCCAGTCTGCTGTTTTCGCAGTTCATCTGGCGCCTGGCCCCCATCCCCTCCAACGCCTACCCGTTCGCCCAGGAGCTCTGGCACCTGCAGGCCCTGAACACGCTGCTGATGCAGACCTCCACCCTCGAGGGCAATTCCCTCTTTTTTCAGGCCCTCAGCTGGACCTATGTCGGCGCCGGCACGCTTTTGGGCGTCCTCACCTACCTGCTGCTGAGCCTCTGCGGCCTGCCGATCATGCTGGTCTACGGCATGGTGCGGGGGCTGGGCCAGAGCACCCCCCACGGCCTCATTCTCGAGGTGGTCGGGGCGCTGCTGGGCCGCTTTTTCTTCCTCAAGCGCTACGGGGCCATGTGGCGGCAGTATGCACCGGTCCTGCTGGCGGGCTTCTCCTGCGGCATGGGGCTGACCGGCATGTTCGCCATGGGCGTGACCCTCATTCTCAAGTCCCTCTCGCGGCTGCCGTATTGAAGCGCGCCGCGTTGCACGCGATGAGCGGGCGTTGATGGATCAGCAAGCCAAACACGAGCCCCCCCCCGGCTGGAAAGAGCTGGCCTGGAACGGCGTCTGTGTCGCCATCCCGCCCGGCTGGGAGCCCGGCAGGATCGGCCCGCGCCACCTCATCGTCGAATCCGAAGCCGGGCCCGCCATGGAGATAAAATGGGGCCGGGTGCGCGGGCGATTTTTGCACCGCACCCATTTGAAACGTCTGCGAAAGCTCACCGGCGCCCGCGGGGCGAACGCCCGGGAGTGCCGGCTGCCGGCAGAATGGAAGCCGGCGCTGGCGCAGTTCGATCCGTCCGGTTTCTGCTGGAGCGCCGGCGGCGCCGCCGCCACCGGCGCGATCCTCTTCTGCCCCCGCAGCCGCACCGGCGGGTTGGTTCAGTTTTTCCATGCGGCCGGCGACCGGGGCTTTCTCCACCCGGCGGGCGCCGTTTTGCAAAGCCTGCGTTTCCAGGGCGACGCCGGTGTGGTTAGATGGGCGGTATTCGACATTCGTGCCCAGCTCCCGGAACGCTTCGCCCTTGTCCGCCATCGGTTCGAACCCGGTCGGTTCGTCTTGAGCTTCGCCGCCGACCGCTGCCGATTGGATCTGTACCGCTGGGCCCCGGCCGCCGTCCTGCTTAAAGACAGCGACCTCACCCGATTTGCGCACTCCGTGGGGGAACTGGCGCCGTTGCGGTTTGAAGCGACCGAGGAGCCCGGGATGGCGGCCGTCGAGGGCCACCGCCCCGCCGCCGCCGGCATCGGTGGCCGCCTCGCCCGGCGCCTCGGGCTCCATTCGGTCTGCCGGGCGCGGCTGTGGCACCTGCCGGAAAGAAACCGGATACTGGGCCTGCGCATGCAGGCCCGGGCCGTCATTGAGCCGGGTCTGTGGAGGATGGTGAATCGAACCTATGGGCTGGTCGACGTCTAAGGCGGGGCCGCCGCGCATGAGCCGCGAGGAGGCGCTCGGCTGCACGCCGGTGAAAAACCGTCATGTGAGCGCCTCCCGGCGGGTCGGCGGCGAGGTGGTGCTCCACTACCCGGTTTCGCCGCCGCCCTGGGTGGCGCGGGTCGCCCGCTGGTTCGGCCAGCCCCCCGGTCCGCCTCGGATCGGCAAGCTGCAGCTGGACGTTTTGGGCACGGCGGTGTGGGACATGATCGACGGCCGGCGCTCGCTGCGGGAGATTGCCGCGGCGTTTGCCGCAACCCATCAACTCGAGCCGAAAGAGGCGCAGGTGGCCGTCTCCCAGTTTGCACGCGAGCTCGGCCGGCGCGGGCTCATCGGCCTGCGGTGATGCGCGACGCAGGGCGGCCACCCGCTCACAGCGCCCGGCGCGCGTCATCCAAGGTGGGCACGATCGGCAGAAACGCATCGAAGCCGGCGATCTCGAAGACCTCCTTGACGTAATCCTGCATGGCGCAGAGCATGATTTTACCGTTTTCCCGCTTGAGGGCCTTGGTCGCCTTCAGGATCACCCTCAAGCCGGCGCTGGAGATGTAATCCAGCTCCTTGAAATCGATGATGACGTTTTTGGTGCCGTTGGTGATCGACTCGAAAAGGCGTTGCTCGAAGGCCAGGGAGGTGTTCGAATCCAAACGGCCTTTGAGCTTGAACGCATGTACCCCCGCCTGCTTCTCTTCTGCGATATCCATGCCGATTCTCCTCATGCGCCGGTTTCGTAGGGATGGGACGAAATCGTCTCTATTTTTTTCTTCAATGTCAGGATATTTTTCTGCCCTTCACGCCGGTAGCAGACCTCATCCATCAGATTCCGGATGAGGTGGATCCCCAACCCGCCCACCCGGCAGTCGTCCACCGAATGCGGCAGACAGGGGGCTTGGCGCTCGACCGGGTTGAAGGCGACGCCGTCGTCCTCGATGGTCACATTCAGCATTCGTTCATCGGCCTGGAGGGTCACCTCGATCCGGTGCTCATGGCCGTCGCCGTACCCGTAGGAGATGATGTTGGTGAACAGCTCGTCCAGTGCGAGATTGAGCTCGAAGAGGCAGCGCTTGGAGAGCTTGAGGTCAACGCCGATCGATTCCAGCCGCCGGCCCAGCGTCTGGAGCTCGGATATATCGCTGCGCAGCGAAAACGCGTATGTGAGCGGTTCTTGGCCCATACCCCTCGTCGCCTGCGTGCGAGCGGTCCGCCCGGCGGCCGCTTACAGCAGGCTGACCCCCAAGCGCGGAAGGCACCCGCCGCAGTCGGCCCCGAGCGCCACCAGAAAGCGGCCCTCCCAATCGATTACTGCCTCCACGACCGCCCTGAAGATACGAGGCATCTGGTCCGGAAACTGCTGGACCGCCTTGGAAAACTTCTCCCGTTTGAGGACGATGCACACCATCTCGCCGATGGCCCTGAGGGAGTAGAGCCGGCGCGCGTCTCCAAGCAACGCCAGGCCGCCGATGAAATCGCCCGGCCCCACCTCGCGGATGAGGCGCACCGGGCCATTGTCGCCGAGCTCGAGGCGCGCCTTGCCGGAGACGATGCAATACGCCTGATCGTCGTCCTCCCCCTGCCGGAAAAGGTAGTCCCCGTCATGGAGCTTTTCACGCGTGCCAAGATAGGCGAAAACCTTGAGCGATTCAAGGGGGAACCCTGAAAACAAGTAGGTCTGCCGGAGCAGGTCCAGGTTCTCTTTGAATTCGCAGGGAACCTCCGGACTATTTTTTCCCAACGAGCTCATACAACGCTCCTTTCCGGTCGATCAGTTCGGCGTAGGGGCCCGACTCGATGATTTTGCCCGCCTTCATGACGGCGATCTTGTCGAAGTTTCGGATGATGTCCAGGCGGTGCACCACCGCCACCAGGGTGCTCCTGCGCTTCCAGCGGGTTTCGAGCAGGTTCTGGATGCGGGCCTGCGAGCGGTTGTCCAAGGCCGATGTGGCCTCGTCCATGATCAGCATGCGCGGCGATTTCAGGAAGGCGCGGGCGATGACCAGCTTCTGGCGCTGCCCGCCGGAGAGCTTCTCCCCCTGCGGGCCGACATTGTAGTTCATGCCGATGTCGATGACGGTCTCCAGCAGGTCCCGTTCGATCAGGAGCTGGATGATGTTCTGGGTGATGAGGTCCTGGGCCTGGGTGCTGGCCGTCGTGAGGTTGCCGAAAACGATGTTGTTTAAAATGGTCTGGGAATGGATGTACTCCTGGGCGTTGTAGAAGGTGAACGCCCCCGGAATATCCTCGGAAACCTCGGCGCGGAAGCGGATCCGTTTTTCGAGCAGGATGCGCTGAACCTCCGGCTCCATCGCCGCCATCTTGTGAACCCCGGGCGTAAACCGCAGGGCGAGGTCCAACAGGCTGCTGGACGCCTGCGGTGAAAGCTCCCCGCCCTTCCGGCGCCGCAGCTGCTCCAGCACGGACTTGTAGCGCGGCAGATCCTCGGCCGCTATCGGGCTCTGTTCGAAGAAGACGGCGTCCGGCGGCAGGTTGCCCAGGATGTCGACCGTCTGGCGCGCGAGATTCGCCCCGATGTCGAGCAGGGTCTGGTGCAGCCCCTCTTTGTTCAAAAACGCGATGAAATAGTCGTTGCGCGAGATCCGGGCCGGGGTGAACTCCTCCCGGTTCGCGGCGCCGAAGATCAGGTTGTCGGCGACGCTGGAATAGACGAGATAGCTGCTCTCCTCGAAGAATTCGACGGCATCGCGGAACTTTCCGCCGTAGCGCTCCTGGAACTTGTGTCGCACCCGGATGATCGCGCGGGCCAGCTCCGGATGGGTGCCCGCCCGCAAGACCGTGTTCAAGCCGAACTTCAGGACGTCCGCAAAGAGGCCCGTCTGGTGCAGCACGGCGATGATGTCGTCCAGGCTCGGACGGGCGGTCGGCGCCCTTTCATCCGCCAGGGCGTCGCAGGCATAGAGGAGGTTTTCGGCAATGGAGCCCTCGAAGATGAACGGGCTCTGGAAGACGATCCCGACGTTGGCGGCGATGTCCTGCTTGGTCAGCCGGGCCACTTCCTGGGAGCCGATCATCACCTGCCCCTCGCCGTAGCTGGCGAGCTGGCCGATGCACAGCGCCAGCGTGCTCTTGCCGCTGCCGGAGAAGCCAACCAGGGCCAGGTGCTCGCCGGGCTTCAGCTCCAGGTTGACGTCGTCCAACAACCGGATCCCGCTGCCGGTGGCAATCGACAGGTGCTTGACCTCCAGGTGGGCGTCAAGCGCCAGCGGCGCGCGGTCGCCGGGCTCCCGCTCGTGCTCGGGTTCGACATCGAAGAACTCCATCGTGCGCCGATAGGTGACGGCGCCGTCCTGGTACACCTGATAGAACTCGATGAGCTCCTTCCAGGGGTCGTAGAGCTTTTCCTGCGCCGATAGAAAGGCCACCAGCGCCCCCAGCTCCAGCTCTCCCCGGATGGTCAGGTAGCCGCCCATGAGAAAGACCAGAAACGGCCCCAGGCCCGTGAACAGGTTGTTGGTCGTTTTCACCGCAAACCGGTAGAGGCTCCAGACGATCCGTATTTTTTTGAGTTCCTCGGCCAGCCGGTCGAATTTGCGCCTTTCGATCCGGTGGGCCGCGTGCCCATGGATTTCATGCATCCCGCCGATCGACTCGGCAATCCGGCCGGCAAAGGTCCGCGAGAGGTCGACGCGCTTCTGGTTGGCGATGTTGGCGCGCCGCTGCAGCAAGGGAATGGCGATCATCGCGACCGGATAGATGCTGAGCGAGACCGCCGCCAGCAGAGGGTTCAACCAAAACAGGTATCCGGCAAACGCCAGCAGGGTGAGAATGTTCGCCACCGGTGTTGAAACCGCGCTCCCGGCGAAGTTGGAGGGGGCCACCAGCTCAATGGCGATGGAATTGACGACGGTGCCCGGCTGGGTATTTCGAAAAAAGCTCAGCGGCAGCGAAAGGATGTGGTCGTAAAGCGCCGATCGCATCCGCTTGAGCACCCGTTGGGCGATGAGGGTTTCGAGGATGTTGATGGCGTATTTGCAAGCGTTGGCGAGCAGCACCGCGGCGAGGTAAAACCCGCAGTAGAGCAGAAGCAGGTCAAGGTCGCGCAGAGTGATGGCCTGGTTCACGATGCGCTTTTGCATCTCCAGCGGCAGCACCCGGGCGAACACGACCACGGCGATCACCGCCAGCAGCGAGAGCTGCCATCCGAGGTTGCCGTCCAACACCCAGGAAAATAGGGATCTGCGGACGATGGGCTGTTTGGCCTTCTCCATGGCCGTATCCTCGCGCCAACGCGCGGCACCCAGTCATCGGCTGTCGGCGCTGCCTCCGGATGCCTGAACCGGGCTGCTGCGTTTCCTAACTATACTATTTTCTTCGGAAGATGGGCAAGCACGAAATCGGCGCGGAACCGCCCACGCGCGCAGGCGGCAGCGGCCCGGGGGCGTGGCGAGGGGCGAGCGGAGCCGGTCGGGTCCTCGCGTGACACCCTCGCCGCCGAGAGCGGCCGAATCACTCCTCGATGCGCTGCACATCGGCGCCGGGGGGGATCTCGAAGGAAAACAGCGCGGGATTCAATTCGACGCTGAACTGGGTGTTGATGATGTCGATGCGCGTGTCGTCGCCGTAATCGTTCAGGGTCACGATGCGGGCAATCGTGTAGGTGCGCGGGGTGATCAGCAGGCGCACCTGGGAGATGTTCAGTGTGCTTTCGCGCGGCACCAGTCTCAACTCGTACAAATTCTCGCCCTCCGGCGGGTGCAGCGTGATGGTGAATTTCTGGCGCACCAGGCGGATGTCCGACAGAAAGCTCGCCCCCTTGCCGTCCCGGAAAAAGACCGGGGCGCTGCCGGTCAGCACCTGGTTGTCCTGAGGCCGGTAGACCCACAGCTTCGTGCCGTCGGTGATGATGGCCTGGGGCTCCGGTTTTTCGTACTCCCAGCGCATCATGCCCGGATAGCGCACGTAGATCCGGCCCGAGGCGAAATCGGTGATCTCCATGGCCCGGATGGTGGATTCCTGCAGAAACTCGGCGGAAAATTGAGCCGCCGTATAGCGTTTCTCGACCTCCCGCAGAACGGTGTCCAGCGACGGCATGGATTGCGCCAGCAGCGCCGGAGCCACTCCCAGCACCGCCAGCATGCCCATCAGCACCCGCAGCGTGAAACCATTCATATCCCCATCCTTCGTTACAACGGTTACGGTTCGAGCAGCAGAAAACGGCCGCGGCCGCCCCGCCGGTGGCGTCGCCGGAACGGGCGGCTGGCCCTCCGAGAAGACTCATGTGTCGGTGTCATAGAGGCTAACCGTGCCGATGTCAATCGCCGCGATTCGCCCGTAGACGCTGAGGCACGCCTGATCGATGCAGGCCACCTGCCGGCGGACCTCCTGCTCGTCGATGGATACCAGCCGCGCGCCCCTGCTGAGCATGGTCTCCAGGTTGCTGCGGGCCAGCTCGGCCCGCTGCCTGCGGTTGCGGTGCACCGCATCCACCAGCAGCGCTTTGCGCGCCGCCAGCCGCCGGTAGATGTCCGCCGGCGCATCGGCCTCGGCCAGAAATTCCAGCAGGTAGCCCAGGCAGGCCCATGCGCTCGGCTCGCGCAGATCTCCGCGGCGCAGCAGCCCGCCGAGAAACCGGACGGATTCGCCGGAGGCCGCGCAGCGGGCGTTGCGCCACAGGACCCGGAACCGGTTGCGCTCCGCAGGCGCCAGGGCGGCAGCGGCCGCCGCATCCAGCGCTTTCGGGACCGCGCGGGTCAGCCGCAGATGGTCAATGAAGCCCCGGGCCCGATCCGGCGTCATCTCAAGCTCGAGGCGCTCTGCTCCGGGAAATTCGAACGCGACCCGCAGCGGCGGTTCGGCCAGCCTTGCGGCCAGGCGCTGCTCGTCTGCTGCCGTCAGGGCACGACCCGCAAGGAGCTCCTCTATCTCTGCCTGGAGGCTCTCCTCCGGGAAGAAAAGCAGCGCCAGGACCGGCTCGGCCTCCCCCGCGCACGCATCTGCGAGAGCGGAGGCGATCTTTGGCGGGCCACCGAGCGGCAGGGTGGACTCGATAAAGCCCATGACCTGCGGGCTGGCCGTCACGCCCCGCGCCAGGATCGCGCGGATCCGTGCCGCGAGGCGTTCCAGCTCCGCGGGGCCGACGCCGTCAGACATAGGGCGCCAGCTTGAGCATCAGCTCGTGCTTCTGCAGCACGCCCGGCATGCTCGCTTTCATCTGGCCGTTGTCGAAAATAAACAGGAAGGGAACGCTCATGATGTTGAAACGGCCGGCCAGGTTCGGGTTGACATCGACGTTGAGCTTTCCGACCCTGACCCTGCCCTTAACCTCCGTTGCGAACTGATCGATCATGGGTGCCGCGGAAAGGCAGGTCGGGCACCAGGGGGCCCAGGCGAACAGCAGCACCGGCAGCGGGGATTGGAGCACACGGGCCTCGAAGTTTGCATCCGTCACCGTGACGGGCTGGGGGGCGAACACCTCATCGGTCTTCAACAGAGCGCCGCACTTGCCGCACTTGGGGGCGGCGCCGAGTTTCGCCCCCGGAACACGATTGCGCGCACCGCACTGCGCGCAGCGCAGTTTAAACATCTCGCCGGCCGCCCCGGCGCGTGATTGCGGGAACAGGGGCGCTTTGCACTTGCCGCATTTAGCGGCACTGGAGCCGAAACGGTCGAGCGTCAGCCGGTTGCCGGCCTTGCATTCGGGGCAGCGCACGATTTGAGCGGGAGCAGCGTCCATGGTCGTCTTTGTCCGTAAGAATAAATAATTCTTTCGGAGCACATGTAAAGGGATTCAGGCGGCCGCCGGCGAAGACCCGGGGAGACTGGCTGCGGCCGGTTGCGGCCGTACCCCCCTTCCCCGCGCGACCCCACCGCAAAGAGGTGCAACAGGTTTATTTGCCGGAGAAATGATGGTACAAAAGGCCGGGCTCGGAAAGGAGCAACCGCGGTGGAAACGCAGGTAGTGATCATCGGCGGGGGGATAACGGGTGTCGGGTTGGCCCGGGACCTGGCCCTGCGCGGGGTTTCTTCCCTTCTGGTGGAGGCGAAGGACCTCTGCGCCGGCGCCTCCGGGGCCAACCACGGCCTGTTGCACAGCGGCGCCCGCTATGTTCGCAGCGACCCGGCGGCGGCGGTCGAGTGCCGGGACGAGGGGGCCCTGATCAAAACCCTGGCCTCCCACTGCGTCGAGGACACGGGCGGACTCTTCGTCGCGGTGGAGGGCGACGATGAGAGCCACATCGCCGATTTCCCTGGCCTGTGCGCCCGCTGCGGGATAGAGGCCCGCGAGATCAGCGTGGCCGATGCGCGCAGCCTGGAACCCGTGCTCTCGGAGCGGCTGATTGCGGCCTTTCAGGTGCCGGATGCGGCGGTCGACCCCTTTCATCTGGCCTTCGACAACTTGTCCGAGGCGCTGCAGCTGGGCGCAAACGCTATGCTCCACACCCGGGTGACCGGGTTCGACTGCGATGGCAGGCACATCCACCGGGTGCGTCTGCGCAACGAGCTGACCGGCGAGGAAACCGCAGTGGCGGCCGCGCAGGTGGTGAACGCCGCCGGCGCCTGGGCCCGCGAGGTGGCCGCCCTGGCCCGCATCCGTTTGGAGATGTCCTACTCCAAGGGCAGCCTGCTCATCACCGACCAGCGCCTCGCCCGTCGGGTCATAAACCGGCTGCGGCCCGCCTCGGACGCGGACATCCTGGTCCCCGGCGGAACGGTGTCGATCGTGGGCACCACCTCGATTCAGCTCGACCGGCTGGATCGCATCGTTCCCACCATCGAGGAGAGCGAAGCCATCCTGCAAGCCGCCGCTGTCATGGTGCCAGCCCTCGCCACCACCCGCTACATCCGCTCCTATGCCGGCGTTCGCCCCCTGGTCGCCTCCTCCCCCGGGGACGGCCGGTCCCTGAGCCGCGGCTTCGCGCTGATCGACCACTCGGCCGACGGGATAGACAACTTCCTGTCGATCGTGGGTGGGAAGCTCACAACCTACCGCCTCATGGCCGAAAAAGCCGCCGACCTCGTCTGCCACCGGCTGGGCGTGGAGGCCCCCGGGCTCACCCGCACGAAGCCGCTTTCGTCGTTTGCGGCCAACCAATGGACCCAGGCGGGCCTCTCCCCGCGGCGCTGGATGCAGGCCGGCGACCCGGAAGACCTGTTGCTGTGCGAATGCGAGATGGTCCCGGCCAGCGCGGTGGAGGCGGTCATCGCGGGGATCCGCCAGCAGGGGGGCAGCGTGGGCCTCAACTCCATCGGCCGCCGCAGTCGCATCGGCAAAGGCTCCTGCCAGGGGGCTTTTTGCGGCGTGCGCCTGTGCGCCTACCTCTGCGACCGCGGCGAACGCACCGGCCGCCAGGGGCTGGAGGACCTGCGTTCGTTCTTGACCGCCCGCTGGCGCGGCATGCGGCCCATCCTCTGGGACACGGCCCTGCTCCAGGAGGAGCTCCAGGAGGCGCTGCACTGCGGGTACTTCGGGCTGGAGTTGTCGGACCGTCAATTATGACCGCTCGCGAACCCATTCACTGCGACCTGTGCATCGTGGGCACCGGCATGGCCGGCATGTCCGCCGCACTGTTCGCAGCCAACCGGGGGCTGCGGACCGCCCTGGTCGGACGCACCGGGGAGATCATCTTCGCCACGAGCCTCATCGACCTGATGGGGGTGCACCCGGTCGAGAGCGGCACGGTCTGGGCCGACCCATGGGCGGCCATCGCCGCACTGGTGCGGGACCAGCCGCGGCATCCCTATGCGCTGCTTCCCAGCGAGGCCATCCGCAGCGCCATCGATGAGCTCCTCGATTTTTTAGAGGCGAACGAGATGCCGTTCAGAGGCCACCCGGATCGCAACGTGGCCGTTCTGACCGCGCTCGGCACCGCCAAAACCACCTACCGGGTCCCCTTGACCTTCTGGGCCGGTGTGGAGGCAAGGGAACGCAAGCGGCCCTGCCTGCTGGCCGACGTGCAGGGGTTGAAGGGCTTCAGCGCCCGGCAGATCGCCTCAGCGGCGTCAACCTCCTGGCCGGGGCTGCGGACCACCCGGCTGGTCCTGCCGCGCGTGGCGGGCAGCGGGGAGGTGTTTGCCGAGCGCCTGGCGCGCGCCTTGGAGCTCGACACCCATCGCCGGTTGCTGGCCGAGGCTCTCGCCCCGCACCTAGCGGGGGTGGAAGCCGTCGGGCTTCCCGCCATCCTCGGAATTTCCCGGTCCGTGGCGGTGCTGCGGGATGTCGAACAGCGCCTGGGAATGCCGCTGTTCGAAATCCCCACCATGCCGCCCGGCACGACCGGGCTGCGGCTGAAGGAGACCTTCGAGCGGGGGCTCGGAGCAAAGGGGGTGACCCTGTTTCTCGAAAACCGCGTCCTTGCCGCCTCCATGCCTTCGAGCGGTGATTTCGTTTTGGAAGTCGGACGGATCGAGCCTGAACTCACGATCCGGGCGCCGATGGTGATCCTCGCGACCGGCCGCTTCATGGGGGGCGGGCTCAAGGCGGACCGGCAGGTGGTGCGCGAAACCCTCTTCGATCTCCCGGTCCATCAACCCGCAGGACGGGCGCACTGGCATCGCGAGGAGTTCCTCGACCCCCGCGGCCATCCCGTGAACCGCGCCGGCGTCTGCATCGACGCATCGTTCCGGCCGCTGGACGCCGCAGGCCGGCCGGTGCATGCGCGCCTGTTCGCCGCCGGCTCGATTCTGGCGCATCAGGACTGGATGCGCATGAAATGCGGGTCGGGTTTGGCGATCGCATCCGCCTGGGCTGCGGTGGGTCAGGCGGTGGGTCGACTCGGCCGAAGGAAGCCGCCTTCGTCGTGAATCTGCTTCTGCTCAGCAAGCTGGTCGTAACCATCGGTGCGGTGCTGGCCCTATCGGCGGTGGCAGAGCGCGTGAGCCCGCGGGTGGCCGGGGTCCTGTCGGGCTACCCCCTGGGGGCGGCCATCGCGCTGTTCTTCATGGGGGTTGAGATCGGCCCTGATTTTGCCGCCCAGGGCGCGGTGTACACCCAGATCGGCCTGGTGGCACTGCTGGTCTTCGTGTACGTGTACTTTCGCGTCTCCTCCGCGCTTGCGCAGCGCGGCGTCCTGCTCTCTTCGGCAGCGGCGTTCAGCGCCTATTTCGCCGCCGGCTTTCTGCTGCAGGCCATTCCGTTCTCGCCGGCCAGCGCATTCCTGTTTCCGCTCGCCGCCATCGCCGTCTTCGTGTTTCTCTTGCGCCGGATCGAGAACATTCCCATCGCCCGCAGCGTGCGCCTGACCTGGGCCGTATTGAGTCTGCGCGCGGGGCTCGCGGCGCTCATGATCGTAATCGTCACGGGAGCGGCCCGGGCGGTGGGACCGGCCTGGGCGGGGCTGTTTGCCGCGTTCCCCATCGCCTTGTTTCCGCTGATGTTGATCGTGCACATCACTTATGATAAACGGCATGTGCATACCATCATCAAAAACTTCCCCCTGGGGCTGGGAGCGCTGATCGCCTACACGGTCTCGGTCGCGCAGCTTTATCCGCGGGTGGGGGTGGGGTGGGGGACGGTGGGGTCCTTCGGCGCTGCGACCATCTACCTGCTGGTCTATGGGGCCACACTGCAGCATGCTCGCCACCGTCAGGCAAAAGCGAACAGCCGCCGCAGGGGGGCTTAAAAAAACCTAACACCAAGGGTGGGAAGGAGCCCGCATGGACACGAACCTGTCGACGCTGATCGACACGGCAATCAAACGCGAGGAAGAGGCCTACCGCTTTTACACGGAGATCCAGGGCCGCACCCAGGACCCCGCCGTCACGGAAGCCCTGCAGTGGATTGCCTCCGAGGAGCAGAACCACAAGGCATTTTTGGTCAAATACCGTGAGGGGGGATTCGGGCCCACGCCGCTGCGGATGAGCGCGGTGGTCTTCTACCGCATCGCCGAGCACCAGCAGGAGCCGGACCCTTCAGGCGCCTTGAGCCCTGCGGAGGTGTTTTTGGTCGGCGCCCACCGGGAGGCCCGCTCGCACGCATTTTACCGGGAGCTTGCCCAAGAGCATCCGGCGGGCAGCGTGAAGGAGATGCTCCTGCGCATGGCAAACGAAGAGCTAAAGCACAAGGAGAAGCTGGAGTATCTTTATTCCAACACCGCCTTTGCGCAAACATCCGGGGGGTGATGCCCCGCTCGCAGCGGTCGACCCGGCAGCGGCTCCTTGTAAAACGCTTTTGCCCCCTGCAGCGCTCCCGCGAAACGGTGGATGCGGGTCGGCGGGTAGCCGCCGGAAACGCCCCGGCCGCCGCGCCGGCGACCGGATCTCAGCGCGCCGGCTCCACCGGGATGATGGTCACCGGCGCCGGCGAGTTCTTCATAACCTTTTCCGCCACGCTGCCGAAGCGGAAATTGCCCTTCGCGCCATGGCTGGCCATCACCACGAGGTCCACCTTCTCCTTCTCGACCAGCTTGAGGATTTCCCGGGCCGGGTCGCCCGCGGCCACGTGCTTGACGTAGAGCGGGCAGCCGTCCATGTACTTTTCACACAGCTGGGCCAGGCGCTTGGAGGCTGTTTTGTTGGCATGCTCCATGAGCTCCTTCACCCGTTTCTCCTCGAACGCCCCGTACCACCCGTCATGGTGGGCCACGTCCTCGATCACATAGAGCACGTGGATCTCCGCCCCGTACTTCTCGGTCAGCGATTTAACGTGGGCCAGGGCCTTCTCGGCGATACGGGAAAAGTCCGTCGGCCACAGGATTTTCTTCACTTCCATCGTCTCACCTCCTAAAACGACCCCGCGGGGCGGGTGCCGCGCGGGGCCGGTTCTGACGGACGCGGGGCTCCTGCCGCTATTTTTTGTCGTCCTTGACCTCTTCGAAGTCTGCATCCACCACATCTTCCTCCGGCTTGGAGGCCTTGGCCCCCCCGGCCGCATCCGCTCCTGGGCCGGCTCCCCGCCCCTCGGTCTGGGATGCCTGCTGGTACATGGCCTCGGCCAGCTTGTGGGAGGCGTTGGTGAGCTCCTCGCTCAAGCGCCGGATCTCCTCCTTGTCCTCGCCTTCCATGGCCTTGCGCAGTTTGCCGATGGCCTCTTCGACTTTGGTCTTGGTGGCCGCATCCACCTTTTCGCCCAGGTCCTTGATCGAGCGCTCGGTGGAGTAGATCAGGGTGTCGGCCTGATTGCGAGCCTCCACCAGATCCCGCTTCTTGCGGTCGTCGTCGGCGTGGGCCTCGGCGTCTTTGACCATCTTGTCGATCTCCTCCTTGGTCAAGCCCGAGGAGGCGGTGATCTGGATGGACTGCTCCTTGCCGGTGGCCTTGTCCTTGGCCGAGACGTTCACGATCCCGTTGGCGTCGATGTCGAAGGTGACTTCGATCTGCGGAACCCCGCGCGGGGCCGGCGGGATGCCTACCAGCTCGAAACGGCCCAACGTCTTGTTGTTGGCCGCCATTTCGCGCTCGCCCTGCAGCACGTGGATGGAGACCGCCGGCTGGCTGTCGGTGGCCGTCGAGAACACCTGGCTCTTGCGGGTCGGGATGGTGGTGTTTTTTTCGATCAGCTTGGTCATCACCCCGCCCAGCGTTTCGATGCCCAGGGAGAGCGGGGTCACATCCAGCAGCAGCACGTCCTTGACGTCGCCCTTCAAGACGGCCCCCTGGATGGCCGCGCCCACCGCCACCACCTCATCCGGGTTGACCCCCTTGTGCGGCTCCTTGCCGAAGATGCGCCGCACCCGCTCCTGTACGGCAGGCATGCGGGTCATGCCGCCGACCAGGATCACCTCGTGGATCTCTCGCGGGCTGAGCCCCGCGTCCTTCATGCAGGTCCGGCAGGGCTCCTCCAGCTTGTCCAGCAGGTCGCTCACCAGGCCTTCGAGCTTGGCGCGGGTGATTTTAAGGTTCATGTGCTTGGGGCCGCTGGCGTCGGCGGTGATGAACGGCAGATTGATGTCGGTCTCCATCGAGGTGGAGAGCTCCACCTTGGCCTTTTCCGCCGCCTCCTTCAGCCGTTGCAGGGCCATCTTGTCGTTGCGCAGGTCGATGCCTTGGTCCTTTTTAAACTCGTCGGCCAGGTAGCTGATCAGGCGCATGTCGAAGTCGTCGCCGCCCAGGTGGGTGTCTCCGTTGGTGGCTTTGACCTCGAAGACCCCCTCTCCGATCTCGAGCACCGAGATGTCGAAGGTGCCTCCGCCCAGATCGAATACCGCGATCTTCTCCTCGCGCTTCTTGTCCATGCCGTAGGCCAAAGCGGCGGCGGTGGGCTCGTTGATGATGCGCAACACGTTCAATCCCGCGATCTTGCCGGCATCCTTGGTGGCTTGCCGCTGGCTGTCGTCGAAGTAGGCGGGAACGGTGACGACCGCATCCGTCACCTTTTCGCCCAGGTAGTCTTCGGCGTATTTCTTGATGAACGACAGGATGAACGAGGAGATCTCGGCGGGGCTGTAGGGCTTGCCGCGGATCGTCAGACGGGCGTCCCCGTTGGCTGCCTCATCGATCCGGTAGGGCAGCACTTTTTTGTCGTACTGGACCTCCTTCGAGGCGTATTTTCGCCCGATCAGGCGTTTGACTCCGAACACCGTGTTCTCGGGGTTGGTGATGGCTTGGCGTTTGGCGATCTGGCCCACGAGCCGCTCGCCGCTCTCCGTAACGGCGACCACCGACGGGGTGGTGCGCCCCCCCTCCGGGTTGGTGATGACCTTCGCCTCCCCGCCTTCCATGACCGCCACGCAGGAATTGGTGGTGCCCAGATCGATTCCGATGACCTTCGGCATGTGTGTTAGTCCTCCTTGATTTTCGCTTTATAGATTAGTGAGCAATAAGTTTTGCGCCGCAACGCCGGAGCGTCCCCTCCTCCCGGTCATTGCGCTGACGCCGGTGCAGCGGAGACAACCACCAGCGCGGGCCGCAGCAGCCGCTTTCCGATCATGTAGCCCTTTTGCAGCTCGCGCACGACCGTGTTTTCAGGTGCTGTTTCGGTCTCTTCGCGCAGCATGGCTTCGTGGTACTCGGGGTTGAACGGCTGGCCCGCGGCTGCGATCGGCCTGACGTCGAACTTCTCGAAGATGCGCACGAGCTCTTTTAGCGTCAGATGGAGGCCCTCCCCGATGTTCGCCCCGGGCACACCGTTGGCCGCGGCCGCTTGAATGGCCAGCTCGATGTGGTCTATAGCGGAGAGCATCTCCTTGAGCAGCGACTGGTTGGCGTATTTGCGAAACTCATCCGCCTCGCGCGCTGCACGCTTTTTATAGTTTTCGAATTCCGCTGAGACGCGCAGCAGCTTGTCGAGAGTTTCGCGGCACTCCTTTTCTTTTCCCGCCAGCTTT
Source organism: Desulfobacterales bacterium (assembly GCA_025454255.1). Taxonomy (GTDB): domain Bacteria; phylum Desulfobacterota; class Desulfobacteria; order Desulfobacterales; family SpSt-501; genus SpSt-501. Next base: position 21,050 of record JALOOU010000011.1, on the reverse strand, counting down.
GCTTCCAGTGCGCAGACCTGTTCCTCCAATGAAGCGGAGACCGCATCGTTGCCGGTCGGTTTCTCCAGGGCGTCCTCGTTCCGATCCGCGTCATCGATCTCGGTCTCGCCGTTTCGCTGATGTTTTTCACTCATGCCTTTGACGTCTCCGGTTGCGCAGTGCCGCATCGGGTATCAGAATAAGGCAGCCCGACTGCATGTCAAGAAGCCCCTGACTGCATTTTGGTCGAAAAAATAGAGAGTTATTGCCCGGAGTCCACCACGGGCCGCCCCCTGCGAAGGACGGGAGGCGAGTCACGCCCGGTGGCGGCGAGAAGAGGGGTTGCAGCCGCGGCAGGCAAATGCCAGAAAGGGCCCCCGGAGCGTCGTCTACCGGCAGCGGACCACGACACAGGCTGCGTCGCTTATCGCTGCTTCCTTCCGGACCTGACGAGGTTCGTGACCGCCTGTTGCGTGGCGACCGGCTTCCGAACTCCGGGGACCCCCGCTGGCACCCGAAAACGGCGGTTCGGGTCATCAATAAAAAGTGGTTATATAACCCCGTCCAACGGCCGGGGACTGCGTTGCAGCCCTCTCGGCTCGGCCTGCGCCTTGCCCGCAACCGTGATCCGAGGTTGTCAAACCGCTTTAAAGACTCTTGCCGCCGTCGGCGGGGACAAGGGTGAGCATACCCGTTTCTTTTGATTTTTCAAGTTCAAAAAAGGGGAGGCCGCCCGCACGCGCGGATCGGCTGGGGTTGACTTGAACACCCCGCCGAGAAAGTGATAAAAGGCTGTTAGGCCGGCAGGGACGGCGCGGTCAACGCATCCGATCCGCAGCGGCAGCCTCCGGCGGCGACCGCTGCCGGTCTTTGCCCACGCCGCAGACAACGACGCATCCACCGATCCGCGAAAATCCTCAAAAGGGCGCCGCCGCAGCCGGTCGCGGGGCCGCAGAGGGATGCAACTCGCTGCAGAGCGATGTTCAGAGGCGTAATCCACCATGAAGGGGTGCGCAACGGCTCCTGTCGGCCGGCTGGAGCGGCTCGTCGACCAGACGCTTGAGCGCTACCGCCTGCTGGCCGAGGGCGAAGCGGTCCTGGTCGGGGTCTCCGGCGGCCCTGACTCGGTCGCCCTTGCGCACCTGCTGGCGGACCGTGCGCCCGGACTGGGCCTGCGTTTGGGCATCGCCCATCTCCACCACGGCCTTCGCCCGGAGGCCGATGCCGACGAGGCATTCGTCTGCCGCATGGCGTTCGACCGCGGTCTTCCGTTTTTTTGCCGCCGCGCGGATGTCCGCAGCCGGCAACGGCTCCACCGGCTGTCGCTCGAAGAGGCCGCGCGCCGGGTGCGCTACGACTTTCTGGAGGAGGTCTCCGCCCGTCACGGGTTCGCGAAAATTGCGCTGGGCCACCATGCCGACGACCAGGCCGAGACCCTGCTGCTCAATCTTCTGCGGGGCAGCGGGCGACTGGGGCTCGCCGGCATTCCCCCGGTCCGCGACGGAAAGCTCATTCGGCCTTTGATCATGGCCCGCCGGGCCGACATCGAGGCCTACATCGAGGCGCGGGGGATCAAAACCGTCGCCGACGCCACCAACGCCGAGGAGAGCTTTCGGCGCAACCGGATTCGCCATCGGTTGATCCCGACCCTGGAGCGCGACTACCATCCGCAGGTCGGCAGCCTCCTCGGCCGCACCGGCTTGATTCTGCGGGACGAGGAGGAGTGGCTGGAGTCGCTGACCCTTCCGCTGTTCGAGGAGGCGCTGGCGGAGGCCGACGACGGGTGGGTCGCCCTGGACGCTGCGGCCCTGAATCGGATGCATGTGGCCGCCGCGCGCCGGGTGCTGCGCCGGGCGATCCGCCAGGTCAAGGGGAATTTGCGCCGCCTCGAATTCGACCACATCGAGCGCGTCGCGGCCCTGACGCAGCATCACGGCGACGCCGGCCCCTTGTATCTTCCCGACCGCCTGCGCGTCTGGCGCCGGGGGGCTTGGATCGAAATTGCGGCCGGCGAGGGCCGCCCGCCAAGCCGGCGGACGCCCCCGCCGGCCGATTACGCCTACACCATCTTCGGTTGCGGAGCGCTGCACATCCGGGAAACCGGCGAATGGCTGGAGGTGGCCGTCATGTCGGCCGATGCGCTTGCCTCCCCGCTTTCCGCCAGCCCGCAGCTGGCCTTTCTGGACCTAGAGTCCGTCCGGTTTCCGCTGACCGTCCGCAACTTCAGGCCCGGGGACCGGTTCGCCCCCCGGGGCGCGGCGGGAACACAGAAACTCAAAAAATATTTCAGCGACCACAAGATCGACCGCATCGAGCGGCGGCGATGCCCGATTCTGCTCAGCGAGGGGCGAATCCTGTGGGTCGCCGGCCACCGCCTGGATGGCAGCGGCGCCGTCACGGCGTCGACCCGCCGAGTCCTCAGGGTGGAACGGCGGCTTGCGAAACCATAGCCGGTGGTTAAAATAGTGATGGCGCGTCGGTGGCGTTTACCGGCCCTTGCCGAGGGAGACGCCTTAGGCGATACGCGGCGCCGACCCTGCGGCGCCTGCGGTTGTGAAATCCCTTGAGTTTTCGAGCGAGATACGAAATAATTCCCAGCCGACGGCTGGCACTGCCAAGTCCACCTGCCCCAGGAGGTCTGACCTTTTGAACCCGTTCTACAAAAACCTGGCCTTGTGGCTGGTCATCACGCTCATGATGATCATGCTCTACAACCTGTTCAGCCAACAGCATCTCAACGAATCCAACCTGAACTACTCCCAGTTTCTGACCTTGGTCAACGAAGACCGCGTGGCCGAGGTCGTGATCCAAGGCCGGGAGCTATACGTGACGGACGTCAACCGCGCCCGCTACAAGGTCTACGCCCCCTCGGACCCTGAGCTCATGCCGTTGCTGCGGCAGAAACGAGTCGTTATCAGCGCCAAGCCCGAGTCCGACTCTCCCTGGTACATGTCGCTGCTGATGTCCTGGTTTCCGATGCTGGTGTTGATCGGCGTCTGGATCTTTTTCATGCGGCAGATGCAATCCGGCGGCGGCAAAGCCCTTTCGTTCGGCAAGAGCCGTGCCCGCCTCATGTCGGACACCTCCGAAAAGGTGACCTTTGCCGACGTAGCGGGCATCGACGAGGCCAAGGAGGAGCTTCAGGAAATCGTCGACTTCCTGAAAGACCCCAAGAAATTCACCCGGCTGGGCGGCCGGATCCCCAAAGGAGTCCTGCTGATGGGCCCCCCGGGGTCGGGGAAAACCCTGCTGGCCCGGGCGATCGCCGGCGAGGCGGGCGTGCCCTTTTTCAGCATCAGCGGCTCCGACTTCGTCGAGATGTTCGTCGGCGTGGGGGCGTCGCGGGTGAGGGATCTCTTTGTGCAGGGCAAAAAGAACGCCCCCTGCATCATTTTCATCGACGAGATCGACGCCGTCGGCCGTCACCGGGGTGCCGGCCTGGGCGGCGGGCACGACGAGCGGGAGCAGACGCTGAACCAACTGCTGGTGGAGATGGACGGGTTCGAGTCCAACGAGGGCGTCATCCTGATTTCGGCCACCAACCGGCCGGATGTCCTCGACCCGGCCCTGCTGCGGCCGGGGCGGTTCGACCGCCAGGTGGTGGTGTCGCTGCCGGATATCAAGGGACGCGAAAAAATCCTGCAGGTCCACATGCGCAAGACCCCCGTGGCCGCCGATGTGAGCTCCCGCATCCTCGCCAAGGGCACCCCCGGGTTTTCAGGCGCCGACCTGGAAAACCTCGTGAACGAGGCGGCGCTTCTCGCCGCCAAGCGCGGCAAAGATCGCGTCGACATGCGCGACTTCGAGGACTCCAAGGACAAGGTCTACATGGGTTTGGAGCGCAAGTCGAAGGTCATCAAGGAGGATGACCGCAAGGTCACAGCCTACCATGAAGGCGGCCATGCGCTGGTCGCCCGTTTTCTGCCCGAAACCGACGCCGTCAACAAGGTGACCATCATCCCCCGCGGCCGTGCGGCCGGTGTGACCTGGTTTCTGCCCGAGGAGAGAGACTTCAAATTCCGAGACCAGCTGGAGAGCGAACTGTCGGTGGCCTATGGCGGCCGGGTGGCCGAGGAGATCGTGTTCAACCGGATCAGCACCGGCGCCGCCAACGACATCAAGCAGGCCACCGCCCTGGCCGAGAAGATGATTCGCAGCTGGGGCATGAGCGACGCCCTGGGGCCGTTGAACTACGCCAAGGGCGAGGAGCATGTCTTCCTGGGGCGCGAGATCGTGCAGCACCGGGACTACTCGGATGCCACCGCCCAGAAGATCGACCAGGAGATCAACCAGCTGATCAAGGCCTGCTACGAGCGCGCCCGCGCGATCCTGTTGGAAAACATGGACATCCTCAAAAAACTCGCGGAGGTCCTGCTCGAAAAAGAGACCGTCATGGGCAAAGAGCTGGATGAGATCATCCTCTCCATGCGCCCCGGCATACAGCTGCCCTCCAAACGGATCGAAAGCGACGAAGAGCCCCACCCGCCCCAGGAGCAGCCGCTGCCGGCCGAGGACCCCAAGCCGGCCATGGCCTAGCGATGCCCGCCCGCAAAGCCTACCGCATCGCCTGGGGCCGCCACGTGCTGGACCTGGGGCGGCGCACCTGCATCATGGGCATTCTCAACGTGACCCCGGACTCCTTCTCCGACGGGGGGCGTTTCGTGGACCCCGCTGCCGCGGTGGCGCAAGGGGTGCAGATGGCCCGCGACGGTGCGCACATCATCGACGTCGGCGGAGAGTCCACGCGGCCCTTTTCCGAGCCGGTGACGGCCGATGAGGAGATCCGGCGCGTGGTGCCGGTGATCTCCGCCCTGGCGGAGAGGATCGAGCTGCCTATCAGCATCGACACGACCAAGAGCCGCGTCGCCCGGCGGGCGCTGGAGGCGGGGGCCTCGCTGCTGAACGACATCTCCGGCCTGAAGTTCGACCCGGCCATCGCGAAGGTCGCATCCGAATTCGCAGTGCCCTTGATCCTGATGCACATGCAGGGCGACCCGCGCACGATGCAGGTGGCGCCGCGCTACCACGACCTGATCGGCGACATCCGCGCCGAGCTGCAGGCCGCCGCCGCTGCCGCAGAGCGCGCGGGAGTTGCCCGCGACATGTTGATCGCCGACCCGGGAATCGGCTTCGGGAAAACGCCCGGGCACAATCTGCAGCTGCTGCAGCGGATCGCCGACCTGGCGTCCCTGGAGCTGCCGCTGCTGGTGGGCCCCTCGCGCAAATCCTTCATCCGCCGGCTGGTCCGGCGCACGGGAGAGGAAGACCCCTCTGCGGACCGGCCGGTCGTGGAGACCGGCACCCAAGCCGCCGTTGCGGCGGCCGTCATGAACGGCGCCCACATCGTGCGGGTGCACGATGTGGCGCGCACGTGGGCCACTCTGCAGATCGTGGACGCCATCCGCAATGCGTGAGCCCCGCCCCGGCCGGCATCAGCTCGCAGCGGGCGTTTCGTCCGGGGGCGCCCCGCGGCCGGAGGAGATCCACCCCAGAAACCCGCTGATGCTGTTTCCCAGAAAATAGTTTTCGCGCGCCTGCGCCGGCGGCGGGAACCGTCCGAAGGCGGCCATCCGCGGGTCCTCGCGCAGCAGGCCGGCCCTGGCGCGCTCGAGGATGTCCGCGCCGGCAGACGCCTGAACGCAGCGCGCCAAAAATTTTTCCCAAAACAGCAGCTGGTCGCGGTGGCGCTGCAGCAGGCCCAACCCGTCTGCGACCAGGCCCAGGTGCCCCATGGCCATGCGCACGGGAGCGCAGGCGATGAGGGCGTCGATGCTCCTCAGGGCGGTGTCCAGAAAAAATCGCGGCGGTGTCGCCGGCCGCATGTAGTCCACGCCCTCGGCAAACCGGTACCACACCCCGCACGCCTCCCCCGCAAACAAACCGGCCGGCGTTGCAAAACTGACGTGGTGCGGGGCATGCCCGGGGGTGATCAGCGCGCGGATGCCCTGCGCCTCGAATCCCTGGGCCGCGATCAAGCGCTCCGGTGCAACGGGATCGATCGGCCCGTAGCCGTCCGCGACTCGGCCGAGAACCGACCGGGCCCCGGCAAACAGGCGGGCGGGGTCCACCAGGTGCGCAATCCCGGTTTCGTGGCAGACGACCCGCGCCCGGGGAAACCGCTCCGAAATGCGGCCGACGGCTCCGGCATGGTCGAGATGCAGGTGGGACAGCAGGATGTAGTCGAGCCGGGTCACACCGAGTGCATCCAGGGCCTTGAGCAGCTGCCCGGCCGTGGACGCGGGGCCGACATCGACCAGGAACGCGGGGGGGCCGGGCACAAACCACGCCCCGATGAACTGCTCGAAACCCTCCAGCGGCGGCGTCAGATGGATCAGCGCAAGCCCATCGTCGAAGGCATCGATGCTACCTGACATGCGGCTCCCCCGGGCCGCTTCAGGCGCGGCCGGTCTCCTTCAACTTCTCGCGGTAGACCCGGTAGAAGGCGAGATGCTCGGTCAGCCCGCGGCCCAGGATCTTCCCGAGGTCACTGATGTTCTTGGTGTTGACGATCAGGTTGACGCTCTTGATCAACGCCGACATGTTGTCCATGGTCCGGTGGCGGCTGGAGACGAGGGTCACAAACATGCTGCGGCGGGTGTTCATCGTCATGCGTTCGAGGTAGATCAAAACGCCGTTGGCCTCGGGCGTGACGGTGTCGAACTCCTCGTCCACGATGACGATGTCGTAGACATGATAGCGCATGCGCTTGAGCGCATCCCGCGCGTTCTCCGCCACGGTGATCTGGTACTCCATTTGATCGAGGGTGTCGATGATGGATTTTTGAAGCTGCGGCTGGTGCTCGCAGACCAACGCGGTTTTGCCCTCCTCTTCGATGAAATCAAAGGGGCGGTCGGCGGGATTATAGGCGGCGGTGTCGACTTCGTTGAGCGGCACCCGCTCGCGGGCCGGCGCCGGTTCGGCCTTCACCGCGATCCGGCTCCGGCAGTTGGGGCAGGCGAACCACGCGGATCGCCCGGAGGGGATCTTGTCGTCGGCGATCTTGAACTTGCCCTCGCAGGTGGCGCAGGTGACGTCCATCGGAGGATTCCCTTCAGATCATCTTGTTGTAGGCGCGGTCGATCTCCAGCTTGCCGATGTCGGTGGTCGCCTCGCCGCGGGCGCTTTTGATCATGTCGATGCCCCGGCCGACGTTGCCGCGGTGGGACGCATAGGCCATGGCGGTCTCCTGGGTAATCAGCCCCTGCTCGTAGAGGCTGACCAGGTTCTGGTCGAAGGTGACCATCCCGAAGGCGTTGCCGGCCTCCATGATGTCGTGGTAGGTCCGCCCCTCGGACTCGCCGTTGAGGATAACGTCCTTGACCCGCAGGCTGGTGCCGAGGATTTCGAAGGTGGCCACGCGGCTCCCGCCCACCTTGGGCAGCAGCCGCTGGCAGACAATCCAGCGCAGGCAGTCCGCCAGCCGGATGCGGATCTGCTGCTCGTCCTCGCGGTTGAACATGCCCAGGATGCGGTTGACGGTCGAGCCGGCATCGATCGTGTGCAGGGTGGTCAGCACGAGGTGGCCGGTTTCGGCCGCGGTCAAACCGATCTCGACCGTCTCCCGGTCCCGCATTTCCCCCACCAGAATCACCTTGGGCGCCTGGCGCAGAGCGGCCCGCAGCCCGCTGGCGTACGAGTCGAAATCCTGTCCGAGCTCCCGCTGGTTGAACGTGGCTTTCTTGTGCGGGTGCAGGTATTCGACCGGGTCTTCGAGGGTGACGACGTGGACCGAGCGGGTTTCGTTGATCTCGTCGAGGACGGCGGCCAGGCTGGTGGTCTTGCCGGAGCCCGTGGCGCCCGTCACGAAAACGATCCCGTTTTTTTCCTTGGCGATCTGGTGCAGGGTCTTGGGCAGCCCCCGCTCGTCGATCGTTGGGATCTTCGACTCCAACTTGCGGCAGACGATGGAGTAGTTGGACCCTTGGGAGAAGATGTTGACCCGGAAACGGGCTTTTCCCGGCAGGGAATAGGAGAGGTCGCAGGAGCCGGTCGTCAAGAGGGCCTCGGTCAGCCGGTGGTCCTGGTTGACGAGGTTGAGGGCGATCACCTCCGTCTGGAAGGGGGTCAGCGGCTTGATGTGACCGCGGACCTCCACGGAGACCAGCTCCCCCGAGCTTTCCACCTGCATGGGCTTGCCGACGGTAAAGTTGAGGTCCGACACCTCGCGGTGCGCATCTAGCATTTTGACCAGAATGTGGTCGATTTCCTGCTTTTTCACCTGAGCCCTCTTCGTGCAAGGCCGTCGTCCGGGCCTGGCGGTCACAGCCCGTGTTGAACGCTATGGCGGCCGGCCGGGGTTTCGGCCTTTCACGTGTGATGCCGCGGGATGCGCGCACACCGCGGCATCATGCCTCCGTGAAATCCATCGGTGCGCCCTTCAGCAGCGGACGGAAGCGCGCCTTGTCGTTGGACTTGGCGTAGGCGTCATCGGCGCTGATGATGCCGCGCTTGAAGAGCTCCATGATGGAGTCGTCCAGCAGCGTCATTCCGTACTTCTTGCCGGTCTGGATCATCGACGGGATCTGGTGGACCTTGGCCTCCCGGATCAGGTTGCGCACGGCAGGGGTGGCGATCATGATCTCAAGGGCCACGATCCGGCCGATCTTGTCGATGCGCTTGAAAAGCACCTGCGAAATGACCGCCCGCAACCCTTCGGCCAGGGTCGAGCGGATCAAGGCCTGCTCCTGGGAAGGGAACACTTCGATGACCCGGTCGACGGTTTTTGCGGCCCCCGAGGTGTGCAGCGTCGAAAACACCAGGTGCCCGGTGGTCGCGGCTTCGACCGCCAGCGAGATCGTCTCGAGGTCGCGCATTTCGCCGACCAGGATGATGTCCGGATCCTCGCGCAGCGCCCCGCGCAGCGCCGAGGAGAAGGACTTGGTGTGGATGCCGACCTCGCGCTGGTTGATGATGCAGCCCTGGCTCTGGTGCACGAACTCGATCGGGTCCTCGACCGCGATGATGTGGTCTTTGCGGTTGCGGTTGGCCACGTCGATGACCGAGGCGAGCGTCGTGGACTTGCCGCTGCCGGTAGGCCCGGTCACCAGGACCAGCCCGCGCGGCAGCATCGCAAGCTTGGACACCACCGGGGGCAGCCCCAGCTGCTCGGCCGTCATGATGGTGTTGGGGATCTCCCGAAAAACGGCGCCCACCCCGTTTTTCTGCATGAAGAAGTTGGCGCGATAGCGGGCCAGCCCCGGGATTTCGTAGCCGAAATCCACATCGCCGGTCTCCTCGAAGACCTTGATTTTATTTTCCGGGGTGATTTCATAGAGCATCGAGCGAAGGTCGTCGCTGGTCAGCACCTTGAACTTGATGCGCTCGACTTCGCCGCGGATGCGCAGCGCCGGGGGTTGACCGGCGACCAAGTGCAGGTCGGAGGCGCCCTGCTCGTGCATGAGCTTGAAAAAGGCATCGATCTTCGCCATGAAACCCTCTGAATTCCGCGCCCCCGCCGGGGCGGCTCGGTCTACAGTCCCTGTTTCAGGACCTTGATCTTGTCATCCTCGCCGTCGTTGGCGCTGATCTGCTCCTGGCCCAGGTTCAAGAGGCGGCGGTGCGACTCGATAATCGCGCCGATCTCCACCTCGATCTGAACTCGTTGGCGCTTCAACTGCCCGATGTGCTCCTGGAGCTGGACCAGACGGTGTTGGGCCTGCAGCAGCAGCTTGGCCGCCTTGCCCTCCGCATCGGCCACGATCAGTCCGGCCTGCTTTTCGGCGTTGGCCTTCATCTGGTCGAGGACCTTCTGGGAGTGCAGCAGAACGCTCTTGAAGGTCCCCTCGCGCCGCTGGTACTGCGCGATGTCCGCCTGAAGCGCGTGGATCTCCTCGGCCAGGTGGAAGTTCTCCCGCTGCTGGTTTTCGAGCGCGGCGGCGGCCTGCTCCAAGAAGTCCTCCACCTCTCGGGGGTCGTAGCCTTGCAGGCGCCGGCGGAAACGATGCTGCTGGATGTCAAGCGGGGTCAGCGCCATGATGTCTCCTTGCGAACCGGTTCAGTGCAACCCGGCAGCCATTTGGAGCAGGCTGCCGACCACGAAGGTCTCCAGAAAGATGATCAGCAGCAAGACGACCAGAGGGGCCAGATCGATGCCACCGAAGACCAACGGCAGGCGCCTGCGGAACTGCGAGAGCACCGGCTCCGTCACCCCGTGGATGAAGCGCACGATCGGGTTGTAGGGGTCCGGGCTCACCCATGAAAGCACCGCGCGGGCGATGATGATCCACATGAAGATGTTGAGCACGAGGCCCAGCACCTTGGCCAGCGCCACCAGCAGATTTCCCATGACGAACATGGTCGGCCCACCTCCCGCAAGCTCCGGGGCAGCGCCTGCCGGCTACCAGGAGTATCGGTTGGGCGGCGGCGGAACTTGAGCTTGGATTGAAGAATCTATCCGGTCGATGGTCGGAGAACCATCCGGATAGACTAGTAGATTACCACACTCGCGCAGGGTTGGCAAACGTCCGCATGCGCAAAAATCTCAAGAAATCAAGCCGTCACGGACGCCTGAGCGGTGAAAATCAGCCGATGTGGCACATGGAGGGACAAGGCGGGAACCTTGGGCCGGAAGCGAAACGCAGCGCACAGACTGCGGACGACGGCGGGGGCATAGGGTCAAACAATGGGTTCTTACGCTCATTGCCCGATGCCCTTTGCCCCGTGCGCGGTTGGAGTGGGTCAGCCGCCGGCAATCATCGGGATCAGGAAGAGCTCGGCCTCGTCCGGGATGATCGTGTCGGCGAAGTTCGGGCGGCTGACATACTGGTCGTTGATGCGAACCACGGGGGTGCCGTGGGAATCGCCGTATTCCTCCAGCAGATCCGCGACGCTCATGCCCGGGCGCCAGGGACGTTCTTTTCCGCCCACCCGGATCACGCCCGCACCCCGTGGGCCGCGAGCAGGGCCACCACCTCCGGAAAATCGATGCCGAGGCGTTTGACGGTGGCGAGCGTCGGGACGCCATCGGGGGTCCAGCCGCGGCGCTGGTAGACCGCGTCCTTGAGCGTTTCGTACTGCTGTTCGCGAAACCGGCGCAGCAGCGCGAGCTTCTCCGCCGTGCTCTTGCCGGCGACGTCGAGCTTGCAGAGCGCCGCCAGCTGCTGGTCGTAGCGCCCGGCGCGGGACTCGTACTCAAGCTCGGTCACCGGCCCGATGGCCCGGTAGGGAAGGCTGTCGTGCTCCCGCCGGCCGAAGCCCATCCGCAGATTGAACACGCGCTGGAAATTGTAGACGGCCTCGCTCATGCGGATGAGCTCCTCCGGCGCCGACTCCCGGCCCGTGACGGAGCTGAAATACTCCGCGTACCAGGCGACGTGCTTCATCACCTTGGCGGGCTCCGGGGTCTGCTTGTTGTCCTCGGGGATGATGTCGTTCCAGGGCAGCTTGCAAAGCCCGCAGAGCGAAAACCAGGTGCGGAACATCGGAAACCAATGCAGGGCTTCGGCCTTCTGCTCGAAGGTCGGCATGAAGTTGTGCACCATGTCGAGGAAAATCAGCCAGGCCTCGTCGTGCTGGGGGCCCTTCAACGCCAGGCCGTAGCCGCCCTGCTGGGCGAGCGACTCCTTGGTCATGTATTCGGAGAACTCCAGCCCCTTGGCTTCCATGCCGATGTCGCCCATGAGCTTCGGGTCGGCCCCTTGCTCCGCGGCAAACAGGGCCTTCATGCGCCGGACCCCCTGCCCGACGATCTTCCCGAACCCCTCGCCGCGGCCCATCTGGTGGACGATCTCGAGGGCGGCGGCTCGATTTCCGAAGTAAAGCGCCAACCCGCCGGTATACTCCAAGGTGATCAGGCCGAGCTCGAAGCACTCCATGGCGAAGGCCAGTGCGGTCCCGACCGAAATGGTGTCCAACCCGTAGGCGTCGCAGTAGAAGTTCAGCTCGATGACCGTGTGCGGATCGAAAATGCCCAGATTCGAGCCGCAGCCGGCGATGGTTTCGTACTCCGGCCCGTCGACGAAGACCTTGCGCCCCGCGTAGGGCCCGCTCACCGGAACGAAGTCGCGCACGCCGTGGGAGCAGGCGACGGTGCACCCCATCCAGCAGCCGTCGTAACCGGGGTCGAAAAGGCGCCGGAAGACGGCCTGCCCCAGGTTGGGCGCCTCGCGGTGGCTGCCGAAGCGAAAGTTGTGGGTCGGCAGCAGGTCATGGTCGTCCATGATGGTGACGAGGTGGGTCGTGCCGATCACCGCCATCTCGTTCTGCTTGGGGTCGAGTTCGACGATCTCCTTCGCGTGCTGCTTGGCGACCTTCCTCAGCCGCTCCCGGTCGGCCGGCCGGTTGGTGTCGATGGAGATGCCGGCGTCCCAGCGGGCGACGAGCGCCGCGAGCCCCTTGTGGGCAAAGACGGTCCCCACTCCGCCGCGGCCCGCCTGCTTGTAGCGTGCGCGCCTGCGCTTGGGGTCGTACCAGCTGAAGTTGAGGCAGCCGAAGAAGGTGTGACGGGCGCCGGGGCCGGCCGAAACGACCGAGACGTCGCGCGGTTTGCCCTGTGCGAAGCGGGCGGTCAGCACATCGGAGAGCGCGTAGGCATCCGCGGGCAGGCCCGCGGCCGCGAACACCTCTACCTTCTGGTCGATCCCGTCGACGACGACGACCAGGGGCTCGGAGGAGGCCCCCTGGATTGCGAGCGCATCGAAGCCCGCAAACTTGAGGTAGGGGCCGAAATAGCCCCCGACGTTGGAGTCGATCGGGGCTCCGGTGAGCGGCGAAAGGGTCGCGGCGATGCTCTTGCCCGAACCGGGGTAGGCCGGCGTGCCGCCCAGCGGCCCGCAGGCGATGCACAGGGCGTTCTCGGGGTCGTCCCAGCGCGTCGTCGGCGCCACGGCGTTCCACAGCAGCCACAAGTCGAACCCCTTGCCGCCGATGAAAAGATCCTTCATCTGCGCCGTCACGGGCGCAACGGCCAGCTCCAGACCGGCGAGGTCGAGGTGCAGGGTCTGGTTGGCGTAGCCCTTGTCGATCGCGGGCCGCTCGTAGCGGAGGCTCTTCTTGAGGGTGAGCGTAACGTCGGTCATGGGGATCTCCTCGGGTCGCGCGGTGCGCGATGGGTTGTGGTGGTTGGTGCTTGGTGGTTAGTGTTTGGTGTCGGATGCGTGCATGACGATGAGTGCGAGTGGATCGCCCAATTTTTTTACCAAACACCCCGCGCTTTTCCTCTCATTTGAGCTTTTCCGCCGCCTTGAACTCCCGATACGGCGAAAACTCCTCCAGAATGATCGCATCCGCGGCCGTCAGGCTCTGCGCCACCAGCCGCGCCACCAGCTCGCCCACGCCGGTGCCGAGCATGAGCCCCTGCCCGCACATGCCGGTGGCGTGCACGAGGCCTTCGAGCTCCCGGTTCCAGCCCACGATCGGCGAGCCGTCCGGCGTCATGGGGTAGAGGCCCCGCCAGGTGCGGCGCACCCTCAAGTGTCTGAGCCGCGGCAGAAGCCCCACCAGCCGCGTGCAGACCTGGGGCAGGAACACCGAGGTCTCGCGCTTGTCGGTGCCGACGATCGGCGGGTCCGGGGTGATGCAGAACACCACCTGCCCGTGCCGGTTCTGGTAGAAATAGAAGTTCTTGGATCCCGGCGCCGGCCGGATGTCGACCACCATGCAATGGAAGAAGGGCTGCACCGGCTCGGTGATGGCGGCCTCGTGGCAGTCGGGAACGACCGGCAGGTGCAGCCCGGCGGTTTTGCACAAGGGCGCCGACAGCGGCCCGGCCGCATCCACGACGATCGGCGCCTCGTAGCGGCCGCGGTCGGTGGCCACCCCCTGGATGCGGCCCTGCGCCGTCAGCAGCCGCCCGATCCGCTCCTTGAACCGGAACTCGACGCCCAGGCGGAGCGCCCGCCGATAGTAGGCGTTGGCGACCAGCAGCGGCGACATAGACCCGTCCTTGGGGGCGAAGGTGCCGCCGATCAACCCGGCGGAGGCGATTCCGGGCAGGATCCCGCGGATCTCCTCCGGCCCCAGGAAGTCGATCGTGAGCCCGTAGGATTTCTGCAGGGGCAGCAGCCCCTTCAGCATCTGCGCATCGGCCTCGCGGTAGACCGGGTAGAGGTATCCGCCCTGCAGCCATTCGATGTCGTCTCCGTGCCGCTGCTTCCAGGCGGAGAAGATTTCAAGCGAGCGCAGGCAGACGAGAATCTTGCCGGGGGCCGAGTGCGTGGCCCGCACGCCGCCGATGGCGTGTTTGTTTTCGCCCTGTCCGGGCGAGGGGTGCATGTCGACGACGAGGGTGCGCAATCCTTTTTCGCCCAGGGCCATGGCGGTCGGCATCCCGACCGAGCCGGCGCCGACGACGATGGCGTCATAGCTCTTAGTCATGCGGCCCCTCCGCGATGCCTGCGAAAACGCCGATGGGAACCTCCACGAAAAGCGGGCGGTCCACCCGGTCGGTGACCGTGCCCAGATCGACCCCCTCCTCTTTGAACATGCGCCAGATCATGGGACGGCAGGTCTTGGAGCCGCAGGCCCCCATGCCCGCGCGCGTCAGGGCCTTGAGCTGGTTCAGGTCCCGGACGCCTGCGCGGATGGCGGCCCGGATCTCGCCCGCGGCGACGCGCTCGCAGCGGCAGACGATGGCCTCGTCCGGCGGCGGGGCTTTTTCGTAGACGGTCAAGGGGTCGATCGCACGCTCCTGCACCCAGATGCCGACGGCGCGCTTGGCCACCGGCCGGTCGACGCGGAGGTGAACCAGCAGGGTGCCGGGGTGGCGTTTGCGGGCCTTGACCTTTTCCACCGCGTAGTAGCCCAGGATGGCACCCTCGACATCCGTGACCGGCACCTTGCGCCCGAGCTCCACCTTCTCGCGCCAGACCTCATAGGGTAAAACGACCACGGGGTGCTCGGGATCCTTGCGGTAGTCGACGAGCGTGACGGCCAGCCCCGGGCAGACCGCCACGCAGCTCGCGCAGCCGGTGCATTCCACTTCATCTTTGAAGTAGGGCAAGCCCGTGATCGTGTCGTTTTCGGTGCGGATGGCCTGCTGCGGGCAGACCGAGGTGCAGGGGTTGCAGGGCACCTCCTGGGTGCAGTGGAAAACCGGGAACACCCCCTCTTCGCCCGCGGGCGGCTCACGGCGCACGACCGGGCCGGGCTTCGACTTGAGCACGGTCGCCTTTTCGTCCCACTCCGATGGGATCTCGCCGGCGAAGGCGCCCAGGGATTTGGCGATTTTCAAGCCTTCGATCTTGCCCGCGAACATTGCCGCCGAGGCCTCGGCGATCTCCTGGGCGTCGCCGGCATGGAAGACCTCCATCCCGAACTGCTTGGCCTTCAGGTAGAATTCGTTGACCTCGGTCAGGCCCACGGCGATCAGCACCGTGTCCACGGCGAAGCGCTTTTCGGTGCCGGGCACGACGTTCCATTTCGCGTCGAGCGCGGCGATGGTGGCCGATTCCACGCGCTCGCCGCCCGCGGCGCAGAGGATGGTGTGGCGGGTGAAGATCGGCACCCCCAGGCGCGCGAGCTTGTCGGCGTGGACCTTGTAGCCGCCGACCTGGGGCAGGGCTTCGATCAGGGCCGCCACCTCGATGCCGGCCTGAATCGCGTGGTAGCCGGCGATCAGCCCGACGTTGCCGCCGCCGACGATGAGCACCCGCTGCGATGATTTCACGAGGTCGCGGTTGACCAAGGTCTGAAAGGCCCCTGCCCCGTAGACGCCGGGAAGCGTGTTGCCCGGGAAGGAGAGCATTTTCTCGCGCGCACCGCTGGCCACCATGAGCCTCGCCGGCCGGATAACGACGTAGCGGCCGTCGCGCACACAACCGACGATCCCGTCGGCAAAGACGGCCACGGCGGTGGTGTTGAGCCAGACCTCCACCGCGGGGAAGCCGGCGATCTCGGCGGCGAGGATCTCGCCGATCTCATAGCCGCGGGTGCCGGCGTGGGAATCCTCGACCGAGCCGAAGAACTTGTGGGTCTGAAGCACGAGCTTGCCGCCCAGGCGGTCCTTGTCGTCGATCAGAAGGGTGCGCACCCCGAGCCTGCCCAGTTCGACCGCCGCCGACAGGCCGGCCGGCCCACCGCCGATGATAAGCACATCCGTGACCACCGAGGCCACCGGCGCGGGCGCGAGCGGCGCATCCTGCGCGGGCAGCCGGGGCAGGCCCTCCACCGATTGGACCTTCATCCCGGCCGTCAAGGGCGTCATGCAGGCCTTCGCGGGCCGCCCGTCTGCCAGCACCAGGCACTGAGAGCACTGGCCGTTCGCGCAAAAGATCCCCTGGGGGCTGCCGTCCTTCGCGTGGTGGCCGAAGATGTGCACGCCGGCGGCGATCAGAGCCGAGGAGATCATCTCCCCCTCGCGCCCGGAGAGGGGCCGATCGTTCCAGCTGAAGTCAGCCGTCTTCGTTTCCGGTATCGTTAAAATGGGGTGTTGACGGATTCGCATGTCCCTCATCGTCTCCGTTGGCTCGCAGCGCCCGCCGCAGTGCCCCTGCGGCGGGCGGCGGCCGGTGCTCCGGAGGTTTCCTGCCGTGCGCGGCGTTGCATGTGGGCGTTGAATCGGCGCACGTGCGCGCGCGCCAGCCGCCGGGCCTCCACGGCGGAGCCTGCGGCGATCGCCTCGACCAGCCCGCAGAGGTCCCGGTAGTTTTCCTCGAGCTCCCGCTCGTCCATCGACAGGAAGCGGTCGTAGTAGCGGTGGATGTTTTCGTGGATGGAGGCGAGCACGCTCTGGTAGATCGGGTTTTGGGTGGTGGCGGCGATGGCCGTGTGGATCTGCTTGTCTTTTTCCAAAAACTCATCGCGGCGCCGGTCGCCGCCCGCGACGCAGGCCCGGGCCGCCGCCAGAAGCTCCCTCAGCTTGCAAACGTCGGCGGGCGTGCGCCGCTCGGCGGCCTGCGCCGCGATGCTGCCCTCCACCCCCTGGCGGAACTCGGCCAGGTGCTGCAGCGAGACGGCCTGCGAGCGGATCAGCAGCCCCAGGCTCTCCGTGACCCCCCCGGCGTCCATGGCCCTGACCACCGAGCCGCCGCCGACCCCCATGCGGATTTCGATCAGCCCCTTGTGCTCCAGCACCCGCAGCGCTTCCCGCAGGGTCCCGCGGCTGATGTGGAACATCTGCTTCAAGTCGCGCTCGGAGGGCAGGGTCTGGCCGGCTTCGATGCGGCCGGTGAGGATGGCCTCTTCTATCTGGCCCACGACCTCCTGGAAGACCCGGGTGGGTTTAGCGGTCTGAAACATGGCCTCGCAGTCGCTGCTATAATTTTATAATGGTTAGACCATTTGTACCCTTCCACCGCCCCGCCTGTCAAGCCCAAACGCCGCCCCCCCACGGTGTTCGTGCTTGACTATCGGGGGGTGAGTCCATATGAGACAGGTGCGTTGACACTCATTCTCGATCAAGGAGGCGGCGGTGGAACAGCTGATCGACAAGCGGATCTGTTTTCTGGGCTGCGGCAACATGGGCGAGGCCCTGGTGAGCGGCCTGGTGCAATCCGGTTCGGCGCGGCCGGAGAATATTACCTGCACCGACGTCCGCGAAGAGCGGCTCGAGGAGCTGCGCGCCCGCTATGGAGTGCGCACCACTCCGAGCAACACGCAGGCCGCCGCGCATTCGGAGATCGTCGTCTACGCGGTGAAGCCGCAGCTCATGGCCGAGGTGCTCAAGGAGACCTCCGGCGAGCTCGACATGTCCAAGCTCGTCATCTCCATCGCCGCCGGCGTCCCCTTGCGCGCGATCGAGTCCCTGCTGCAGAAGCAGCTGCGCCTGATCCGGGTGATGCCCAACATCGCCGCCTCGGTCAAGGAGTCCGCGACGGCGATCTCGGCCGGCAAACATGCCAAGAAGGAGGACATCGAACTGGCGATGGCCATCTTCAACTCGGTGGGCAAGGCCGTCTTCCTGCGCGAGAACTACCTGATGGATGCCATCACGGGCTTGAGCGGCAGCGGCCCGGCCTACCTCTTCATCATCGTCGACGCGCTGGCGGACGCCGGGGTCAAGATGGGGCTCTCCCGCAAGGACGCCCAGTTCCTGGCGGCCCAGACGGTGCTGGGGGCGGCCAAGATGCTGATGGAAACCGGCGAGCACCCCGGCCAGCTGAAGGACCGCGTCACCTCGCCCGGCGGGACAGCCATCGCCGGCATCCACACGCTGGAAAAGGGCGGGCTACGGACCACCCTGATCAACGCGGTGGAGGCGGCCACCCAGCGCTCCAAGGAGCTGGGTGAAATGATGATCAAGTACTTCGCCGAGTCGAACAACCACTGACCCCCCGGCACCCCCGCGGCACTCGCAACCCGCGTCCACCCGCGGCCGCACAGGGAGGCCTCCTGCGCACCGGGCGCGGCCGGGATGGAGGGGTCGCCCCGTTGAGCATGAGTGGTCGCCGGGCGCAAACCTGTTGTCCGCCTGCCTCGAAACCGAAAGCAACGCCGATGCGCCCCGCCGGCCTCGACGCTGAAGCGCCGCGCCAGCGCCTCGGAGCTGCCGGCCGTTTGCCACATCCCCACCGCGGTGCTAAACTGCAGGCAGTTTTACTTCTGGAGCGGAGCGCTGTTTGCCTATGAACAGATGGATCATCGCGGTGCTGGTGCTGGCTCTGACGCCCGGTGCGGCCGGCGTGGGTCTTGCAGCAGCCGACCGGATCGAATGGCATGCCTATGAGTCCGGCATGGCACGCAGCAAGGCGGAGACGAAGAAGGTCTTTCTGCACTTCTACGCCGACTGGTGCAGCTTCTGCGTCGAGATGGAGCGCAAGACCTTTAAAGACCCCGCCGTGATTGCGGCCCTCAACCGCAACTTCATACCGATTCGCGTCGATGCCGACCGCAACAAGGAAATCGCCGCCCTCTTCCGGGTCCAGGGGCTTCCGGACTCCTGGTTCATCGACGAGGCCGGCGCCCCGATCGGCCATCGCCCGGGGTTCATCCCGCCGGAGCAGTTGCTGGCCATCTTGAAAACGATCATGGCCGGCTCGAGCGGAAAATGAGAAAGCTACACGCCGGGCGGCGAGAGCAACGGTCGGCGCAGCTTACGGGAAATGCGCCGGCGCAGGATGCGGGCCGCGGTGGTCAATATGAGACCACCGCTGGCGATCACCAGCAGGCGGGGGACCCAGGCGTAGCCGTGAAAGGCCTCCTGCCCGCGGGCGACCGAGAGGCCGATCAGGCCGAAGGCCAGCGACGCGCCCAAGGCGAAAAGCGCCAGGTTAACCCCGACCGCCGGGTGCAGGCGGAATATCAGGGACTTGCGCGGAGGCTTCAGCTGGCTGGGGGGGAGCGGCATCGTTTTGGCCGCAAGTCTATCGTGGCGGAAGCCCAAATGCAAGCGACCGACGCCCGCAGCGCCGCGCAGCGCCCTCGCGGCCGAACCATCATTCTGGCGGCCCTGCTGATCGCGGCCGCCGGGGCGGCAGGAGGCTGCGCCATGCCCATCCGCAGCGACGCGCCGCCCGAAGGCCCTCCTCCCGGAACCATCATCGACGGCCGCACGGGGGCGGCGGTCGGCTTCGAGACGATGCTGCGCGATGCGCTGACCGCCCGCGTCCTTTTCATCGGCGAGCAGCACACCTCCGCCGCCCACCATGCCGTTCAGCTGAAGGTGATCGAGGCGCTTCGCCGCGACGGGGCCTCCATCGCGATCGGCATGGAGATGTTCGACCGCACCTACCAGCCGGTGCTGGACCTCTGGTCGCAGGGCGGACTAGACGAGGAGGCCTTCCTGCGCCGCACCCACTGGTACGCCAACTGGCGTTTCGACTACGCGCTCTACCGCGAGATCCTCGCCTTCGCCCGCCGCGAGCGGATCCAGGTGACGGCCCTGAACCTGCCGTTCAACATTCCGCCCAAGATCCGCGTGGGCGGGATCGATACCCTTTCGGATTACGAGAAGGCGTTTCTCCCGCTCGAAATCGACACCGGCGTCGCCCCCCACCGGGATTTCGCAGAGAAGATCTTCGCCCAGCACGGGTTCAAAAACACCCGCTTCGAGGATTTCTACATGGCCCAGTGCGCGTGGGACGAGGCCATGGCGGATGCCGCCGCCGCTGCTATGCCGAGCGGCCTGCTGGTCGTTTTGGCGGGAAACGGCCACATCCAGTATAAGTACGGCATTCCTGAGCGGCTCCACCGCCGCAACGGCCTGCCCTACCGCACCATCTACCCGCTATCGGCCGGCGCCCCCGTCGACCCTGCCATCGCCGATTACATCTGGCTGACCGAATAACGTGGCGCGCCATGCCGAGGCGGCGGCGTCTGCCGTTCGCCCTTTTGGCCGCAGCTTCGGGGCTCCCGTTTCAAACCCGCTTTTTTCGAAGAAATACTACATGTTGAAGGTTTTTCTTGACTCCCTCCCAGATGTTGTATAAAATGAGCCCATAACATCGAAACGGCCCACAATGATTCACCCTCGCCACGAATAAGACCGCAGCAAAATGAAAGGATGCCTTGCCATGCCGCACCGCCTTTGTGATGTCGGCTGCAGGCGTAGTTGAGCGGGAAAACGTTGATCGCATCTTCACCCCAGGAGAAGGCCGCGTGTTCGAATCCATTGAGAAGCGGGACAAACGGGTCGTCGAGTTCGATTCATCCAAAATCACCGCCGCCATCGCCAAGGCCGGCGGCGCCACGGGTGAGTTCACCGAACGCGAGGCGAAAAAGCTGACGCTGCGGGTGCTGACCCTCGCACATGAGCTTCGGCTGGGGCCCGTCCCCAAGGTGGAGGAGATCCAGGACATCGTCGAACGCGTCCTACTGGACTCCCCCTTCTACAAGACCGCCAAAGCATACATCCTCTACCGCGAGCAGCACGCCCAGATCCGCAAGATCACCACCCGCGCCAATGTCGACCTGGTCAACCACTACATCGAGAAGCTCGACTGGAAGATCCGCGAAAACAGCAACATGAGCTACTCGCTGCAGGGGCTCAACAACTACATCTCCTCCGAGGTGACCTCCGAGTACTGGCTGAATTCGATCTATCCGCCGGAGGTGCGCGCCGCCCACGCGGAGGGCGACATCCATATCCACGACCTCAATCTGCTTTCGGTCTACTGTGTGGGCTGGGACCTGATGGACCTGCTGCGCCAGGGGTTCAAGGGGGTCGAGGGCAAAGTCGAAAGCTCACCGCCCATGCA
>JALOOU010000127.1 GCA_025454255.1 Desulfobacterales bacterium | reverse complement strand
TGGGCTACATCATCGACGACCCCATGTTCACCAAGCCGGTGGGATTCACGCTGGGCAGGACCCCGCGCGGGGTGACGATGTACGGGGGGAAGATCTGGCTGGATGAATCGTAGCAAATCAAGGGGGTCGAGCGGCCGGGGGGCCCAGGGGCCGAGCAACGACAGGGCGGTGCTGAAACTTGCCATGTTCGCGCTGGGCTGCCTGGTTCTCCTCGCCTGCCAGGCGCCGCCGCGGTTCACGGTGGCGGCGCTGCCGGGGCACGACGCCGCCTTCGAGCGCACCGCCGGCTGGACCGGGGGCGACGGGGCCTACACCATCGGCCTGGGGGAGGGCCGCGTGCTCTGGATGTTCGGCGACACCTTCGTCGGCCGGGTCGGCGAGGGGCGGCGGATCGACTCCCGGCTGATCAACAACTCGGCGGCGATCCAGGCCGGCGGCACGCCCGCCGAGGCGGCGCTTACCTTCTTCTACCATACTCGGGCCGGCGGGCAGCCCGCAGCGCTTTTTGAGCCCCTGGACGGGATCGGCTGGTTCTGGCCCTACCACGGGGTGCGGACCGCGGAGGGGCTCTACCTTTTTTTGCTGCAGGTCGAGGCAGCCGAAGGCCCGGCGGCGTTCGGGTTCAGGCTGGTCGCCACCTGGCTGGGGGAGGTCGCCAACCCCGGCGAGGCGCCCGCGGGCTGGACCCTTTTCGCCCGCAAAATCCCGTGGGGGGACGAGCGTCGGCTTTTCGGCTCCTCCGTGCTGCTGCAGGACGGGATGGCCTACATCTACGGCACGGTGGATGAGGCCAGCGCGGGCTTCGTGGCGAAGCAGGTAATCCTGGCGCGGGTGCCGGCGGAGCGGCTCCTGGATTTCGGCGCCTGGCGCTTTTTTTCCGGCAGCGACTGGGTGGCGGAGGTCGAGGCCGCCAACAGGGTCTGCACGGATGCGGCCGGGGAGTTCTCGGTCTCCTTCCAGCCGGGGCTGGGCCGATACGTGATGATCTTCACCGAGGGCGGGCTCTCGCCGCACATGGCGCTGCGGACGGCGCCCCGACCCGAGGGGCCCTGGGGCGAACCGCAGCGCTTCTACAGCTGCCCCGAGGCGGGCTGGGACTCCCGCATTTTCTGCTACGCCGCCAAGGGGCATCCCGAGCTTGCGGCCGGCGCCGGCGAGCTGATCGTCACCTACGTCGCCAACGCCACGGACTTCGCCCTGCTCGAATCCGACGCACGCCTCTACCGGCCGCGCTTCGTCAAGCTCGCCTTCGAAGGGTTCTAATCCGGTCAGTTCACAAAACCCATCACCATCGTGTTTTTTTCAAGTGGCTGCCGCTCCCACCAAAAGATCCATTCATCCCGGCCGGACCCCGGCCGCGATCCACTCCAAAAACGGGGGATAGCCCTCCTCGACCGCAAGGCTCACGATGCAGGGGCAGCTGTAGCTGTGCAGGGCCTTGACCCGCTCGGTCAGCTCCGGCACCCGCTCCGCGGTCGTCTTGGCGATCATCACCACCTCGGAGGCCTCCTCCACCTTGCCTTCCCACACGTAAACGGAGCTCATCTGCGGCAGGATGTTGACGCAGGCCGCCAGGCGCGCGGCGACCAGCTCGCGGCCGATTTTCGTGGCCTCCTCCAGCCCGGAGGCCGTCATGTAGACAAACCGGATGTTCATTCGAACACCTCCATTTCCAATCAAAGATGACGACTTCGTAAAAACCCCAATCTCTGCGTGGCGCTTCACTCCGTAGTCGCTGCGGTGTACTTTACGTACGCCTCGCGACGCGGAATTCGCGCGCCTTGATCTTGGGCTTTTTGCAAAGTCGTCTGTGTGAGGGACTTATTTCGAGTTCCTCAAAGATAAGGAGATCCAATAATTCGATTTCAGAAAAAAATGCAATATGAAAGGGCCGCTTGAAAGCAATGGACCCCTGTGACAGCCTGAAGGCAAACCCGCCAAGCACAATGCGCGCAGTGGATAGACCGGAACCAGATGGCTTCCCTCCTGCACCATGCAATTGAAAACATCACCGCGCAGTCGATCCAAAAATATAGGCCGGAGAAGATCATTCTCTTCGGAAGCGCTGCTCGGGCAGATGCCGCCCCCGGCAGCGATATCGATCTTTTGATCATCAAAAGAGACACCCCCCCAATAGCGCAGACCGAATCATGGAGGTCAGCGACCTGGTTGAGCGCGATGCGCCCGTCGACTTACTGTTTTACCGCCTGGAGGAGTTTTAAAAACGGGTCCGTTTGGGCGACCCCTTCATCGAACTGACCCTCAAGGAAGGCAACGTCCTTCATGGTTGACCGTTTGATAATCGACGAATGGGTCTCCAAAGCTGAAAATGACTTTGAATTCGCCCAAATGGTTCTTGCAGAAGAGAAACAATATTTCGATCAGATCTGCTTTCATTTCCAACACAGCGCCTAGAAATTTCTGAAGGCCCATATTATTGCCAATGATCTTGGATTTGAAAGGACGCACG
This sequence comes from Desulfobacterales bacterium, assembly GCA_025454255.1. Classification (GTDB taxonomy): domain Bacteria; phylum Desulfobacterota; class Desulfobacteria; order Desulfobacterales; family SpSt-501; genus SpSt-501. The sequence goes on along the minus strand of JALOOU010000127.1, from coordinate 4,430 downwards.
ACCTGCCTCTGCTGCTGCAAAAATGCATGCGAAAAGACTCATCCTTCCAAACGCTCAAATCAGACTGCGGTTAACTGACAGCCTGTTACATCCATGCACGCTATCCCATGGACTTGCCTGAAGAGACCTCCAAGGAAAAAGCTCGGCGTGCTCGGAATGCTGCTGCGCGTATACGTGAGCACGTCCTCGCAAGACTTTCCGCCTAAGGCGAATGATGCGGTGGAGTGCTTCAGAGCCCTCGTGGAAATGCGGGCTTGAAAAATGGGGGCAGCCATTCCGGTCGGCTGCTCTTCTGCTTGTGGGAGCGGCTTCCAGCCGCCAAATCAACCCCGGTTCGGCAAGACGCCGCTCCCGCCCATCTCATCCCATATCGAGGCTGGTTGTGAACTTCTCGCATTTAAGGCCGCCCCTGCGGGTGAAGAGCGAGAGGTTGAGCGTGCGGTCCTTGAAAGATAGAAAGAAGCCGGCGACTCGTTCTTTTTCGAAGGAATCGCCGCCGCCCGCGCCGGCCATGAGGTCGCCCAGTACGCGGCTTGCACCCGCTCCCTCCGCCCTCTGCCGGAGCGCATGCGCCGGTTCTCCGAGGGAATATGATGCGATCATTCGGCGCAGGACCCGGGAGAGGGTCTCCTCGCCGGCAAAACATCCGACCCCCACCACTGCGTTCGGTCTGTCCATGATTCGGCCTCCTTTCTCAGCTGCTGCAGGCGGCGTAGAAATAGTCGGCGGCCTCCTCGACCGTGTCGAAAAGGATCCAGTCCCGCCACACCGTCTCGCCGGCCAGCCGCCGGATGTGCTCGATCGTGGTGCTGCCGTGGTACTCGTAGCAGTCGCGATAGTCTTCGTTTGGACTCCGTCGGTTCATAAGCCGCCTCCTCGCTTGATGGGTTGATGTCGCCAAACATCCTCCGGCTCTGCAGGGCAATTTAAAACCGAGGTTTGTCAGATCCGGTCACAGTTGAGAAAAAACTTCAAAATTTTTTCAAAGCTCTCATGCCCCTTTGCGGGGCATCCCGCGGCATGAAAATTCCCCTTCCTCGGCCTCTTGCGCACCGGGGAGGGGACACCCGGCCCCACGGGGGCGTCGGCCGCGAACAGCGCCGCCCCCCCTGCCCGGTCTTTTCCTGAACGAGGGGGGGCGGGGGGGATGACCTGATGCACAGACTCTGTTTTTGTGGTAAGCGGAGCCTTGCGGGAAAAATGAGACGGAGGTTTAGCAGCGATGGCGCGTGGGGACCAGCTGGCGCGGCAGTGGAAAATCATACAGGCGCTGATCGCCTCGCGTCGGGGCCGATCCGTGCCGGAGCTGGCCGCAATGGTGGCGGCCACCGCGCGCACGGTGTACCGGGATCTCGAGGCGCTGCAGTTCGCCGGTTTCCCGGTGACCACCGAGCGCGACGGGCACCGGATGGTCTGGTCGCTCATCGAACCGGCCCGGCACACCCTGCCCATCCCCTTGAGCCTGCCCGAGCTGACCGCGCTCTACTTCGGCCGCAGCCTGGCCGGGGTGCTGAAGGGTACGGTCTTCTACGATGCGCTCGAGTCCCTGTTCGCCAAGATCAAGGCCCTCCTGCCGGGCGACATGCTCCAACTGCTGGATCGCAGCCAGGAGGGCCTGGCGGTGGCCGTCGCGCCGGCAAAGGCCCACGAGCCCTATCGCGCGATGATCGAGCTGGTCGGACAGTCCATCCTGCAGCGGCGGCGCCTGGAAGTGGTGTACCGCGCCATGCACGGCCGGGCCGACACCCGGCGCCGGGTCGCGCCCTACAAGCTGCTCTTCTTCGAGGGGTCGTTCTACCTGCTGGGGCACTGCGGGCTGCGGCGGGACATCCGGGTCTTCGCCCTGGACCGCATCCGCGAGATCGATCTCACCGATGAACCCTTCGAGCTGCCCGAGGGGCTGAGCATCGAGGATTTCCTGAAGTCGAGCTTCGGAGTGTTCCACGGACCCCCGACCCGAGTGAAAATCCGGTTTTCGAAGCGGATCGCCGGCTACATCACCGAAAAGGTCTGGCACCCCAGCCAGAGGGTGAGCGCGCGCGCCGACGGCTCGGTGATCTTCGAGGTCGAGGTGGCCGGCACCGAGGAGATCAAGCACTGGGTGCTCAAATGGGGCGCCCGGGCGGAGGTGTTGGCGCCCCCGGCGCTGCGCGCGGAGATCCGGCGGGAGGCGGAGGCGATGCTGAAGGTGTATCGGGCCTAGCGGCTTCAGTGGCGTCGAAAGTTCCGCCTTGGCTTGATCGCGATGGTATCGCGGCTGGACCCCGCTGCTGCAGCCTGTCGCCGCCGTAGGCCTTTATGCCAGCTCCGCGGCGGCCTCGCGCATCAGGCGGCCGATCGGCATCCGCTGCGGACAGCGCGCCTCGGCCGCCGTGTAGTCCACGCGGGCCAGCGCCGCACGGGTCTCGGCGGGCAGGGCGTTGAACCGGCTGCGGGCGAACTCCCGGCTGCCGTAGCTTCTGCAGTACATGAGATAGCGCATGACCCGGCCCACCGGCACGGCGGCGGAGAGGCCGGCCTCGCAAATTTCCGTGCAGCCGGCGCAGTAGCCGGAGGCGTCCGCCCGGGCGTGCTGCCGCAGAAGTTCGCGCTCGCTCGCGCTCAGCTTGGTGCGGTTGAGTGCGGCCGCCGTGTTCTGGGAGAGCAGGGCCATGGTGGGCATCTGGGAGCAGATGCTCGCGATCTGGGGGTTTTCCCAGACGGCCTTGAGCTTGGCCTGCCCCTCGGTGTAGCCGCTTTGCACGAAGCGCCCCCCCAGCTTGAGCTCCTCCTCCGAGCTGGTCAGCACCTGGCCGCCCCCCATGGTCTTCATGGCCGTGAGGCCGATCCCGGCCTGTGTGCAGGCATCCACCGCCCGGCGCATCTTGTCGGTGTGCATCAGCCGGTAGTTGTAGGTCATCATGATCGCGTCGATCCAGCCGAGGCCCGCCGCGCCGAGGAGGCACTCTTCCATGTTGCTGTGCGTGCTGAAGCCGAAGAGCCGGATCTTGCCGTCGGCCTTGGCCTTCTCCCCCCAGCGCTGCTTGTCGCGGTCCATGGAACCGATGTTGCGGATGGCGTGGACGAAGAACAGGTCGACGTGGTCGGTCTGCATGCGCTCCAGGGAGAGGTCGAGGTGCTCGCTCATGCCCTTCAGCGTCCAGGCCGTGGACTTGGTCACGAGAAAGACGGACTTGCGGTCCTCCGGGTACCGGCCGAAGTACTTGCCGATGCCGAGCTCGCTGTTGCCGCCCTCGTAGGAGTTGGCGGTGTCCCAGTAGGTGACGCCCCACCGGAGCGCCTGGCGCATGAGGAGCTGGTTGTTGGGGATGTCGAACATGCCGCCCAGGGAGAGGATGGCCACATTGACGCCGGTTTTGCCGAAGGGCCGCGTCGGCACGCGGCCGGCCTCCTGGGCGGCAAGCGTGTCGGGCAAGGCCGAAGCCGCCAGCAGCCCGACGCCGGCCGCCCCGGTGGTTTTCAAAAATTCCCGCCGCGAGTAGTCGCGCTTATCCTGTGTCATATTTTGTACCTCCCGTGATCTATTCTAACCTAATGAACTGTTTTCCCGCGGGAGCGGCTTGCAGCCGCGATCCCGCAGCAAATGAGAGCGATTGCAGCGCGGATTCGTAAAAAAAAACATTGACACTGACGGCTTCGCAATGGGCCCAAGATCAAGGCGCGCGAATTCCGCGTCGCGAGGCGTACTCCCTGTACGCCGCAGCGAGCGCGGGATGAAGCGCAACGCAGAGGTTGGGTCCATTGCGAAGCCGTGCTCAGAGCACCATCCGGTGATGCGGATTGCGCGACTCGTTCTCGGCCGTGACCCGGATCGCCCGCAGGCCGAGCACCGGGCACTCGTGCTCGCAGACCCCGCAGCCGATGCAGCGGTTGGGGTCGATATAGGGCTGCTGCAGCCGGATCTTGACCGCCACCCGGCTCCCTGCCGGCGGCGGCGGGCCCTTGGCATCGGGGGACGCCGCATCGATGTGCCGCGCCGAGTTGGCGGCGATCCGCACGAGCGGCCCGCCCTCGACGGCATAGTAGTAATCCCCGGTGCCCAGGCGGCGGCCTTCGAGCAGCTCCTCGGTGAGGGTGATGCGCCCGGGCTCTGCATACGCCACCGTGGGGGGGGCGGGAAAGCGCACGTCGGCGAAGACCTCCCGCACCACGATGGCCTTGGGGCTGACCGGGCAGTTCTCCTGGCAGACGATGCAGGGTCGGTCGTTCGCCCAGGGCAGGCAGCGGCCGCGGTCCACGAAGGCCATGCCGGTGCGGATCGGGCCGTGTTCGCCGAACCGGCCCCGGCCCATGCGCTCCTCCAGGCTGAGGGGGCGGATCGCGGCTGTGGGGCAGAGGTTGCCGCAGGCGATGCAGTTGTGCTGGCAGCCGCTGGTGCCGATGCGGAAGTTGAGCCGCGGGGTCCACAGCCCCTCGATCCCGGCCTCCAG
>JALOOU010000189.1 GCA_025454255.1 Desulfobacterales bacterium | reverse complement strand
CCGGGGGCTGCCCGGCGGCATCGGAGGCGCCGAGCGAGCCGAGCATGTAAAGACGGGGAGCCGGACGCGGTCCGGAACCGGCCAGGGCGCAGGCGCTCAGAAACATCGCCAGTAGTGTCGCAGCGCACCAGGCAAATCGTTTTCCAAGGGGTGTCATCGCTGGCCTCCGGTGGGTTGATCCAATGCCCGGCCCCGCAAAAGGGCATCGGGGTGGCGTTCCAGGTAATCGGTGAGCGCCCGCAGGGAGCGCGCGGTGGCGGTCAACTCCGTCATCAGCAGCGCCAGGTGAAAACGCAGCTCGGAGTTGTCGGCGCTCATGGAGCGGATCTCGGCAAGGGTGAGCTCGGACTGTTTCAACGTCGAGCGCAGCTCCCCGGCGGTCTGCTTCACCTCGCCGGCGATGGGATCGATGTGGCGATTGAGGGCCTGGGCCAAGGCACGGGTTTCCTCGATGGCCGCGCCGAAAGGCTTCACCTGGGCATCGACCCGGGACAGGAGGGTGCGCAGCTGGCTCAGGGTGAGTTCCGTCTGCCGGCCGATCCCCGCCAGTCCGGCATCGACCTTCTGGGCGATCCCGACCGCATCCTGCGAGACCTGCTGCAGGTTGGCGATGATCTCCGGAATCGCGGGCGATGCCAGAATGTCCCGGATGCTGGCGAGCGTCTCGCGCGCATCGCGGATCACCTCGTCGAGCGGGATCTGCTCGATCGATTTCTGAATCCGCTGGATCGGTGTGGGGATGGTGGGGATCTCTTCGACGCGTGTACCGAACCCCGCCCTCGAGACGCCGGCCAGCTGCACCGGGGTGTCCGGAAAGAAATCGAGCAGAATGGACAGCTGCCCGGTGATGAAGCTCTGCATCTGCAGCTGCGCCCTCAATCCCAAAGCGATCAGTTCCTTCATCGTCATGGGCTTGGCACCGGCGGACAGCCGTTCGGCCCGGTTCGTGATGAGCCGAACGGACACCGGGATAAGGAACTCCTTGCGGTCCGCTTCATAGACGATCTGGATCCCGGTGACCTCCCCGACCGCCACCCCTCGGAAGGTCACCGGGGCGCCTACCTGCAGGCCGCCCACGGAGCCGTCGAAGAACATCACCACGTCGTAGGTGCTCCTGAAAAGAGCCCCGGACCCCAGGACGACGATCCCGCCGAAGACCAGCGCGATGGCGCCCAGCACGAAGGCGCCGATGAGGGTTTTGCTGACCGGGTTGGCCATACGCATCGCCTTTCAAAGGGGTTCCGGCAAGGGAGAGGGATTCACGCCTCGCCGCGGGTCAAGAAGCTTCGCACCGTCGGGTTGGACGGGTCGTCGCGCAGCCGCTTCGGGTCGCCGGCGGCGATCATGGTCTTGCTCTCCGGGTCGAGGAAGACCGAGTTGTTGCCGATGGTGAAGATGCTCGCGAGCTCATGGGTGACGACCACGACCGTGGCTCCGAGGCTCTCGCGCAGCTCGAGGATCAGCTCGTCCAGGCGCCGGGCGCTGATCGGATCCAGACCGGCCGAGGGCTCGTCGAAAAAGAGGATCTCGGGGTCGAGCGCCATGGCCCGCGCGAGCCCCGCACGCTTCTGCATGCCGCCGCTGATTTCGGAGGGGTAATGGTTCTCGAACCCGGCCAGCCCCACCAGGGCCAGCTTGAGCGCCGCAAGCTCCCTGATCCGGGCCGGGCTGAGATCGGTGAACTCCTGGAGCGGCAGGGCGACGTTTTCCGCCAGGGTCATCGAGCTCCACAGGGCGCCTTTCTGGTAGAGAACCCCGATGCCGCGCAGGATCCGCTCCCGCTCCCCGGTCGACGCCTGCCAGAAATCGATCTCTCCGTAGCGCACGCTGCCTTTGGCGGGCGGGATCAGCCCGATCAGGTGCTTGAGCAGGGTGCTCTTGCCGCAGCCGCTTCCGCCCATGATGATGAAGACATCTCCGCGGTTGACCGTGAAGGTGAGATCCTTCTGGATCACGACCGGCCCGTAGGCCATGGTCAGCTCGTCGACGCGGATGTGGGGCGTTGCGCTCACGCTAAATCCCGATCACGTTCAGGGCAAAGGTGATCACGGCCGTCGCCACCACGATGGCGACGATGGCGGTCACCACCGCCGAGGGTCACCACCGCCGAGGTGGTGGCCGCCCCCACGGCCGAGGCGCTCCGGCCGCATTGCATGCCCCGCAGGCAGCCCGCGAGAGCGATCAGCACCCCGAAGACCGCGGCGTAGAACAGGCCGATCCAGAAATAGGTCAGAGTGAGAGAGGCCTTGGTCTGGTTCAGGTATTCGACCAGCCCCAGGTTGAGCATCCCCACCCCGACGATCATTCCGCCGAGGATGCCCATGAGATCCGCGTAGACGCATAAAAGGGGCATCATGACGACCAGGGCGAGCATGCGCGGCAACACCAGGAATTCCATGGGGGAGATCCCCATGGTTTTCAAGGCATCGATCTCCTCGTTGACCTGCATCGTACCCAGCTGGGCCGCAAAGGCCGCACCGGTCCGACCGGCCATGATCACCGCCGTCATCACCGCGCCCATCACCCGCACCATGGCGACCGCCACCAGGTTGGCGACGAAAATCTGCGCGCCGAACATGAGCAGCTGAATCGCCCCTACGAAGGCCAGGATCAACCCTACCAGCAGGCTGATCAAGGTGACGATCGGCAGGGCCTGGGCGCCGCAGCTCCAGATGAACCCCATGAGGTCGGAGCGTTGGAACTGGGCCCTGCCGGCAAGAAACCGGCAGAAGGCCACGAACGCCTCGCCGACGAAG
>JALOOU010000010.1 GCA_025454255.1 Desulfobacterales bacterium | reverse complement strand
ATTTAATTGGCTCCCCGAGTAGGACTTGAACCTACAACCTAGTGGTTAACAGCCACCCGCTCTGCCGATTGAGCTATCGGGGAATAATTTTGAATTGAATCAATTAAATGCTTTCGCAACGCAAGTCAAGGAAAAATAAAAGGGGCCGATCATCTTATCAACCCCGCAAGCGGCCGGTGCGTGATCGGGGAGGGGGGCGGGGGAACTGCGGCGTGAGGCCGCGCGGAGCCTGACGATCTCGTTACAGTTGATTCGCTGGCGTAATTGGAGCTGAAACGCATAAGCCTAAAATTCGGGACATAAACACATCTTGTGGACAGGTTGAGGCGTTTCGTCGATTTTTGGTATCTTTTTTGCATTCGGTTTGGGCGGCAAAATTAAAAAAAGGTTGACAGAATTACGACCGTCAGGCTAAAAGCAGCCCTCGAAGTGCAGCCGCAAGGATCGAGCACAATGAGTGCTTGAGTCGGGCTGCTGAAACCACCTGACGGCGGAATGCCGCCGAGTCCCTGTGGAGGTTTTGCGGCGCAGCGAAGCAAGTGCGCCAATTCTGGACGATACGTTGTCCGCGCTGAGGTTGAGAGCATTGCAACACTCGCATCACGCATCGCCGAATAATCAAGATTTTCCCCGGACACGAGGGCGCTTCAGCGGCAGAGGCCTTTTGACGGCTTTCTGCCTATTTGTTTTTGCGTTTGGGGTGGGCGACCTGGCTGACGCCCAGACACCCTCGGCCAACCCCAGATCCTCAAAAAAGGCTGCATCCGATTCCGCACCAGCCAAATCCAAGCCAAACACTAAGGCTAAAAAACCCTTAAAGAAGGCGCCTGTCGCCCCCTCCAACGTCAAAAGGGACAAGCCTGCCCCGCCGCCGGTGGTCATAGCCAAGACCAAGACCAAAGCGGAGTCCATCACCCAGAAAATATCGCCGACCCTGCCTGAAAACATCGAACAGGAGATCAGCAAGTTCTTCGGCCTGCGCTACCGGTTCGGCGGCAACGGCCAGGGTGGGATCGACTGCTCCGGTCTGGTTCAAAAAGTTTATGCCGATGCCTTTGGCGTCGAACTTCCCCGCAGCTCACGCGAGCAGAGCCAGCTGGGCGACCTTGAAACCGTAGCCGGCGACGAGCTGAAGACAGGCGACCTCTTGTTTTTCGGCCCGCAACGCAAGCGGATCGACCATGTGGGCATGTACTTGTCGGGCGGCTATTTTCTGCATGCCGCCCGTTCCGAGGGGGTCACTATCTCCCGCCTCGACCATCAGCACTGGAAAGCACGGTTCATGTTTTCCAAACGCATTCGCGGCCTGGAGATTGAGGATTCGTCGCAGAACTCTGAGATGGAGGAGCTGGCGCGAAACTCAGCGGCCTTTGCTTTTTCCGGTCTTGAATCCGGCGGCCTGCTCAGTTCAATGGACGCGGGGATCAGGCTGGATGATTCGTTTGAGCTGATTCTGAGCGGTTTTTTTCTCAACGCCCTCTCCGACCCTCCGCCTCCGGAACCAGGGTCCCTATTTGCCGATCACATGCCGCGGTATGCCCACCCGCCGACAGAAAGCGGGCTTAAGCTCTCGGCGTTGCTCTCGCCCCTGGAGTGGGTAGGGATCCTTCCCTCGATATCCCAGGCCGAGGGGTCGAGGTCCAAAGAGAAAAGCGCCCTTGACGAGGAAAACTACCAGAAGATCGGCCTGGAAACCTGGATGGTCCTGCCCTCCTCGAGAGTGGCCATGTTCATGGCGGCCCATGTCAACAACCAGGAAAACCTGCTGGACAATCCCGCCCGGATCTCTCCGGACTGGCAGTCCCTGGATGTGGCGTTGGGGCTTCACTACAAGCTCTCAGATTCGCTGCGTTTCTCGCTTTACAGCACCCACGCCTATAGCCAGGATTCGAGGCTCTCCTCCGATGAAGCCGGCCGCTCCAAGTTGACCCTTGAGGACGTCGGAATTCGGTTGAACATCAGGTTCTAAGCGAGGGTTTCAGCGCGTACCCAAAGGCGGCCTCCGCCGGCGATGTGCTGGCACCTCAGCTGCCCGGCCCCTTCCGTCTTCAGGCCGAACCGGCCTTGCAAACGGCATCCGCAACCCTGCAATCCGACAGCTGCGTCTGAAACCGGTTGACCCTTTTCTCATCTCGTTATACGGAAGTCCATCAGACCGTGCGACAACCCTGCAGGGGAAGCCGGGTAAAAGGGGGGGCGCTTGCAGCAGTCTGAATTTCTAAAACGGTTCTCCATACCGGAATCCCAGTTCCGGCGGACAAGCCTCGACTGGGACCTGCTGATCGCCATCCGACGGGATTTTGAGAAGAGCACCCCCGAGTTGGGGCTGGATGCCAATTATGTGGCCGAGCGGCTGCGGCCGGTCGAAGCCGTCCACACCGTCAAGACGCGGATCAAATCCCCGGACCACCTGCTGGAGAAAATCGTCCGCATCAAGCTCGAGAACCCGGCGATCGACATCGGCACGGGCAACTACGACCAACTCGTCACCGACCTGGTGGGGGTGCGCGCCCTGCACCTGTTCAAGGAGGATTGGGCGTCGATCCATGATTTCATCCTGCGCACCTGGGAGCTTAAAGAAGCGCCGGTGGCCAACATCCATGCCGAGGACCCGCCGGCTCTCATCCAGGCCTTCCGCGACCGCCGCTGCGAGGTTCACCGGCATCCCTGGGGCTACCGCTCGGTCCACTACCTGATCGCCTTCGAGCGCTCCAAGGACAAGACCCTGCCGGTCGAGATCCAAGTGCGCACCCTGCTCGAGGAGGCCTGGAGCGAAATCGACCACTTCGTGCGATATTCGCACACTGCGGTTGCCGGCAGATATGCCCCGCACCTCGTCGAGCTCAACCGCCTCACCGCCCGGGCCGATGAAATCAGCTCCACCATCCGGCGGCTGAAGAACAGCGCCGATCGCAACCCCGCCGAGTGAGCGCTCCTGCCACACCGTGTCGCGAGCGCACACGCCTATCCTGATATATAGAAATTATCTATTCTCGATCCGGCGATTATCAGATCAAACGATTTGATTTCAACTTTCGTTTTCAATAGGTTGTCCGAGTCTGTACTTGTGCTGTCTGCTCAAAACATCATGTTCTCGTACCGTGCGGATGCGCAACGCCAAACTACACGAGCGTTTGTCATTGAATTTTGTCTATCGGCTTGTTCGATGGGTCTTGGCGTTTATCTTCCTCTATGCCGGTGTTACGAAACTGCTCGATCCCAAGGCGTTTGCCGTTCTCATCAAGGCCTACGGGATCCTGCCCGGCAGCTTGCTGATGCCAGTCGCCATCGGGCTGCCGCTGCTCGAAGTGGTCGCGGCGATCGGCCTGATCTTAGACATTCGCGGCTCGCTGGCGGTGATTTCGGGGCTGCTAGGCGTTTTCATCGCCATTCTGATTTACGGAATCCGCATGGGGCTCGACGTGGACTGCGGCTGCTTCGGTCCGGAGGAGATCGAGTCGCGGGCCTATCACGGCCTGCGGGATGCCCTCAAACGGGATTTGATCATGGGCGTCGGGATTGCTTATCTCTACGCGTGGAGGCGGTTTCGGTCCATCCGCCCGATTGCTGTGCGCGCGGCGGTCAACTCATTCATAAAGGAGAGGTCAAGATGGGCAAATGGCTTCAGATCGGAGGCATGATTGCGGTCCTGTTGCTGTTCGGTTTCGGCGCCGCCGTTGCCGCGGACAAATTCGAAGAGGAGTTCGCCTGGGAAAAGATTGCCATCGGTCTTCACAACCAGGCAGTCTCCGGCGGCTACAAACTGGTCGGAACCGAAGAGCTGAAGGGATGGATCGACGCCAAGAAGGAGATGGTCCTCATCGATACGATGCCCTATGAGGAGAGCTACAAGAAAGAGCACGTCCCGGGCGCCAAACAGTTCCTCTTCCCGATTCCCGACATGAAGGTCTGGGACGCCAAGGAGACCGCAGGCAAGAGCGAGCAGGATTTGATCAACATGCTCGGGCCCGACAAGAGCAAGCAGGTCGTCATCTACTGCGGGTTCGTCAAATGCACCCGCAGCCACAACGGCGCGGCCTGGGCCGTCAAAAACGGCTATACGAATGTGTATCGCTACCCCGGAGGAATTTTCGCCTGGAAGGGAGCAAAGCACCCTGTCGGGTCGATCAAGTAGCCCAGGCGGCTGGCCGGTCCTCCGGCAGCGGAAACAACGGCCCCCGGGCCCCTCTTTGTCGAAGAGGGGTGATCCCTCCCTTTGGCAAAGGGAGCTCAGGAGGGATTTTTAGGCAGTATCCTGACAATTTCGAGGCCCTTAACAACGCCGATGGCGTAACCCACTGCGGCCAGACGCTCTGCCAGCCCTACCTGATGGAGGCGATCCCGCTCGCCTAGGCGCTCGAGGAGAAAAAGATTCCTGCGTTTCGCATCGAGACCGACTACAGCATGGAGGACGTCGGCCAGCTCAAGACCCGCGTCGAGGCGTTTATCGAGATGCTGAGATGAATTTAATGAGGCATAGCCGATGGCTCCTGGTGGGCGCGGTTTTGGTTCTGGTGGCGCTGTTCTTCAGCACTGGACTGCATCGGGAATTGATCCTGGAGAGCGTCAAGGCGCACCAATCGCGCCTGCAGGCGCTTTACGACCAACGGCCGGCTGCCGTGGCCGCCGCATTCGCCGCGCTCTACATTCCGGTGGTGGCGCTCAATCTTCCGGGCGCCACGGTTCTGGGATTGGCGGCGGGGGCCTTGTTCGGTGCGCTCGCAGGGACCATCCTGATCTCCTTCGCCAGCGCCATCGGCGCCACTCTGGCCTGCGCCCTTTCGCGCTATCTCCTGCGCGATTGGGTGCAGCGCCGGTTCGGGGACAAATTGAAGCGGGTGAATGCCGGCATCCAGGAGGAGGGCGCCTTCTACCTTTTTTCTCTGCGGCTGATTCCGGTGATTCCTTTCTGCATCATCAACATGGTCATGGGGCTCACCCCCATCCGTCTGACCACCTTCTACTGGGTCTCGCAGCTGGGGATGCTGCCGGGTACGGCGGTTTTCGTCAATGCCGGAAGCCAGCTCGGCCGGATCGAGTCGGTAGCGGGCATCCTCTCGCCGGGGATAGCCATTTCCCTGGCCCTGATCGGGGTGCTCCCGTTGGTGGTGCGTCGGGCGCTGCGGTTTTACAAAGAACGGTTCCGTAAAGGATCGGATATTATTAAACCGGCTTTGATGATGGGCGGAAAAACGCCGCCGGCTTTGGAGCCTTATCTTAAAAACATTCGAGAGCGCTGCACTGAGTGCGGCGCGTGCGTCAAGGGTTGTGCCTTCCTATCGCATTACGGTACACCCAAGGCGATTGCGAACGCGTTCGATTTTTCATCACCTCGGCACCAGGCGATCGCTTACGAATGCAGCCTGTGCAGCCTCTGCCATGCGGTCTGTCCCGAGAAACTCGACCCTTTCAGGCTGTTTCTGGAGATCCGCCGCCAGTATGTCGAAGGGGGGCATTTCGAAGAGTCCGTCTACAGGGCCATCTTGGGATTCGAGAAGCGCGGCACCTCGCCATTATTTTCCTGGTATGGGCTGCCCGATGGCTGCGATACGGTGTTCTTTCCCGGATGCAGCCTGCCGGGGACCCGGCCGGGGGTGACTCTGCGCATGTTTCGGGATCTGCAAAAGACCCTACCTGCACTGGGGATCGTGCTCGACTGCTGCACGAAACCGTCGCACGATCTTGGGCGTCAGGCGCATTTTGAATTCGTGTTCGGAGAGCTGACCGGATATCTGTCCCGCCAAGGGGTGAAGCGGGTGCTGGTGGCCTGCCCGAACTGCTTCAAGATTTTCCAGCACCACGGCAAGGGAATTGCCGTTAAGACCGTCTACGAATTCATCCACGCAAACGGATTCAACGCCGGGTCCAAAAACGGGGGTCGGGAGGTCGGCGTCCACGACCCCTGTGCGCTGCGCAACGAAGCCCCAGTGCACCAGGCCGTTCGCGGCCTGCTCGCCGAGATGGGGCTGAAGATAACGGAATTGAAGCGCCGCGGCCGACGCACGGTCTGCTGCGGGGAGGGCGGTATGGTGGGGTTCGTCAAGCCCGACTTCGCCAAGGCATGGGGGGCCATCCGGCAGCAGGAGGCCGGCGGCCGCCCGATGGTTGCCTACTGCGCCGGCTGCACCGGGTTCCTGAACAGGCTGTCGCCGACGATTCACCTCGCCGACCTCTTGTATCGGCCCGAGGCGGCCCTGAACGGAAAGCTGAGGGTGGCCCGGGCGCCTCTCACCTATTGGAATCGATGGATGCTCAAAAGACGCTTGAGACAGGAGCTGGGCCCGAAGGCCAGCCGGGTCCGGCGCCTGGATAGGGCCGGATCGCGGTCATCGGCTTGAATCATATCGGTGGGGGCGGCCTCCAGCCGCGATGAGAACATGGACATGCGCTGCGCCGGCATCGATATCGGTTCCCGATCGGTCAAGCTGGTCGTCGTCGCAAACCATGCGATCGTGGAGTGCCGGCAGGCGGACACCGGCTATGACGGCATGGCGGCCGCCCGCAGCCTGCTCGACGGCGTGACCTGCGACCGCATCCTCGCTACCGGCTGCGGCCGCGGGCAGTTCGAAGTGGATTTCGAGGCACCCACCGTGACCGAGATCAAGGCCCATGCGGCCCGGGCGAGGTGCTTCTTTCCGGAGGCTGCGACCGTGCTCGACATCGGCGGCCAGGACAGCAAGGCCATCGCCTTCAGTCTGCATACGTCTGCGCTCCGCCGAGCAGCGGGCATGCTGCGGCGGGTCTCCACCGACGGGCCGTTGGTTTTCTCCGGTGGGGTCGCCAAGAACCACTGCATGCGCCGCCTGCTGGAGGAGGCGCTGCAGCAGCCCGTTCTGGCGGCGGATGACCCCCAAATCGTGGGGCCGGTCGGCGCGGCAGTTCTGGCCGGCAATTATCAACCGAGCCCGCGCTCATGAAGGTCAATCCAGCCTACGTGCGAAAGAGGAGTTTGGAATGAAGCTTGTCCGGAGAGATCAAGGGTGAAAGCGATCCGGCGTGAAACCCGAAGGGTGATGTCCTGAGCGGTATGGATGATGAAGCTGGTTTTTATCTGTCGGTTGACGCAGCGGGTGTTCCGAAGCGACGGCTATAAAATTGTCGAGAATTGGGGAGTCTCTTTGGATTCAAACGGCCGGAAGCGCCTTGAAATGAAGTTGCGTTTGTCCACCCCGTGTCCGTTTTGCGGGAGGATGCACGCATACTCGGCCGATGAACTGGCATGCCCATTGACCGGCGTCGTGGATGACAGCGATGGGTAAAGTGTGATAGGTTGCGCGAAAAATGAGCTGCCGTATGAAAGAGACCAGACATATCCGCCTGACCGCAACGGTCGCCGGCGCCGGCTGAGCCTCCAAGCTGGCGCCAGGGGACCTGGACCGGGCTTTGTGCGGGATCCACATCCCGACGGATGAGAATGTGCTCGTGGGGCTCGAGCGGGCCGACGACGCCGGGGTCTACCGGGTCTCCGCCACCCTGGCCCTGATCCAGACGGTGGACTTCTTCACCCCGGTCGTGGACGACCCCTACTGGTTCGGGCAGATCGCCGCCGCCAACGCGCTGAGCGACGTCTACGCCATGGGCGGGGTGCCCAAGACCGCCATGAATCTCGTGGCCTTCCCCGTCAAGGAGATGGACCTCTCCATCCTGCGGCGGATCATCCAGGGCGGCCTGGACAAGATGTCGGAGGCCGGCGTGGTCCTGGTGGGCGGGCACAGCATCGAGGACAAGGAGCTCAAGTACGGCCTCGCGGTCACCGGGTTCGTCCACCCCGACCGGGTTCTCACCAAGAAGAATCTTGTCCCCGGGGATCGACTGGTCCTGACCAAACCCCTCGGCACCGGCATTATCAACACCGCCGTCAAGGCCGGCATGGCCCCGCCGGAGCTGGCCGAAAAGGTCATGCGCCTCATGGCGGCGCTCAACCGCAAGGCCTGCGAGGCCATGGCCCGTTTCGACGTGCACGCCTGCACCGATGTGACCGGCTTCGGCCTGCTGGGGCACCTGGCTGAAATGGTGAGCGGCTCCGGCGCCGGGGTGCGGCTCTTTGCGAAACAGGTGCCGGTGTTCCCGGAAGCGCTGGGGTATGCCGCGATGGGGCTGATCCCGGCCGGCGCGCACAAAAACAGGGAGTTCCGCGAGGCGATGGTCGCCTTTCACGACGCCGTCGATCGGCCGCTGCGGGATGTGCTCTTCGATCCCCAGACCTCGGGCGGACTTCTGATCAGCGTGGGTGCCGCCCAGGCCGGCGAGCTCCTGAAGGCCCTGGGCGATGCCGGGGTCGCTCCATCCGCCGAGATCGGCGAAGTGCTGCCAGGGCCGGAAGAGAAGATCCGGGTGGAGTGACAAGCGCCCGTGGTGCACCGAACACGGTTCACCAAACACCGAATCCTATACCCCAACCACCCGACCCGGTTTCGAAGCGAGGTGCCGAGATGAAAGAGATAGATGCCCGCGGCCTGGCATGCCCCGCGCCCGTGCTGCACACCAAGGCCACGCTGGACCAGGAGAAGCCCGCCGGGGTCCGCGTGCTGGTGGACAATGCGGCCTCCCAGGAAAACGTCAAACGCTTTCTGGAGTCCCAGGGCTTCGCGACCGTGCTGGAGCGCTCGGCCGGGGATTTCGTCGTTGTCGGCCGCTGCGGGGCTGCTCCCGCTCCTGCCGGGCAGCCGGCGGCCCGGCCTGCGGCCGAGTCGAACAAGATCATGGTGATGTGCGCCACCGACCGCATCGGCTTTGGCGACGATCACCTCGGAGTCAAGCTGATGGTCAACTTCCTGCGCACCTTGAAGGAAATGGGCCCGGAGTTGTGGCGCCTGGTCTTCGTGAACAATGGCGTCAAGCTCGCCGTCGACGGCTCGGAGGTGCTGGAAGAGCTCAAGGCCTATGAACGGGCCGGGCTCAAGATCCTCGTGTGCGGGACCTGTTTGACCCACTTCAACCTGCTGGAGCGCAAGCAGGTGGGGGAGACGACCAACATGCTGGACATCGTCACGGCGATGCAGCTGGCGGACAAGGTGGTCAACCTCTGACCTCGGAACCGGTCGCGGAGCTTGAACTTGAAAAAAGGGCGACGCCGTGGATCTAATCATCAAGGCGATCCACGTGCTGCCCGTGTAAGGCTGACGATTCCCCCGGCCCTGCGTTAATCGGAGTCCGCCCGGGTGTCGCCGGCGATGAACGGCGTGCTGCGCACGGCGAGGCTGCCCTTCTTGACCCACAGGCGCATCATGGTGACCGTGCTCCCGTCCATGTCCACGATGCTCGGCAGCTCCTCCACGAAGGCGATGTCCTGCTTGCTGAATTCGAAGAAGATCGTGTTGGTGCTGTATGGGTCGGCCACCAGGATGATCTTATCCGGGGCGTAGGGGTGTTTGCGCGGGCTGCCGGAAAATGATACATTCCGGGCCCGCAGCGTGCGGATGTCTTTCGGCTGCCGATAGGTCTGGATCTGAAACGAGACGGCCTCCTGGGGGTAGTTTGGCTTCTGCATGGCGCACCTCTGTGGAATGGCGGGGGAGAGCGTTTTCAGGTTCACCTGCCCATGTTCCATAAAAGGTTTCAGAACCTTGGATCACGGTTGCGGGCAAGGCGGGAGGCCGATTCGAAAGCGCCGCAGCCTCAACAGGGCGTGAGCACGTTCGAGAGGCCCGCAATCCCGCCATGGCGGGGCCCCCGGCCGTTGGACAGGGGTGTCAACCCTTTCTATCTATAACGAAGGTTTTTTTGCGATGCAACCGCTCACCAGTTCCCAGGCAAAATATCTGCGCGGCCTGGCCCACGGCCTCAAGCCGGTGGTGTTCGTCGGCCAAAAGGGCGTGACGGCCGCCGTGCTCGCATCCCTCTCCGAGGCGTTGGGCGTTCATGAGCTGATCAAGGTCAAGCTCGCCGAACTCAAGGAGCGTGGCCAGAGATCCTCCATCGCCGCCGCCATCGCGCAGAACACCGACAGCGCTCTGGCCGGGCTCATCGGGAATGTGGCCATTTTCTACCGCCCGCATCCCGACCGCGAAAAACGCAAAATCAAACTCCCGCCCCGTGCGGACCGCCCGTTGCCTCAAAACGGCTGAGGCCGATCCGCGGCCTCACGGCGGCGGCTCCTCCCCGCGCTTTATGGCGATCGACAGGCGCTGGCCCGGGTGGATCGGCTTCTTCGGGTCCAGCTGATTGCGCCGGTTGATTTCCGACAACGGCACCCTGAACCGCTCGGCGATCGCCCCCAGGGAGTCCCCCTCTTTGACGACGTAGACGATGGTCTCCTCATCCCCCTTGATACGCTGGACCTCCTCGGCCAGCCGTGCCTGGAAGTTCTTGGCGGAGTTCGCAGGCAGCCGCAGCTGGTGCCGGCCGGGCGCGAGCCGGTAGCCCCGGATCTCGGGGTTGAGATCTTTGATCGTCTTGAAGTCGGTGCCGGCCGCACGGGCGAGGGCGAGCACAGGGGTTTCCGCGGCAACCTCCACGGTGGCGATATCCACCGCCGCAGGCCGGTAGAGCTCCTCCGGAGTGAGGTGGAACCCGTAGCGGCCGGGATCGGAGAGAATCAGCTTGGCGGCCAGGATGCGGAAAACATAGCGCTGGGTTTCCAAGGGCAGGTAGAGGCGGTAGTAGTCGCGCACATCCTGGGCGGCGATCTCCCGCCGCAGCCCGTTTTCCCCCATGTTGTAGGCCGCCGCCGCGAGCGTCCAGGACCCGAACATGCCATGGAGCTCTTTCAGGTAGGCGATGGCGGCTGCGGTCGAGTCGGCCAGATTGCGTCGCTGGTCCTTTTCCGAGTCGACCTGGAGACCGTATTTTTGGGCAGTGGGCCCCATGAACTGCCAAAATCCCATGGCTCCCTTGGGCGAGCCGGCATGCGGCCGGAGGTTGCTCTCCGCGATGGGCACGTACTTGAGGTCGAGCGGCAGCTTGTGGGCCTTCAGGGCGGACTCGATGGCCTCCAGGTGCTGGCCGGCCCGCTTGGCCCACAGGATCACCATGGGGGCATCCCACAGCACCAGCAGCATCTCACGCTCCATGCGCTCGCGCACCTCCGGGTGCGCTAGAGGCACGGGCTCCCCGCAGAAGTCCAGCGGGCCCGGCACGCGGGCGGCCTCGATCAGGGGCGTGAAATCCAGGACGGCCCCGCGCGGGGGCGGCTGGGCAAAAACGGCGCCCGTCACGGCCAGCAGGGCCGTCGGGCAGAGGAGCAGGGTTTTGAGAAACGAGCGCATCGGGGCGGCCCTTGCGCGGGTCAGGTCCGCATGGCGCTGTAGATGGTCCAGCTGCCGACCACCAGGAAAAAAATCCCGGCCCCCAGCTTGATGGCGGTCGGTGAGACGAAGCGGCTGATGCCGGCTCCGAGCAGCACCGCAATCAGGGAGCTGAGCACGAGGGCGCCGGCCGAGCCCAAAAAGACCGAAAGCCGGGAGTCTTCACAGTCGGCGGAGAAGCAAAACGTCGCCAATTGGGTTTTGTCGCCCAGCTCCGCGAGGAATACCATTCCGAAGGTCGTCAACAGAAGTTTGAGGTCCATCTTGTCCCTTTCGCATCCCGGTCCGGCAGGAGCCTATCTGTCCGCGATGGTCACAAGGCGCGCAGGTATTCCGGCTTGAGAGAGACCCTGCCCGCCAGCGCCCGGTCGATCAGCTCCAGAACCGCGGGTTTGTCTTTGGGCATGCGCGCCTTGATCGGCAGGTAGTTGGAGGCGTGGTTGGCATGGAACAGCCCCAGCGAGAGATGGGTTTCGGCGATCATGGTGCGCAGCTCGCAGAGCATCTCCTGCGGCTCCAGCAGCGGGAAGCGCCCCGCCTGCCACTCGTTGTGAAGCGGGGTTCCCGGGATCAGCATCAGGCTGAGTGCGCCCACATAGTCCGGGTCGATCTCGGAGAGCACGCGGCCGGTCTCCCGGGCGTGGACCGCGGAGCGCTCCCGGCCGGCGATCCCCAGGATCACCGTGATCGAGAGTTTGAGACCGGCCTGCTTGGCTTTGCGCCCCATCGCGCTCAACCGGCCGGCGTCGGCCCCCTTGTTGATGGCCGTGAGCGTCTCGTCGTCCCCGGACTCCACGCCCATGTAAACGATGCCAAGTCCCAGTTCGCGCAGCTGCTCCAGCTCTTCTGGGCGTTTGAGCTGAAGGCTCTTCGCATTCGCGTAGGCGCCGACGCGCGTCACCCAGGGCAGCTGCGCGCGGATCGCCTGCAGGATCGACACCAGCCGTCTCTGCGGGACGATCAGGGCGTCCCCGTCGCACAGGAACACCCGCCGCTGGCGGCGGCAGTGGGTGGCGGCAAAGCGGATGTCCTCCATGACGACATCGTCGGATTTGATCCGGAAGCGCTCGCCCCGGTAGGTGCCGCAAAACGTGCATTTGTTGCGCGAACAGCCGACAGTGACCTGGAGCAGGATGCTGTTGGCCTCGCTGGGCGGGCGGATGATGGTGCCTTCGTAGTGCATGGCTCCCTATGCCGCGCCGGGATCGGCGGGCTCCTCTTCCGTTGCGGTCGGGCATTCCGCGTTGCTGGGGTCGCGCTTCAAAAAATCGTACAGGCTGCCGGAGTACCCGCACTGGATGGCATCCCGGATCCGGGAGAGGAGGTAGTCCTTGAGCGCCGCCTCGCCGTCGATCCGCAGTCGAAACGCCAGCAGCCGCAGCAGGTTGACATCGTGCTGGTCGCGATCGGGCACCATGCGCATGATGTTGCCGAGCGGGCCGCGCAGCGGGCCCAACATCTCCTCGATGGCAATGATTTTGGCCGTCATCGCTGGAATCGCTCCCTTGGAGGCGCATCTTGCCGGCAACGCCTCGGCGGCTGCCGCCGTCGCGCTTTCACTGGTTGCCGAAGCCGTTTTGTCCGCCGCAGTCGGGGCACTCCCAGGTGATGCCGTTGCAGGACATCCCCCAGACGTTTTCATACATGCACGCCTGGCAGATCTTGAACCCGCAGCGGCAGCGCCAGCAGAAGGGGAAGATCTTGCGGCAGCAGTCGCAGGCGAGCTCTCGTCCGACGCGGTGCTTACGCCGATAGGCCGAAGAGTCGTTCATGATCCTTCTTGATGCAGCGGTCCATGACCACATCGATCCCCGCCGCCATGAGCAACTCCGCAGCCTCCTGGTGGGCGATGCCCTCCTGCATCCAGAAGACCTTCGGCCTCAACGCAATCGCCTCGCGCGCATGCGGCAGCACCTGCTCCGGGCTGCGGAACACATCCACGATGTCGACCGGGCCGGCCACCTCCGCGAGCGAGGCAACCACCTTTTCGCCCAAGATTTCAGTTTGGGCGGGACGCACGGGGATGATGCGGAACCCCT
Organism: Desulfobacterales bacterium; assembly: GCA_025454255.1. Lineage (GTDB taxonomy): Bacteria > Desulfobacterota > Desulfobacteria > Desulfobacterales > SpSt-501 > SpSt-501. The sequence goes on along the minus strand of JALOOU010000010.1, from coordinate 42,197 downwards.
TGGACTTGAGGTATTCCGCGACGCGGTAGGAGTCCCGCCCCGGTTTGGGGCTCAACCCCAACACCGCCACTGTTTTGGCGTCGCTGAGCAGGCGCCGGATGCGGGCATCGTCGGTGATGATCTCTCCCTGGGGCATGCGGACCTCTGCTTGTGGTGCGAGCGATAGGGTGGTATAGAAATCGAGCGCCCGTCGGTAACGGGCGGACGATCCGGCGCTTCTGCAACACGCGAAATAGTAATGCAAGCACGACCGGGTGTCAATTCGACTCCTGGCCGCCGGGCCGCGCCGGCTGCCGATTTGAGAGCATACAAGGACGCATGAGTTCTTCCCGCATCGCCTACCTGATCGACGGGTCCGCCTACATCCACCGGGCCTTCCATGCCATCGCCGGGTTGAGCAATTCCCGCGGCATGCCCACCAATGCCGTCTTCGGTTTTACCCGGATGCTGATCAAACTCATGGAGGATCGGCAGCCGGAGTATGCCGCCATGGTGTTCGATGCCCGCGGGCCCACGTTCCGGCACGACCTCTACGCGCAGTACAAGGCCAACCGCCCGCCCATGCCCGAGGAGTTGGCGGTGCAGATCCCGCTGATCAAGCAGGTCACCGCCGCCTACCGGTTGCCGGTGGTCGAGCTTGCCGGCTACGAGGCCGACGACATCATCGGGACCCTGGCCCGCCAACTGGCGGCCGAGGGATGTGCCGTGGTGATGGTGACCGGCGACAAGGATTTCGTCCAGCTGCTCGGCGAGCGCACGAGCATCTGGGATCCGATGAAGGATGCGGTCACGGACGCGGCCTCCGTCCGGGCCCGGATGGGGGTTGAGCCGGCGCAGCTGGTGGATGTGATGGGCCTCGCGGGGGATGCCGCGGACAACATCCCCGGCGTGCCGGGGATCGGCCCGAAGACGGCGCTTGAGCTCATCCGGTCCCACGGCAGTCTGGAAACCCTCTACGCGAACCTCGCCTCCGTCGCGCGCCCCAAGCTGCGCGAAACGCTCGCGGCCCACCGCGAGCAGGCCTTCCTGAGCCGCCGGCTGGCGGCCATCGACACCGGGGCGCCCGTGGCCCTGGAGCTCGCAGCGCTCAAGGTGACCGGCCCGGACCCCCAGGCCCTGGCCGCCCTGTTCAAGGAGCTCGAATTCCGCCAGCTGCAGCACGCCGTGCCGCAGGCAGCGGACCTGAGCGGCAAGGACTATCGCGCCGTGCTCGACCCCGCGGCGCTCGCCGAGCTCGTCGACCGGCTGCGCGCAGCGGACCTGGCCGCCATCGACACCGAGACCACCGCCGCCGACCCGATGCGCGCCGAGCTGGTCGGTATTTCCGTGGCCATCCAGCCGGACCAGGCCTTCTACATCCCCTGCGGCCACCATTATCTCGGCGCCCCGCAGCAGCTCGAGCGCGCGTTTGTCCTGGAAAAACTCGCGGCCTATCTGCAGGACCCGCGCTTCAAAAAAGTGGGGCAGAACATCAAATACGACGGGATCGTGCTGGCCCGCCACGGCATCGAGCTGGCAGGGGTGGTCTTCGACACCATGCTGGCCTCCTACCTGCTGGACCCCTCCAAGCGCGCCCACAACCTGGACCAGATCGCACTGGACTTTCTCAACCACAAGACCATTACCTTCGCCGAGGTGGTGGGCCGCAAGAAAGAGCGCCCCACCTTCGCCCAGGTCCCCCTCGACGAGGCCGTCCCCTACGCCTGCGAGGATGCCGACATCACCCGATTGGCGCACACTGTGCTCGCGTGTCGGCTGGAGGAGGTCGGGCTGGCCGAGCTCATGCACGCGGTGGAAATTCCGCTCATCCCCGTTCTCAAGCGCATGGAGATGCGCGGCGTCGCCGTGGACACCGGGCAGCTGCGCCGCTTGTCCGTGCACTTCGAGCAGGAGCTGGCGCGCCTCGAGGAGGCTATCACCCACCTGGCCGGCGAGCGCTTCAACATCCACTCCAGCCAGCAGCTGGGCGCCATCCTGTTCGAGAAGCTCAAGCTGCCGGTTCAGAAGAAAACCAAGAAGAAGACCGCCTTCTCCACCGACGTGGATGTGCTCATGTCGCTGGCGAAGCTCCACGAGCTGCCGGCCCTGGTGCTCAAGCACCGCACGCTCGCCAAGCTCAAGTCCACCTACGCCGACGCCCTGATCGACCTGATCCATCCCGGGACCGGGCGGATCCACACCTGCTACCACCAGACGGCGACGGCCACGGGGAGGCTCTCCAGCTCGGAGCCCAACCTGCAGAACATCCCCATCCGCACGCCGGAAGGGTTGGAGATCCGCCGCACGTTCGTGCCGCGCGAGGGATGGCGGCTCTTGTCGGTGGACTATTCCCAGGTCGAGCTGCGCATCCTGGCGCACTATGCCGAGGACGACACCCTGATTCAGGCCTTCCGCGACGAGGAGGACATCCACACCCGCACCGCCGCCGAGGTCTTCGAGGTGGCCCCCTCCCAGGTGAGCCCCGAGCTCCGGCGCCAGGCCAAGGCGATCAACTTCGGGATCCTATACGGCATGAGCCCCTTTGGGCTGGCGCGCCAGCTGGACATCAGCCAGAAGATGGCCAAGATCTACATCGATCACTACTTCGGGCGCTACCCCGGCGTGAAGCGCTTTCTGGAGCGCACCATCGCGGAGGCCCGGCGCACCGGAAAGACGAGCACCCTGCTCGGCCGTCTGCGGCTGCTGCCGGACATCGGCAGCGCCAACCCGATGGTGCGCCAGGCGGCCGAGCGCATCGCCGTCAACACCCCCATCCAGGGCACCGCGGCCGACCTGATCAAAATCGCCATGATCCGGATCGACGCGGCGCTCGCCCGCGAGGGGCTCCAGGCCGCCATGCTGATGACGGTGCACGATGAGCTGGTGTTCGAAGCCCCGCCCGACGAACTGGAGCGCGTGTCGGCGCTGGTGGCCGGGATCATGGAGGGGGTTTGGGAGCTGAAGGTGCCGCTCAAGGTCAATGTGGCCGTCGGCGGCAACTGGGCCGAGGCGCACTGAGATGGGAGCCGTCGATGGGGGCCTGCCTCCCGCCGGCCGCGGCCGGGACGGGCGGGCCCCCATGTGAATCCATTCTGCCGCCGGCTAACCGGCGGCCTCAGCGCTTGCCGCCCGTTTGTTTGGAGCCGGCGGCGGGCTTCGCTTCGGGCGGTTTTTCGGGCGGCTTCAGATGGGTTTTGACCGTCTCGTCGACGGCTTTGTAAATGCCCTGGAAGGTCTCCGCAAAGCCGCTGGGTGAAAGCCGGCCGCATTCGATGAATTTGATGACGACTTCCTTGGCGGTTTTGAGGACCTGCTCGTCGATGGATCCCATCCGCGTCTCTCCTTGTCCGTCTGCGGCGGTGCTGCTCAGCTAGGCGATGCGCTAACAGATAGCGGCGGGCCTGTCAACCGCAGCGAGGCGGCGGCGCGGAGGGTTTGACTTTCAAAATCGGTTCTTGTTATGGTCGCAGGCGGCAAGGGCCCGCGGGCATCGGTTGGAAAAGGACGCATCGCCCGCTGATGGTGTCCGTATACTCCGGATCGAGGTGTGATCTCCATGCAGTCCGCATCCAGTCCCAGAAGTCGATGGCTCACGTTGCTGTTGCTGCCGTTGCTGGCATGGGCCGGGGGGCCGACGGCCTGCACGGCATTCAAAAACTCCGCCGCAGAGGTGGTCGAGGCCTCCCGCGAGGCGCTGGGCAAGGCCGCGCCGGGAACGGGTGCCGCTGCCGGAAAAAAAGCGGCCCTCATCGGGGTCGATGCCGGCGTGTCGGGCGATCCGCTCGGGTTTTCGACCTACTACCGGCAGCAGTTCCAGGGTCTGCTCCAGAAAGAGTGCGCCGGCCTGAGGTTCGACGCCGCGTTGGCGGCCGACCTGAAGGCGCCGCCGCGGATCGCGGCCGGGCTGCTCGACGGCTACGCCATGGCGCTGCTCGGCCGGCGGCAGGGGGTGGATTTCTTCCTGGTCGGCTCCCTGATGGACGTCCGGCTGGAACAGGAGCGCACGGGCTTCTGGCTCTGGAAAGATATGCGCTACTGGATCCGGGCGGTGGTGCGCGTTGAGGTCGTCGATTCGGCCACCGGTGCCAAGATAGTGGACGATCGCCAGGCGGACCAAACCGAGATCGACGGGCTCAAATACGAAGAGTTGCAGCGAACGCAGGCCATGCGCCTGCCGGATGTCCAACCGGCGCTGGACCGTGTGCTTCGCAAGAGCGCGCGCCTGGTATGCAAGGCGCTGCGCGAGCGCCCCTGGCAGGCGTTTGTGGTCGCCGCCGAAGGCGGCGCGATCGTGCTGTCGGCCGGAAGCGATGCGGGCCTGGCGCCCGGCCGGGTGCTCGAAGTGTTCGGGCTCGGTGCCGCCATGGTGGGCAAGGACGGCCAGCGTTTCATCCCCGTCGGCGAAAAGCTCGGCGAGGCGGTCGTCTCGGCCGTCTCCCGGGACGGCGCCCACGCCGCGTTCGAGCGCTGGGAGCTGGTGAAAAACGGCGGCACGGTGAGAATGAAGCGGTGACGCGAGCGCCAGGGCGCGCCGCCGGCCCCCCGCCGCCTCGCAGCCTACGCCCGCATGGCGCGTTCAAGGCCTGCGATCAACTCGTAAGCCTCCTCCATGGAGGCGATGGCGGACGCTGCTTTCCGAAACGTCGCCCCGCCCCGGATCCCCTTGGTGAACCACCCCAGGCGGTGGCGCATCAGTTGGCTTCCGATCTGCGGCCCATAGCAGGCGGCGGAAAGCTCCGCATATCGGCGCATGACGGCCGCCCGCTCGCCGGCCGCCTCCGGCGGGGCGGGCTCCTCGCGCAGCCGCGAGGCGATCTCGGCGAAGATGCGCGGATAGCCGATGGCTCCGCGGCCGACCATGACCGCATCGCAGCCGGTCTCCGACAGCATGCGCGCGGCGTCCTCGGCGCAGAACACGTCGCCGTTGCCGATGACCGGGATCTTCAGCCGCGCTTTCAGCGCGGCGATGACGCTCCAGTCGGCCCGGCCGCTGAATTTCTGCACGGCCGTGCGCGGATGGATCGCGACGGCATCCACCCCGCACTCCTGCGCGATCGCACCGAGTTCGAAGGCCTGGGCGGCCGAGCGTTCCCAGCCGCTGCGCAGCTTGATCGTCAGCGGGATCCGCACCGCTTTGCGCACGGCTGCCAGCAGCGCTTGCGCCAGTTTGGGGGTGCGCATCAACGCCGCCCCGGAGCCGGTTTTCACCACTTTTTTCACGGCGCAGCCGAAGTTGATGTCCAGCACGTCGGCGCCCGAGGCCGCCACCATGGCGGCGGCCTCGGCCATCCGCCCCGGGTCGGAGCCGAAAAGCTGAACCGCAAGGGGTTTTTCCGCGGGCAGGCTGCGCAGAAGCGCAAAGGTGTTCGGCTGCCCGCGCACCAGCGCCTCGGCGCTCACCATCTCCGAATAGACTAAAGCGCAGCCGGCCTCCCGCGCCAGCAGGCGAAAGGGAAGGTTGGTGATGCCGGCCAGCGGGGCGAGGACCGTGGGGGCTTCGAGCGTCAGCGAGCCGATCTGCATGGGGGCACGGTCTCAGTCGTCGGGGCGGGCGGCCAGCAGCCGCTGAGCCGGACGTTCTCGGCGCGGGCGCCGTCACGCCCCCGCGTAGCAGTAAAGGCAGCCGTGGCCGCACGGGTGCCGGTCGTAGGAGCCGATGTCCACGGAGACGCGGCAGCCGCAGCCGGCGCGCACCCGTTGGCTGCGGTCGCGCTTGAGGGAGAGGCGCCCGCCGTAGAGTTCCCTTAAACGTCGGCTCGGTATGCAGGCCCCGCTCGCTACGCTGGAATGGGCGGGCAGGGCGGCAACGGCCTCGTCCTCGCAACAGGTGAAAAGCGCGATGCCCCGCGCGCCGAGAAGCGCCTCGATGCCGAGCAGGATCTCGACCTGCTGCGCGCGCGTGGGCGCCGCGAAGGCGACACCCGGCTGCCGCGCCGTGCGGCGGGTGACCTTGGCGTAGAGGTCCATGAAGCTCACGGTGCAGCGCCGAATGCCGCTGGCCGCGGCGGCCGCGGCGATGCGCGGCAGATCCTTGAGGTTGTCGCGGATCGGCCCGCGGCCATCCCGAAAAAGGCAGATGGGATCGAAGCGCCAGTTCACCGCCTCCGGCCCGTGGGCGGCGCACAGGCGGCGGAGCTGCTCCAGCCGGTCCTCCAGTTTCGGGACGTTCGGCTCGAGCGCAAGGATTGCGGAGTTGACCGTGAACTGGAAAAACAGCCGGTAGCCCATCCGCTCCAGGCGCGGGCCGTAGCCGCCGGCGATGAAGGGGCCGAAGTCTTTCGACCAGAACACCACCACCTGCACCGGCGGGCAGGTGGCCGGCACCCGACGGACCGCTCGGGTGACCGGATTGGCCACTTCGAACTCCCCCCGGGCAATTGCGCGCATGAACCAGGGCATGTGGAAGGCCGGAATGTCGGTGCGCCGGGAGGCGGACAAGACGATGTCGTGCACGCTGCTCGCCGTTTCCCTGTTATTTCTTCTTGAGGTCGGCCAGCGAGATCACCTTGCCCCCGGCCGCGTCGCGGCCCGCGGGAGTCGGCGGCGGGGATTGCCCGGGGGCCGGCGTCTCCTCGGGCGCCTGCACCCGCTCGAGGCGCATCCGTTTTCCGTTCATGGTGAACTCGCCCCCGTCGATGTAGGCGTCCCGCAGGATCCAGGTGACGGTTTGAAGCGGCACCTGGAGCATCAGGAGCTTGACGTGGTACCAACCGGGCTTGTGGTCGGGGGAGATGGCCTCGATGCGCGCGAAGGTGAGAGGTTTGTCCTCGAAATGGATCAGGACGATGTCGTTTTCAGCCGCCATTTCGCTTCCTCAGGGTGCCGGTGGGATCTGCCGCATCCGGCCGATCGAAAGTTCGTGCAGGGGTAGCAGGATGTCGGCGATGGCCTTGATTTTCTGAATCGAGTCATACGCCTCGGCCAGGTTGATGTGGACCCCGGGCGCCACGGCCGGCCCGGCGGACGGGAAGTTCTTCGCGTTGCAGCAGAAGCCGGTGATGACCGCCCGCCCGGCGGCGGTCCGTACGGCGACCGATTGCCCGCCCACGGTGTGCCCCGGGGAGAATATCACCTCGATGCCGTCTGCGATCGCGGTGTCCCCATCAACCGGGACGACGTTCAGCCCGTCCAGGATGTCGGGGTAGTAGCGGTGGTCCACCGGGTGCGGGTGCTGCAGGAACTCCAGCTCCTTGCGCTGGACGATGATTTCGGCGTTCGGGCATTTGGCGTCGTTTTCACAGTGGTCGTTGTGCAGGTGCGTGTGGATGATGAGGTCCACCGCCTCGGGCGCAAGGCCCACCCGGTCCAACGCCGCTTCGAATTCCAGCAGCGGGAAGCCGCAGGCCTCTTCGGCCCCCGGGGGGATGACGAACTGGTCCAGGCCGGTGTCGACCAGGATGTTCCGCCCGCCGCCCTTGAGGTAGAAGGCATAGATCGGCAGGAAGATGCGTTTGCCGTAGTCGCGCAGGTAGGTCATCACCCCCTGGTCGGTTTCGTTGATCCCCACCGCCAGCGGGAAAATGGCGTATTCGGTCACGGGTAGCTCCCACGGATGCCCGCCGCTCCGAGCCCTCGGGCGGCCGCTTCAGTTTTTTGATTTCCTGCCGATAGTATACTAAAATTGGAGCATACGCAAAATGATAACGCTCATCTCGAGGTGATGTGCATGATGACACGGGCATACGATTTCAGGTGGTTCGCGATCGGCCTTGCGCTGCTGATGGGGCTGGTAATGCCCCCGGGTGCGCCGGCCGCCGGCAAATCCGCGGCGGCGTCCGGCGGCCCGGCCCAGAGCCGCAGCGCCGAGGAGTGGTTCCGGAAAGGGGCCCTGGTATCCACCTACGGCAACTACCCCGCGGCGGTCGGCTATTTCGCCAACGCCATCGCGCTCGATCCCGGCCACAGCGGCGCCTGGTTTTCGCAAGGGGTGGCCTACGGCCAGATGGGCCGCTATGCCCAGGCGTTGGAAAGCATCCAGCGCGCCATGCGCCTCGAGCCGGCCAACGGACTCTTCTTCTACGGCCGGGGCCGGGTGCACCTTCTGGCCGGGGACCGGAACGCCGCCGTCCAGGATTTCAAGCGGGCGGCCGACCTCGGCGACGAGGATGCCCTGGCGTACCTGAAAAGGAACCCGCAGTAGCGTTCCGGCTGCAGCGGCGGGCTTTTCGCACGCCAGTTCAGGTGCCTCGCGGGGGAGGGGCTCCCGGCATCTCTCGCGCGTACTCCGGCGCGGCAGGCTCCGGCCGCGACCCGGTCGCGGCCTCCCGCCGGAGAAAAAGTCGATCTTGCTTGAGCGCATTGCATGCCGCCGGCGGCAGCGCTTCGCCAGCGAGCAGGGTTCGTTTTTGTGGGAGCGGCTTCCAGCCGCGATTCGATCGCAGTGCCGCACCGGCGGGCCCCCCGCCGGCAACAAGCCCCGCCTGCTTATCGAAGTGCGCAATGCCGGCGCTGCCCGCCCCCGTTTTCAGGCCATGATCACCGCGCGTGAGCTCCGGCCGTCGATCTTGATCGTCAGCGGCGTTGCAAGCCTAAGGTGGCGCAGATGCGCCGTCTGCGTCTGGGGCGGCTGCGCCTTGAGCCATTGCCAGTCGATGAATCCCTCCCCGCTGCTTCCCGTCGTAAGATAGCTGATGTCCAGGGAGGTGATGTTGTGGAAGAAGTGCGATCCCTGGGAGGGATCGGCCCGCAGGGTCTCAGCGGTCGTCTCCACCATGGCGCGCACCGCGGAGATGTCGCTCCACTTCACGGGGATGCCGAGCCAGCGGTCGGCGGAACCCCAGCGGCCGGGGCCGATCAGCAGATATCTGCGGTTCTGGGCGGCCAGCTGCTTGTTCAGGCGGCCGACCTCGGCGGCGATTTCAATCGTGCGCGCCACCTCGAAGGCATCCGGGTCGACAAAAACCACATCGGTGATGCCGCTGACCAGGCCGTTGCCCAGCGCCATGGTGGAGTAGCAGAAGGCCCGGGCGACCTCCTCGGCGGTGATCTGCACATTGCGCCGCTGGCGGGCCACGGCCATCGGGCGGATCTGCAGCAGGTCGAAGATCGGCCTGGGCGCGGCAAACGGGTTCACGGCGAACTCGATCTCCACGGCGCAGCCGACCCCCTTGCGCCCGAGGTCCAGGATGTCCGCCAGGACCTCCGCCAAAGGGTAGGATCGGTGCTTGAGCACCCCGGCGAAGGTCACCACGGGGAAACCGCCGTTCTGAAAACCGTCGCGGATGCGATGCTCCTGCGGGAAATAGGTGCTCGAGACCGCCTGCACGCAGGCCGAGCCGCTGAAATCATCCACGGCCAGGCGCGCCAGGGTCGGGTCTTCGCCGACGCTCAGATCCGCCGGGAACTCGGTCAGATTCAACGCGTAGAACGTGCGCTGGGCGTTTTTCAGAATGTCCTCCACGGTCGAGAACTGGGGCATGAACTGGGGGTACTTGGGCGAAAAGCGCAGCGAGGTCCCCCCCTCCACCACGGTTTTGCCCAATCCGAGGGCGATGTGGGCGATGCCGTCCTCGGGCTTCATGTGGGCGATCGGGTAGAAGTTGTAGGACTGCACGACCCCCGCGAGCGCGGGGAAGAAATAGTCGCCGCACGCCTGGCCGGTCACGTGTTGGATGACCACCGCCATTTTTTCCTCCTCGATGCGATGGGAGGTGCTGCGGGCGAAGGCCTTGGGGCTTTCGAAATAGGTGGACGCATAGACCAGCTTGACGGCGCTCTCCAGCCGGTGGAGCCGCACCGCGGGGTCGGGGTGAAGGTTGGGCAGCATCACGGTGCGGTATATTCCGGCAAACGGCTGGAACTGGGCGTCCTCCAGCAGGCTCGAGGAGCGCACGGCGAGCGGGCAGGGCGTCTGCTCCAGCAGCAGGGCCAGGCGCCGGGTGAGCCACTCCGGCAGTGGCGCGGCCATGAAGGCCGCAGCGACCTCCCGGTCGTCGACCTCGCGGGTGGCGAGCTCCGCCAGGCGGTTCTCGCCGATGAAGGCGTCAAAGCCCTCCGTTGAAATGGCCACCGTCTTGGGGATGCGAATCTCCATCTCCGTGTGCCGGGCCTGCAGCTCCGGATGCTGGCGCAGCAGGGTGGAGATGAAGGCCAGCCCGCGGGCCTTACCGCCGAGCGAGCCGCGGCCGATTTTGATGAAATCCGCATCCGGGTCGAAGCGGTCGGCGGTCCATTCGGTGATGATGCCCTTCTGGCGCCCCCGGCGGCGTTCGGCGATGCAGCGCACCAGGTACTCCTTCAAGGCCTGGGTGTTCGCAAAATCGCTCGCCTTGACCGGCTTGAGCTTGGAGGCCAGCATGACCTCCGAGCGGGCCATCAGCCAGCTGGAGAAATGGTTGCGCTGCGCGTGGTAGTCCACGGAGGCTTCCGGGATGTCGGGCAGCAGCTTTTCCATCGTCCTCAGGTCGGAGGCGCGGGCGATTTCGCGGCCGTCCGGCAGGTGGAAGACGAAGTCCCCAAAGCCGAGATAGGTCATGAAAAAGTCGTGGATCTCGGCGTTCAGGGTCGGGGAGTTCTTGTTGATGAACACGGCCGGGATGCTCCGGGCCCGCTCGCGGTTGGCCTCCTCGGAGCTCAGGTTCAACAGCGGCAGGTCGGGGTTATCGGCGCGGATGGCCTCCAGCAGCGAAAACCCGGCGCTGTCGTCCAGGGCGCCGCCGCGCGGGAAGCGCACGTCGGAGATCACCCCGAGCAGGTAGGGCTGGTAGCGGCGGTAAAGCGCCATGGCCTCTTCGTAGGTCTCGGCCACCAGGATCTTCGGCCGGGCCCGCATGCGGAAGATGCGGTGCTCGTCGTTGACGGACTCCTCCATGGCCGCTTGGGTCTGGGTGACGATCTGCTTGTATAGAATGGGCAGCAGGGCCGAGTAGTGGGCCGGGGTGTCCTCGACCACGATGATGACCCGCACCTTGGCGCGCTCGGTGTCGTAGGCGACGTTCAGGCGGTCCTCTAAGTTTTTGATCACGGCCAGGATCAGGTCGGAGTTGCCCCGCCAGACGTAGACGCGGTCGATGGCGCTGCGATCGGCGCTCGTCTGATCCAACACGCTCTGGTCCGTCTTGTGCACCAGCAGGAACACCGGCAGCTCCGGAAAGCTCGCCTTGATCGTGCGGCCCAGCGCGTCGGCGTCCGTGTCGTCCACCAGCGGCATGGTGATCACCAGGTCGAACTTCTTGCGGCGCAAGGCGTCGAGGGCCTCGGCGGAGGTCGACACCCAGGTGAGCATCGGCGGCCGGGAGAGGTTCAGGCCGCGGTACTCGTGGATGATCCGTTCGGCCAGCCGCCCCTCCTCCTCCATGATGAAAGCGTCGTAGGGGCTGCTGACCAACAGGATGTCGGTCACCTTGCGCGCCATGAGCTCGTGGAAGACTTTGAAGGAGAGGTCGAATTCGTCTCGTCCGGCGGTGGGTGGGGTGGCATGGGTCATAGGAGGCTTCACGCCCTTTCTCGCGTGGCTTTGGCCCTTATAGGCCGGTGAGGCGCCGAATTCAAGAAACCGGGCCCCTCGCGGAGGCGCCGGCCCGCACCCCCTGGTGCGAGTCGCGGCGCTCCAGTTCGGCCTCGATCGACGCCAGGGTCGCGGCTTTGTTGCGGCACCAGGCCGGGGCCGCGAGCTCCTCCGGGTGGGGGTCGCCGGTGAGCCGCTGAATCACGACCGCGGCGGGAATGCGCTCGAGGACATCGCATACGAGGTCGACGTACTCCTGCTGCTCGAGGCAGCGGTACTCTCCGCTGCGCCAGAGCGCCTCCATGGGCGTGCCTTTGATCACGTAGAGCAGGTGCAGCTTGAGCCCATCGATGCCGGTATCGGCCAGGCGGCCGGCCGTGTAGAGCATGTCCGCGCGCGTTTCGCCCGGCAGGCCTAATATCACATGGGCACAGATGCGGATGCCGCGCCGGCGGGTGAGCGCCGCCGCTCGGAAAAAACATTCGGCGTCGTGGCCCCGGCGGATCCGCGCCAGGGTCTCGTCGCGGGCGGACTGGAGCCCGTACTCGACCCAGACCAGCCGTTCGCGGGCATAGTCGGCGAGCAGCTCCAGCACCGGGGGCGACACGCAGTCCGGGCGCGTGCCGATCGAAAGCCCCACGATGCCCGGCACGCCGAGAGCCTCGTCGTAAAGGGTCTTCAGGACCGGCACCGGGGCATAGGTGTTGGAGAAGGACTGGAAATAGGCGATGAATTTTTCGGCCCCGTAGCGGCGCGCCAGCGCCTGCTTGCCGGCGGCGAGCTGGAGGGCGATGGAGCGGCCGGCGCGGTGGGCGCCGGTGCCCGATCCGCGGGCGTTGCAATAGATGCAGCCGCCGGTGGCCAGGCGCCCGTCGCGGTTGGGGCAGCTCAGCCCCGCGTCGACGGAGATTTTCTGGACCCGGCAGCCGAACATCGCGCGCAGGTGGGTGGCAAGGTCGTTGTAGCGCTTGTGCATGGCGGCTTGACCGTTTCGGCCGGCCTCCCTATAATGCGCCCGCTGCGCCGGTGCGCTCAGCCGGGCCATCCGCGCCGGCTGCCTCAACGGCCGGTGCGCAGCGCGCACCCCGTGTGTATCACATGCGGGCAATTCCGCGCAATCGACCGGGCGCTCGACTCCCATGACGCTTTTTTCTCCGACCTACGATGTGCTGGTCGTCGGCGCCGGCCACGCCGGCTGCGAGGCCGCCCTGGCGGCCGCTCGCATGGGCTGCCGGGTGCTGCTTTTGGCCATCGACCTCGACAAGCTGGCCGCCATGCCCTGCAGCCCCTCCATCGGCGGGATGGCCAAGGGGCAGCTCGTCAAGGAGATCGACGCCCTGGGCGGGGAGATGGCCAAGGCGGCCGACCGCACCGCCATCCAATACCGCACGCTCAACACCCGCAAAGGGCCCGCGGTCCAGTCCAGCCGGACCCAGAACGACAAGAAACGCTACCACATGGCCATGAAGGCCGTGGTCGAGGCCCAGCCGGGGCTCGACCTCAAGCAGGCGCTGGTGGAGCGGCTGGTGGTGGAGGGCGGGCGCGTGGTCGGGGTCGAAGACCACACCGGCTACGGCTATGCCGCGCGGGCCGTCGTGCTGGCCACCGGCACGTTTCTGAGCGGCCTGGTGCACATCGGGTTCACCTCGATCCCGGCCGGACGGGCGGGCGAGTTCGCCGCCTATGGCTTGGCGGCGCACCTGCAGGCGCTGGGCTTCGAACTGGGCCGCTTGAAGACCGGCACCCCGCCGCGCCTGCGCCGCGCCAGCATCGATTTTTCGCGCTTCAGCGAACAGGCGGGCGACCCGTCGCCGACCCGCTTCTCGCGCTTTACGGTCGGCCCCCGGCTGCCGCAGCAGTCGAGCTTCATCGGCCACACCGGCCCGGCCACCCATGAGATCCTGCGCCGCAACCTGCACCGTTCGGCCCTTTACGGGGGGGTGATCACGGGCACCTCGGCCCGCTACTGCCCCTCCTTCGAGGACAAGGTCGTCAAGTTCCCTGAAAAGGAGCGCCATCAGGTCATCCTGGAACCCGAGGGCCTCGACACGGAGGAGATCTACGCGAGCGGCCTGGGAAACAGCCTGCCGCTGGAGGTCCAGGTCGAGCTGGTGCGTTCGGTGGACGGTCTGGAGCGTGCGCAGATCATGCGGCCGGCCTATGCCATCGAGTACGACTACGTCAACCCGGTTGAGCTCAAGAAAACCCTCGAGGCCAAACGGGTCGAGGGGCTGTTTCTGGCCGGGCAGATCAACGGGACCTCCGGCTACGAGGAGGCGGCGGCCCAGGGGCTGTGGGCCGGCATCAACGCGGCCTGCCGGGTCCAGCAGCGGCCGGCGTTCGTGCTGGATCGATCCGAGGCCTACATGGCCGTCATGGTCGACGACCTGGTGACCCGCGGCACCCGCGAGCCCTATCGCATGTTCACCTCCCGCGCCGAGTACCGTCTGCTGCTGCGCGAGGACAACGCGGACCTGCGCCTGATGGAGAAAGGCCACGCGCTCGGGCTGGTCGGCGCGGAGGCGGTGCGCGAGATGCGCGAACGCCGGGCGGCGATCCGCCGGGAGATCGGGCGGATCCGAGCCGCCGTCATCCGCCCGGGCCCCGAAGTGAACCGTTTCCTTTCCGCTTGCGGCTCGGCCCCGTTAAGCCAAGGGGTGCCCCTCGACCAGCTGCTCAAGCGGACCGAACTCGGCTACCCGGCGGTCGCCGCGTTGTCGCCCGCCCCGGCGCCGATCGATCCCCTGGTGGCCCAGCAGGTCGAGATCGAAGTCAAATACGAGGGCTACATCCAGATCCAGCTGCGCGAAATCGAGCGCTTCAAGCACCTCGAGAAGACGCGGCTGCCGGAGGATTTCGACTTCGCCGCCGTGCATGGGCTCTCCAACGAGCTGCGGCAGAAGCTTGCCGCCGTGCGCCCGGCCTCGCTCGGGCAGGCGGCGCGCATCGACGGCATGACCCCCGCCGCGTTGTCGGTCTTGATGGTGGCGTTGAAAGCCCGGAGCCGCTAGCGTTCATTGAGCCTGAAGCGGTTTCGCGCACCGGCGGGCCGGGGGCGGCGCGCTTGACAGCTGTAACGTTTCAACTTATTGTATAAATTCATAATTAAATAACGGGAGATCCTTAGCGTATGGCGGAGGACTACTACAAACTACTGGGCGTGGCCCGCAATGCCTCCGAGGCGGAAATCAAGAAGGCCTATCGCAAACTGGCCATGAAGTACCACCCCGACCACGCCAAAGGCGACAAGGGCGCCGAGGAGAAGTTCAAGAAGCTGAGCGAAGCCTATGCCGTGCTGAGCGACAAGCAGAAGCGGCAGGAATACGACACCTTCGGCTCCGAGGGGTTCCAGCAGCGCTTCAGCCAGGAGGATATTTTCAGAGGGTTCAACATCAACGACATCCTGCGCGAGTTCGGCTTCGGCGGCGGCGACTTCTACAGCTCGGGCGGCGGCTCCGGCGCACGCTATACCTACTCCACGGGCTCGCCTTTCGGCGGCCGCGTGCGCCAGCAGCAGATGCGCGGCGATGACTTGGTCTACGAAATGCCGCTGTCGCTGCACGAGGCCGCCTTCGGGGCGACGAAGGAGATATCCATCCAGTCGCAGGGGGCGCCCGAGCGGGTGACCGTCAAGATCCCCAAGGGCATGGTCAGCGGGCAGAAACTGCGGCTCGCGGGCAAGGGCAGCCCGGGCCAGTTCGGCGGGCCGCGGGGCGACCTTTACATTCAGGCGGTCTTGCTCGAGGACCCGGTCTTCAGCGTCGAGGGGCAGGATCTCACCACGAATCGCGAGATCAAGCTGAGCGAAGCGCTGCTGGGCACCAGCGTTTCGGTGCCGACCCTTGACAGCAAACAGTACACTCTGAAAGTGCCCCCCGGAACCAAGAGCGGCACGCGCCTGCGCCTGCCCGGGCACGGCTTGCCGGCGATGAAAGGCGGCAAGCGAGGGGATCTTTTCGTCCGCATCCACGTGGATATCCCCAGGCAGCTGAACACCGAACAGCGGCGTCTGGTCGAAAAACTCGCTGAGACAGGGCTGTGACCGGCCGCACTGATCTGACCCCAACCTTCTATTTTCTAAGTCTTTTTCTATTTTCACCGCCCCCCTTGAATTTGACTTTGATACCGATTCGGGATAAAGTTATCTATATAAAATCCACTTGAGGCCCGAGCGATCGGCCTTCAGGGTTCCAAGACATGGCTGAACTGAAACCGGTCCTGCCGGCGGAGGAGATCGACCGGCTGGTGAGCGGACTGGCGCGACAGATATCCTCCGATTACAGCGGCCGGGACCTCGTTCTCGTGGCCGCCCTAAAAGGGGCGTTCATCTTCCTTTCCGACCTGGCCCGCAAGCTTGCGATTCCGGTCGCGATCGATTTCGTCCAGGCGGCGAGCTACGGCAGCGGCTCCGCCTCCAGCGGCCGGATCCGGCTGACCAAGGAGCTCGGGATCGACATCCGCGACCGCGACGTGCTGCTGGTCGAGGACATCATCGACACGGGGCTCACCATCGACTTCCTGCTGGACTATCTTCGCAGCTTCCATCCGCGCAGCCTGGCGGTGTGCGCGCTGATCGACAAGCGTGAGCGCAGGCAGCGGCAGATCCAGCCGGCCTATGTCGGCCGGGTGGTGGCGGCGGGCTTTCTGGTGGGATACGGACTGGATTATGCCGAGGCGTATCGGAACCTGCCCGGCATTTATGACCTCAACCGGTGAGGGCGGCCGCCGCCGTCGTCGCCACCTGTCAACGGAGTTTGAACATGATTGTGACCTGTGAAGGCTGTGAAACGGGGTTTCACGTCGATGAGCGCCTGCTGAAGCCCGCAGGCTCGAAGGTGAGATGCTCGAAGTGCCGGCATGTGTTCGTCGCCCATCCACCGGCGCCCTCCGAGGACTTGGAGGAGCCCCTGGTGCTGAGCGAGGAGATGGCGCCGGAGGCGCACCCCGCTGGACTTGCGGGCACGGCAGCAATCGATGCCAAGCTCGACGAGCTCTTCGACGACTCTGCGGAGGCCGCGGACCCGGGGCTGGCCGCCCCGGTGCCCGAGATGCTCGATGTCGACGATCTGCTCCTGGACGAGCGCTCGCCGGCGGACGGAGCGGCGGCGGAAACGGGCGAGCTCGACCTGAATCTCGATCTTGATCTCGACCTTGACGCGGATGCGCCCGGCCTGAACGGGGAGGCCGGCTCTGAGCCGCACCCCGCTGCGGTGGCGCCGGCGGCGGAGCCGGAGCTCGGCTTCGACCTGGGGCTGGAGCCCTCCGCCGCGGCAGCCGATACGGCCGGCGGTCTGCCGGAGCTGGAAGAGCTCGAGCTCGATCTGGCCGAGCTGGAAGCCGCTGATGGGGATGCGCCGCCGCCTGAGGCGAAAGCCGAGGTTGCCGAAAGCACCGCACCGGAGCTGGAGCTGGACCTTGATTTTGACCTGCCGCTCGAAAATCAAAAGGAGGCTGCGGAGGCGGGCATTTCGACCGCCGCGGAAGAGGCGCCTGCCGCCGTCCCCTCGCTGGACCTGCTCAACGAACTGAACCTCGACCTCGCAGCGCTGCCGGAGGCCACGACGACCACCCTGGCCAAGGATGCCGAAAAGAAAAACCTGCTCGCCGAAACCGACGAAATCGACCTTTCGGATCTTGAAACCATTCTCGACGACGCGGCGCCGCCGACCGCCGTTGCCCCGGCCGCAGAGAACCCTCTTTTTGGAGAGCCGCCCGCGGTCGAACCCGCCGATGCCTCAGAGGAGTTGGATCTGTCGTTTTTGGCCGAAACAGCGGATCAGCCTTTGACCGTGGAGGCTGAGCCCCAAACGACAGAGCCGACCGCCGCCGAGGCGCCCAACGCGCTGGCCACGACCGACGAGCTGGACTTTTCCGACCTCTCCGGCCTGCTTGAAAACGATCGTCCCCCGGCGGAGGAGGTCCGGCAAATCGACGATGTCGAGCTGGTTCTCGACCAGCCCCTGGCCGCAGCGCTTGCCGCCGGGGACCCTGCGCAGGAGTCGGATCTCGAGCAGTTTCTCATCGACTCTTCAGAGGAGAGCGCCGCGGCCGACGCCGGCCTGCAGGCGGCGGAGGAGACGCGCCCCGGGGCCTCGACCGACTTGGAGATCGAATTCGAGCCCGCGAGTCCGGCGGAGGCCGAGGCGGCTGCGGCGCCGGCCACCACCGCCGTCGGCGCGCTCCCCGGCGCCGTTTCGGCCGCAGCGGGAGCCGCGGCCGGGGTGGACAGCGCCACCGACGTGATGGAGGCCGAACCCGAGGAGTCGACCGCCGTTTTCAAGAAGCCTCAACCCGCCGCAGCGCGCAGCTCCGGCGGGCTGCTGAAGGCGCTGGCGGGCGCTGCACTGGTGCTGGTGCTGGCGCTGGCCGCCCTGGTGGTGCCCCGCAGCCTGGGCATCAACATCCCCTACCTGACCGACACCGCGATCCCGATCCTGAGCGAGATCGACCTGGACGTTCCGCTGATCGGCAATGTCGGGAAATTTTTCAAGGCGGAGGCCGCGGACCCCGCCGGCCGTCTCAAGATTCTGCCGGATGCGGCCAGCGTCACGGCGGAGTTCGTCGAAAACACCGCGGCCGGCCGCCTGCTGGTCGTCACGGGCAAGGTCCGAAACGCCTACGACCATCCCCGCAGCGGCATTCGGGTGACCGCCACGCTTTTCGCCAAGGGCGGCAGCCCGATCCGGACCGCCACCGTCTATGCCGGCAACCTGCTCTCGGGCCAGCAGCTCGCCACGCTGGACACCAACACCATTCTGTCCCGGCTGCAGATCAGCACCGGCACCGCCAACAGCAACGTCGGCGTCAAACCCGGCGCCAGCCTGTCGTTCATGGCGGTGTTCGACAAGCTGCCGGCCGAGATCGATGAATACAGCGTGGAGGCCGCCGACTCCAAGCCGTAGCGCCGGAAGTTCTCGCCCGCTAGCGGCGCCGCCGTGCGGAAGTCCCGGCGGCGCCGCCTTTTCTGTTGACAAGTGAGCCCTGTTCGAGCATAAGAGCCGATGCTGGCGATGTAGCTCAGTTGGTCAGAGCATGCGGCTCATATCCGCAGTGTCCGGGGTTCAAATCCCTGCATCGCCACCAGCATGCCCAATCCGCCCGTAACTTTCAAAAAAGTTACGGGTTTTTCATTGTCGATCCGGGCCGACCGGACGCATGCAAGCCCGCCGCCGCAGCTGCGCGGCGGGCTTGCAAAACAGGCGCCCAGGCGATATATCTGCCCCATCACGGTTCGCGATATCCGCTGGCGGGGGACCGGGTCTGCGAGTCGGCGCATGATCAACGGGTTTGAAAAAATAGTCGAAGAGCGCATCCGCAGGGCCCAGGAGCGGGGTGAGTTCCAGGATCTCGACGGCAGCGGCAAGCCCCTTGAAATTTCCGATGACAGCCACATCCCCGAGGATCTGCGCCTGGCGTTCAAGATCCTGAAGAACGCCGAGTGCCTGCCGCCTGAAATCGAGCTGCGCAAAGAGATCGAAAAGACGGAGGATCTCCTGGCGGCGATGCCGGACACGGCGGAAAAATATCGGGTCCTCAAAAAGTTGAACTTCCTGGTTTTGAAGGTGAACGCCATGCGCCGCGCTTCGGCTGCGCACGACCTCCCCCAGCACTACGCCCTGCGGCTGGTGGCCCGCGTCGAAGAGGGGAAAAGCCGTAAATGACAACTGGCCGGCCGCCGGGGAACCACCATTTTTTTGCGGCCCCACCCGTCGGCGGCGCGGCGGACCCGAGGCGGTTTCGGCGCGCTGGAGCACCTACACCCCCCTACCCGGCGCTGCGCGCGTGAACCCGTTTGAACCTTATGGCGGATAAACTGACGATCGCCCTGCTCTCCGGTGGAACCTCCTCGGAGCGCGAAGTCTCCCTGAACAGCGGCCGCCAGGTGCTCGAAGCCCTGGACAAGAGCCGCTACGAGGTGGTCTGCTTCGATCCCAAGACCGACCTCGCCCGGCTGGTGGCCGAGGCCGACCGGATCGACGCGGCGCTGGTCATCCTGCACGGGGCCGGCGGCGAAGACGGAACGGTCCAGGGGCTGTTGGACCTTCTGAACATCCCCTACCAGGGCGCCGGAGTCTTAGGCAGCGCGGTCGCCATGAACAAACTGGCGGCCAAGCGCCTTTACGAGCATGCCGGTTTGCCCATCCCGGACTATGCCGTGGTGTGCCGCGGCGAGGCCATCGACCCGCAGGCCCTTGCCGGGCGGCTGGGCCTGCCCCTGGTGGTCAAGCCGGTGGTGGGCGGCTCCAGCGTGGGCATCGGCATCGTCGCCAGCCTCGCGGAGCTCGAGGCGGCGGTGGGCGTCGCGCTCGCGCACGACGCCCAGGTGCTGGTGGAAGCCTACATCGACGGCCTCGAGATCACCGGCGCCGTGGTCGGCAACGCGGAGCTTGAAGCGCTGCCGATCATCGAGATCCTTCCCGCTCCCGGCCACGCCTTCTTCGACTACCATGCCAAATACACCCCCGGCGCCTGCGAGGAGATCTGCCCGGCGCGCATCGATGCCGAGCTGACCGCCAAGGCCCAGGCGCTTTGCCTGGCGGCCCATCGGGCGCTTTTCTGCCGGGGCTACAGCCGCACCGACCTGATTCTCAAAGGCCGTGAGATGTTCATCCTGGAGACCAACACCATTCCCGGCATGACCGCAACGAGCCTGCTGCCGCGCGCGGCGCAGGCCGCCGGGATCGGCTTCGGCCGCCTGCTCGACCGGCTGATCGCGCTCAGCCTCGAGGGCCGCGCGCGCGGGCGGCAGGTGAGGCGATGATCGTTCGGGGCCGCCGCGAACTGGAAGCGCGCTTCGAGCAGCTGGGCCGCGGGGACGCGGTCCTCGGGCCGCTTCCGGACCGATATCTGCGGGGGGCGCTCGCCGCCGATCTTCTGGAGCGCGGGGTGCGCTGCGTGCCCTCCGTGCTCTGTCAGCTGCTCAGCCGCTCCAAGTGCGCTCAGGCGCTTTTCTTCCGGCGCTGGATGGCCCCGCACACGCGGGTCGTCCACCGCCGGGCGGATCTCATCGAGGTGCTCACGTATTGCTCGCGCCACGGCATCGGTGCGGTGGTGAGCAAGCAGGAGGGCATGCACTGCGGGCACGGCGTCCGCCGCTGGGACCATGTGGAGGCGCTGTACAACGCGGTGGCCTTTGCGCCGGAGCTATTTCCCTTCGTGGTCCAGCCTTTTCTGCCCGGCGTGAGCGATGTGCGCGTGATCGTCGTCGGCGATTATGTCGAAGCCTATCTGCGCGAGAACCTCTATAACTTCAGGTCGAACCTCGCCGCCGGCGGGACCGGCCGGCCGCTGGCCATGGATGCGGCCGCGGAGAAGCTCTGCCGCGAGGTAATGGCCAGGGGCCGGTTTCCCTACGCCCACCTCGATGTGCACCTGACCGAGGCGGGCGATTGCTATCTTTCCGAAATCGCCCTCGAGGGCGGCATTGCCGCGGCGCGGATCGACCGCGCGGAGCTGAACCGCCGGAAGGCGGCAGCGTTGGAAGCGGAAATCGGGCAAACCCCTTGAGTGCGCAACGTTCGCGGATGCGACTGAATTTCAACCACTGAACTTCAACAGCGGGAGGCGGGAATGAAGGTACTGGTTGTCGGCGGCGGCGGAAGAGAACATGCGCTGGTCTGGAAGATCGCGCAAAGTCCCAAGGTGTCCAAGATCTACTGCGCTCCCGGCAACGCGGGCATCGCCGCGGCGGCCGAGTGCGTGCCGGTCGCCGCGGGCGACATCCCGCGGCTGCTCGACCTCGCCCGGCGCCAGAAGATCGACCTGACCGTCGTCGGGCCGGAGGGGCCGCTCGCCGAGGGGATCGTGGAGGCGTTCGAAAAGGAGGGGCTCCGGATTTTCGGGGCCTCCCGCCGCGCGGCGGAGATCGAGTCGAGCAAATCCTTCGCCAAGGCCGTCATGACCAAGTACGGGATCCCCACCGCGCGGGGAGAAAGCTTCACCCGCATCGCCGATGCGCGGCGCTACCTTCGCACCGTGGGCGCCCCCGTGGTGGTGAAGGCCGACGGACTGGCGGCCGGCAAGGGGGTCATCGTCTGCCGCAGCCTGGCCGAAGCCGATCACGCCTTGGAGCGCGTGATGGTCAAGCGCGAGTTCGGCGACGCCGGTCGCGTGGCGCTCGTCGAGGAGTGCCTTGCGGGCGAAGAGGCGTCGTTTCTGGCCTTCACCGACGGCCGGACCGTTCTGCCGCTGCCCTCCTCGCAGGACCACAAGGCGATCCTTGACGGGGACCGGGGGCCCAACACGGGCGGCATGGGCGCCTACTCGCCGGCGCCGGTCGTGGACCGGCTGATCCACCGCAAGATCATGAACGAGGTGATGCTGCCCATGGTAAAGGCGATGGCGGCCGAGGGGCGGCCCTACAAGGGGGTGCTCTACGCCGGGCTCATGATCGACGGCGACCGGGTGCGGGTGCTCGAGTTCAACGGGCGCTTCGGGGACCCCGAGGCCCAGCCGCTGCTCATGCGCATCAAGAGCGACATCGTGCCGGTCATGGAGGCCGTGATCGACGGCCGGCTAGACCAGTGCACGCTCGATGTCGACGATCGCGCCGCGGTGTGCGTCGTGATGGCCTCGGCCGGCTACCCCGGATCCTATGCCAAGGGGCACCCGATCGCCGGGCTGAGCGCCGCCCGGCGCATTCGCGACGTGGCGGTCTTCCACGCCGGCACGGCCCGCAAGGGCGGCGCCACGGTGACCGACGGCGGGCGGGTGCTGGGGGTGACGGCACTGGGGGACACGGTGGCGGAGGCCATCGATCGGGCCTACCAGGCCGTGGCCAAGATCAGCTGGAAGGGGGCGGCCTTCCGCAAGGACATCGGCCGCAAGGCCCTCGCGCGTCTGGGGCGGGCCCCCGCGGTCGGCATCGTCATGGGTAGCGATTCGGATTTGCCCGTCATGGAGGAGGCCGCCCTCATGCTCAAGTCGTTCGGCATCCCCTTCGAGATGACGGTGGCCTCGGCGCACCGCAGCCCCGAGCGCGCCATGCGCTTTGCGGCCGGGGCCCGGGAGCGGGGCGTGAAGGTCATCATCGCCGCTGCCGGGCACGCGGCGCACCTGGCCGGAGTGCTGGCGGCCCACACGAGCCTGCCCGTGATCGGCGTGCCGATCGACTCCTCGAGCCTCCAAGGGCTCGATGCGCTGCTCTCGACGGTCCAGATGCCGCCGGGCATCCCGGTCGCCACCATGGCCCTGGGCAAGCCCGGCGCCCGCAACGCCGGCATCTTCGCGGCCCAGATCATCGGTGCCGCGGACCCGGAGATGGCCGGCCGGATCGACGCGTTCAAGAAAGGCATGGCATCCGAGGTTGAGCGCAAGGCGGAGAAGCTCAAGGACTACCGCTGAGGCCCTGGCGATAAACCCGCGGGCGCCCCAGCCGAGGCTGATCGCACGGGCGGCGGAGATCGTCCGGGGCGGAGGGGTGGTCTGTTTTCCGACGCGCTGCCTGTACGGCCT
Source organism: Desulfobacterales bacterium (assembly GCA_025454255.1). Classification (GTDB taxonomy): domain Bacteria; phylum Desulfobacterota; class Desulfobacteria; order Desulfobacterales; family SpSt-501; genus SpSt-501. The sequence goes on along the minus strand of JALOOU010000010.1, from coordinate 19,318 downwards.
CGGCGCCGACGCCTTCGACCCCGCCGCCCTGGAACGGGTCTTCGCGATCAAGCAGCGGCCGGCCGATCTGCCGCTGCTGGTTCTCATCAGCCGGCCCGACCAGCTTGCGGAGCTGGCGGCGGAGGTCCCCGCTGCGGGGCGGCTGCTCATGGAGCGTTTATGGCCCGGCCGCCTCACCTTGGTGCTGGAGGCGCGGGCGGGGGTCCCGCCGCGGCTGACCGCCGGCACCGGCAAGATCGGGGTGCGCTTGGCGGCCCACCCGGTGGCGCGCGCGCTGGTCGAGGCGTTCGGCCGGCCGATCACCGGCACCAGCGCCAACCTCTCCGGGGCCGGGGGCTGCCGGCGCATCGCGGAGCTGGAGCCCGGGATTGCACGCCAGGTGCAGCTCATCCTGGATGCCGGGGATTTGAAGGGCGGCGTCGGCTCGACGGTTGTGGACGTGACCGGCGCGGATCCGGTCATGATCCGGGAAGGGGAGGTCAGCCGTTTCGAAATACTGGCGGTCCTCAAGAGCGGATAGAACGCAGCGCGTGGCCCTGCCCGGACGGGCACCTCATACCCAGAAAGGCGTCGCAGATGAAAAAAGCGGGAATCATTCTCGGTGGCGGCATTGTGCTCGTCGTTGCGCTCTTCGCGGTGTGGGTCCTGAGCCGGCCCGAGCGCGGCACGACCGGTTCGGTCAGCACGAATTTCCGGTGGATAGGCCCCAACGACAAGATCGTGATCGACGGCTTCGATGACCCGAAGGTTCAAGGCGTCGCCTGCCACATTTCTCGGGCGCAAACCGGGGGGGTAAAGGGTGCCATCGGGATGGCCGAGGACACGAGCGACGCCAGCATCGCCTGCCGCCAGGTCGGGCCGATCCGGATCATCGGCGAGATTCGAGACGGCGAGCGGGTATTTGACGAGCACCGCAGCATCGTGTTCAAGCAGCTTCAGGTGGTGCGCTTCTTGGACCGTGAGCGAAATGTGCTGGTCTACGTCGCCTACAGCGACCGCCTGCTCTCGGGCAGCCCGCAGAACAGCATCAGCAGCGTACCGATCATGGCGTGGCCAGGTCCATAAAACCCGGCGCAGCGGTGCGTAAAGCCTGCGGTCTCAAAACAGCCGCCGGGGCGGGGAGGAGCACCCAACCGGGTCGGCGTGCACACGGCCCACCCGGTTTGAGGCCATGCGCTTCGCAGGCGGCATCCGCGAGGCCGTGAGCCAGGCCCCGATTTCGATCCAGCTGCACGACCCCCGCGCGCTCAACCTGCCAACCCTGCTTGCCGCGTATGAATCCGGCGGGGCGATATTCGATTTTTCTGGCCCCCCTGCGGCGGTCGGCGGCGAGGGGTCAACCGATCCCTCCGCTGCCGCGTTTTTTCGCTTGACAGCCGAGATTGAACATTTGTATAGACAGTTAAACAATTAGACAGCTCCCGTTACTCTACTCCACCCCCAGATTTCTCCAGAACGCTCAACTCCGGGGAGGCCTGACCAAAATGGAGCAGCCGATCACCCCTGTTCCCCTCCGGCGAGAACTTGCCCACTTCATCCACGACCTCTCTTTCGCCAGCCTTCCCGACACCGTCATCCATCACGCCAAGCGCTGCCTGCTCGATCTGATCGGGGTCGGCATCGCCGGCAGCCGCCAGCGGGCAGCGGTCATGGTCCGCCGGCTCCTCCCGGCGATGGGCGGAGGCGAGGAGGCCACCCTCTGGGGGTCCGACGCGAAGGTGTCGGTGCTGACGGCGGTTTTCATGAACGCGGTGCAGGGGCATGCCATCGACATGGACGACGGCCACCGCTACGCCAACGGCCACCCCGGAGTGGTCGTCATCCCGGCTGCGGTGGCGCTGGCCGAAAAAGCCGATCTGACGGGCCGCGAGCTGATCTCGGCGATAGCGGCCGGGTACGAGTTTTTCATCCGGCTCGGATCCGCAGTCAATCCAAACCTGCTGTTGCGCGGGTTTCACACCACCGCGACCATCGGCTGTTTCTCCTCCGGTGCGGTCGCAGCCACGCTGCTCGACTTGAGTCTTCCGCAAATCGAAAATGCACTTTCCCTGTCAGGCCTCCAGAGCGCCGGACTTCTGGAGGTTCTGCACAGCGGGGAGAGCGGAAAATCGTTTCAGGTGGGCAAGGCCGCCCAAAGCGGGGTCCTGGCAGCCCTCTTGGCGCAGCAAGGCGCCGACGGGCCGGAAGGCGTATTTGAAGGCGAGAAGGGGTTCTTCAAGGCATTTGCGGCCACGCCGTGCGATCGTTACGCCATCTGCCGGGGCCTCGGGGAACATTACCACCTGCCGGGTGTTTACATCAAAGCGCATGCCGCCTGCCGGCACATCCATTCGGCCCTGGACGCGGTGGCCGAATTGGCCGCCGACCCCTCCTTGTCCCTCGAAAAAATCGATTCGATCGACATCGAAACCTACTCGATCGCCAAAAGCCTCACCGGACATATGGCGACCGCGGAATCCGAGCTCGGCGCCAAATTCAGCACCCCGATCGCCGTCGGTCTGCTGCTGGTCTTCGGCCGGAGCGACGCCTCGGTGTACCGCACGCAATTCGTGTCGGACCCAAGGGTCCAATCCATCGCAAAGAGAGTCAGCGTGCACGCTCGCCCCGAACGCGACGAGGTCTATCCGGAGAAGCGAGGGGCGCAGGTTACCATCCGAACGGATACGCACGCCTACACCCGCGAGGTGACCTACTCGAAGGGGGAGCCCGAAAATCCGATCAGCGACGAGGAGTTGGCCGAAAAGTTCGAGAAAAACGCCTCCGCGCTATACGCCGCCGATCGAATAGGGAGGATGCGGGACATTATTTTCGACATCGAAAACAGGAACGTCCGCGAGCTGACGGCGCTGCTGGGAAAGCCCGACAGGCCCTAAGTCAAGAAGGGACGGCACACACCAGGGATATAAAAGCGGCGTGGGGAGAGGGTCATGGATCAGGAACTTTCAGCAGGAACGGATGTGTTGGTGATCGGCGGCGGCGCGGCGGCCTTGAGCGCGGCGATCGCCGCGCGCGAAAAGGGTGCGCGCGTGATTTTGCTCGAGTGCTCCCCGAAACACTTCCGGGGCGGGAACAGCCGGCACACGCGCAACATGCGCCTGGCGCACGAGACGCAGTTCGCACCCTACACCGGCGCTTACCCCGAAGCGGAAATGTGGGAGAACTACCTGAAGGCGACCGGCGGCGAGGGCGACCTGGAATTGGCCAAAATGGTCGTCGGCGGCTCGAGCTCCATCCTCGCATGGATGCAGACCCACGGCGTCCGGTTCCAGCCGGCCTTGGCGGGAACGCTGCACTTGGGCCGCACCAACGCCTGGTTTTTAGGCGGCGGCAAGGCGATGGTCAACGCGCTTTTCCGAAGCGCCGAACGGTTGGGCGTGCAGGTTCGCTATGATGCCGAAGTGGTCGGTCTGGATGTGCGCGCGGGGCGTTTTCGCAGCGCCGCCGTACGGATCGAAGGGAAAACGGTCTGCGTCCCCGCCCAGGCGGTCGTGGTGGCGGCCGGTGGGTTCCAGTCCAATCTGGCCTGGCTGCGACAGGCATGGGGTCCGGCCGCGGACAATTTCCTGATCCGCGGCGCCCCGTTCGACACCGGCACGCTGCTGAAACTCCTGCTGGATCACGGGGCGGAGTCGGTCGGCGATCCCACCCAGGCGCACATGGTCCCGATCGACGCGCGCTCGCCGAAGTTCGACGGCGGCATCGTCACCCGCCTCGACTGCGTCACCCTCGGCATCGTGGTGAACAAAAACGGAGAGCGCTACTACGATGAGGGCGAGGACTTCTGGCCGATGCGCTACGCCATCTGGGGGCGTCTGGTGGCTCAGCAGCCGGACCAGATCTCCTATGTGTTCATCGACTCCAAGACGCTCGACCGCTTCATGCCCTCGGTCTTCCCGCCGGTCGAAGGGCGGACGATCGCCGAGGTGGCCGAGAAGTTCAATCTGCCGGTCGACAAGGTGGTCGCCACGGTGGAGGAGTTCAACCGGGCGGTCCGGCCCGGCACCTTCGACCACACGATCCAGGACGACTGCCGGACCGAAGGGCTGACGCCCTCCAAGAGCCACTGGGCGCTGCGCATCGATGAGCCGCCGTTCTACGGCTATCCCCTGCGGCCCGGACTGACCTTCACCTACTACGGCGTCAAGATCGATCGGAACGCAGCGGTGATCTTCAAGGACGGCCGGCCGGCCGCCAACATCTTCGCCGCCGGCGAGATCATGGCCGGAAACATCCTGCCCAAGGGCTACATCGGCGGCATCGGGCTCGTCATCGGCAACGTCTTCGGCCGGATCGCCGGCGAGCAGGCGGCGGTGCTATCCCGCGGCGCCGAACGCAAAGCCGCTGTTTAGGAGAGACGAACGTATGGATAAAGAACTGTTGGCCCAGGGTGAAAACCTGATGCGAATCTGCAATTCATGCCGCTACTGCGAGGGGTTCTGCGCCGTGTGGCGTGCCATGGAATATCGTCGGGAGTTCCCCGCCGGCGACCTGAATTACCTCGCCAACCTCTGCCATGACTGCCAGGAGTGCTACTACGCCTGCCAGTACGCCCCCCCGCACGAGTGGGACATCAACCCGCCGCTGACCTTCGCGCGGATGCGGACCCGCTCCTACGAACAGTATGCGTGGCCGGCTCCGCTGGCGGCCGCCTTCCGGTCCAACGGGGCGGTGGCTGCGCTGGTGACGGCGCTGGCCTGTGTGCTGTTCCAGTTCGGGGTCGTGATTTTTCAGGGGATCTCTGCGCTGTCGACCCCCGTGCCGGGGGGCGACTTCTATCAGGTCGCCTCGCATGGCGCGCTCGTGACGGTCTTCGGCCTGGCCGCGCTCTTCAGCCTTGCGGCGCTGGCGGTCGGATTCGTGCGCTTCTGCCGCGATATCGGCGAGACGCCGTTCGACCTCTTCAGCCCCTCCAACCTGAAAGTGACCCTCGCGGAGACCCTGCGGCTCGACTATCTGGACAATGCCGGGTGGGGCTGCTCCTATCCGGGCGAGGAGAGCTCTTCCCTGCGGCGCTGGCTGCACCACCTGACCTTCTACGGGTTCCTGCTCTGTTTCGCCGCCACCTCCGTCGCCGCGGTCTACGCCTACGTGTTCGGCTGGCCGGCACCCTACGACTACCTGAGCCTGCCGGTGGTACTCGGCACCCTCGGGGGCATCGGCCTGCTGGTGGGTCCGGCCGGACTGCTGATCCTCAAACGGCGCCGCAACCGGGAGATCACCGACGCGGGCCAGATCGGGATGGACACGGCCTTCCTGGCGCTCCTGCTGCTTGCCAGCGCGACCGGACTGCTCCTGCTGGTCGCACGGGAGACCTATGCGATGGGGACGCTTCTGGTCGTGCACCTCGGGGTCGTTATGGGACTTTTTCTCACCTTTCCGTACGGAAAGTTCGTTCACGGCATCTACCGCTTCGCCGCGATCGCGAAGTTCGCGCTCGAGCGCAAACGCAAGCAGGTGCTGGGGGCCTAACCGGCGCCGGTTGAAAACAGAAGAAAAAGATCCCGTGCCCGTGCCAGCAGAAGCGATACTGACAGGGGTTCGTGTCATGGGGCGACCGAAAAGGGAGGATACGTATGATTCGGCTTGGGTTTATCGGTTTCGGCGAGGCGGCCTTCAACATCGCCAAGGGCCTCAAAAGCGAAGGCCTGGACGGAATCATCGCCTACGACAAATTCTGGCAGGACGCGCCCGGCTCCGAGTTGATCAAGACGCGCGCTTCAGAGGCCCATGTCCGGCTGGTACCGGCCCATCCGGCGCTGTTCGATGAAAGCGAAATGGTGATCTCCGCCGTGAGCGCCGACATGGCGGTTTCGCTGGCGGAGGACTCCCGGCCGTTTCTGCGAAAAAACCACATCTATGTCGACATCAACGCCACCTCTCCCATGACGAAGGAAAAAATCGACGCCATCATCCGCCCGCAGGCCTCGTTCGTGGATTGTGCCGTCATGGGGCCCGTCCCCACCTATAAGCACAAAGTCCCCGTCTCGGTCTCAGGCAGCGGCGCCAAGGCCTTCACCGAGATCATGTCGGCATACGGAATGGACATCACCTATATGGACGCCCCCGCGGGCAGCGCCTCGGCCTCCAAAATGTTCCGCAGCATCTTCATGAAGGGCTTCGTCGTCCTGCTCCTGGAGATGCTCACGGCCGCGCACAAATACCATGTGGAGGACGATGTTCTTATGTCCGTGAAAGAAACCCTGACCGCCGGCCCGCTGCTCGAGGTGGTCAATGGCCTGCTCGGCCGCGGCGTCATCCATTCCGAGCGGCGTGAGCACGAAATGGAGGAGGTGATCGCAACCCTCGCCGCGCTCGACGTGGACGGCACCATGTCCAAGGCCACCCAGGCCAAGCTCAGATGGTGCACGCAACTGGGGCTCAAAGCGCATTTCAAAGGGGTGCCCCCGAAGGATTATCACGAGATTTTCAAAGCCATCGACGAAAAGCGCTAGACGCTATCGAGGCCGCCTGCCATGAGCCGCAATTTGACTGAAAAACTGATCGCCGCTCATCTGGTCTCCGGTGAGATGATCCCGGGCAGTGAAATCAGCATCCGCATCGACCAGACCCTGACCCAGGATGCGCTCGGGACCATGACCTATCTCGAGTTTGAGGCCATGGGCGTCGAAAGGGTGAAAACGAAGCTCTCGGTCTCGTACGTCGACCACCTCATGCTTCAGGAAGGCTTCGAGAACTCCGACGACCACAAATACCTGAGCACGGTTGCGGCCAAATACGGGGTCCTCTATTCGAGACCGGGAAACGGCATCTGCCACCAGGTGCATCTGGAGCGCTTGACCCGCCCGGGCTGGACGCTGCTCGGCACCGACAGCCACACCCCGACGGCCGGGGCCGTCGGGATGCTGGCCATCGGCGCCGGGGGCTTGGATGTCGCCGTGGCCATGGCCGGCGGGCCCTTCTACCTGGCGTACCCCAAAATCGTCCGGGTGAATCTGCACGGCAAGCTGAACCCCTGGGCGACGGCCAAGGATGTCATCCTTGAGCTGTTGAAAATAATGACCACCAAGGGCAACGTCGGGACGGTGCTCGAATACGGCGGCGAAGGGATCCGGACCCTCTCGGTCCCGGAAAGGGCCACCTTGACGAACATGGGCGCCGAGGCGGGGGTTACGACCTCGGTTTTCCCGAGCGATCAGGTCACGCGGGCCTTCTTCCGCGCCCAGGGGCGGGAGGCGGATTGGGTGGAATGCCTGCCCGACCCCGAGGCCCGCTACGACCACGAGCTGGACCTGGACCTGGGCCGGATCGAGCCCAACATCGCGCTGCCGCACTCCCCGGACAAGGTCAAAAGAATAAAAGACGTTGCAGGGATTCCGGTCGACCAGGTGCTGATCGGCAGCTGCACCAACTCCTCCTACAGGGACCTGATGACGGCGGCCGCCATGCTCAAAGGCAAAAAAGCCCATCCCGCCGTCAGTTTCGGCGTCGCCCCCGGGACCCGTCAGGTGCTGCGGATGATCAGCGCCAACGGCGCGCTGACCGACTTCGTGGATGCCGGCGCCCGCATCCTGGAGCCGGGCTGCGGTTTTTGCGTCGGCAACGGGCAGTCGCCGCACAGCGGTGCGGTGTCGGTGCGCACCAACAACCGGAATTTCGAGGGGAGGTCCGGGACCCGGGACGCCAAGGTCTACCTGGTCAGCCCCGAAAGCGCGGTCGCGGCGGCACTCACCGGGAAAATCACCGACCCCCGTGACCTCGCAGTGGAGGTTCCGGTCGTTCAGCCGCCCAAGCAGTTTTTTGCCGACAGCAGCCTGTTCATTCCCCCGACCTTTTCCGGCGAGGTCTTCCGCGGCCCGAACATGGGAAAGCCTCCCTGCAACACCGCCATGCCGCAGCAGTTGCGCGCCGTGGTGACCGTCAAATTGGGCGATCAGGTCACCACCGACCACATCATTCCCGCCGGCTCGGTGGGCCGCTACCGATCCAACATCGAGAAATCCAGCGCGTTCGTCTTCAAGGACGTCGCGCCGGGTTTTGCCCAATCCTGCGAAGCGGTGAAGGCGAGCGGGCGGTCGTCGGTGATTGTGGCGGGGGTGAGCTACGGGCAAGGCTCATCGCGGGAGCATGCGGCCATTTGCCCCATGTTCCTTGGCGTCCGCGCGGTGATCGCCAAGAGCATCGAACGCATCCACATGGCCAACCTGATCAATTTCGGAATCATGCCCCTGATCTTCGAAAATCCGGAGGATTACGATCGCATTCGATCCGAGGATGAGCTTCAGATCGACGCAGTTCACGATCAACTGCCTGCAGCCAAGCTGCACGTGGCGAACCGAACCCAACAAATGACCTTCGGGGTGTACCATTCTCTGACGCCGCGGCAGGTCGAGATCGTGCTGAGCGGCGGGTTGCTGAATCATGCCGCCAGGAAGTAAGGCCTGAACCCGACCGGCAACGGATCCGCCCGCGTTGCCTGCGCCATGAGGGTGTTGGAATGGAACCCGTGCTCCCGGTCTACCATCAGATCCGCCGCACCATCAAGTATTGGATTCTCGATCAACGCTTCGGCGCGAACGACAAGATTCCCCCGGAGCATGATCTGGCCGAACAGTTCAACGTCAACCGCATGACCATACGCCAGGCCTTGTCTTCGCTGGTCGACGAGGGGTTGCTGATTCGCAAGCGGGGCAAGGGCACCTTCGTCACCCCGAACGAGGAACTGATCCATGGGATGAGCCTCAAGCACATCAACATGACCAATGTGCTGTTTTTGCCGTTGATGAAATCCAAAACGCTGAGCGTAAAAAAAACCGAAATGGAGCCGACGCCCCTGATCCGGAAAAAGCTCGAGTTGGAAGACGACGAGCGCCTCGTGGTGATGATCCGAAGAGACCGCCTGGTGCCGGAGGGGTTTCGCGCCTACACCGTCAATTTCCTTCCGCTCGAGATCGGCCGACGGCTGCCTGAGGCGGAGCTTCTCAAGCGACCGCTGCTGAAGATCATGGAAGACGACTTGAAAATCAATTTCATCGAAGCCTACGAGACCATAGAGGCCTCTTTCGCCGACGAGGAGACGGCGGCCCATTTGGAGGTCGCTCCCGGAGCCCCCACGCTGTTGACCGAGAGGATCATGTACGCCGAAAAGGGCAAGCCGGTCGAGCTGGTGACCACCACCTATGATGCCAACCTCTACAAGTGCTGCCTGCATTTGAAAAAGGTCAAGCGCGGCCGATCCTTCGACTGGATTTGCCAGATCACCAAATGAAAACGGCGGGAGGGTTTTTGCCACGGCCCGCGAACGATCGCCACGGCGCAGCTATCATCCATTTGGTCAACGCCAGAAAGGACCTGAATCATGAGCGCTCAGGAAATCGGAAAACCGGGGTTCCGCTATCGCGTCGATTTCGAACGGCCGGCAACGCATCTGATGGATCCGTATCGGGACCTGATGCGTAAAACGGGGTGTCTCACGGGCAACGTGGGCGATTGCATCGGCAGAGCGGCCGCCATGGACGCCCGCATCAAGAATTTGGCGGAAGGTATGAAGATCGTCGGACCGGCCCTCACCGTCCGGGTGCCCCCGACCGACAATCTCATGATCCACAAGGCATTGACCTTGATCCAACCGGGCGATGTCCTGGTGATCGAGGGCGGCGGCAACCATTCGTGGGCGCTGTTGGGGTTTCTGATGGTGAGCACGGCTCAAAAGCTCGGCGTCGCCGGCATCGTTGCCGACGGCTGCGTGCGCGATGCGCAAGAGATCCGCAAATCCGGCTTCCCCGTGTTTTCGGCCGGCCTTTCGCCCAACGGACCCTTCAAGGAGGGCCCCGGCGAAATCAACTTCCCGATCTGCTGCGGCGGGCAAGTCGTCCGGCCGGGGGACATCATCATCGCCGACGATGACGGCGTCGTGGTCCTGAAGCAGGAATTGGCCCCGAGCGTGATCGAGGATGTCGAGAAGATCATTCAGCGCGAAGACAAGCGGCTGCAGGAGATCGCCGCCGGCATGGTCATCCGGCCGGGAATCGACGAGATGCTCGCGCAGAAAGGGATCAAATAGGAGGTGCGCGCCCGATCCCGCAAAGACCCACGTTGCCGCCGGTTGAGATAAACCGATGCTGGCCAGGCCTGAGCCATGGATACCCTTCACAGCCTCATGATCGGTCTTGCCGTCGCCTTCACGCCGACCAACCTCTTTTATTGCTTCATCGGCGTGCTGATCGGCACCCTTGTCGGGGTCCTGCCGGGGATCGGAACCGCCGGCAGCGTCGCCGTTCTTCTGCCGTTTACCTTCGGCCTCCCGCCGGCCACGGCCATCATCCTGCTGGCGGGCATCTGGTACGGTGCGATGTATGGAGGGTCCACCACCTCGATCTTGGTGAATATTCCCGGGGAGTCCTCTTCGGTCGTCACCTGCCTCGATGGGTACCAAATGGCCCGACAGGGCCGGGCGGGCAGGGCCCTGGGGATCTCGGCCATCGGCTCCTTCATCGCCGGCACGGTCAGCGTGTGCCTCCTGATGCTGGTGGCGCCGGTCGTGGCGCGCTACGCCGTCCAGATCGGCCCCCCCGAGTTGTTCGCCCTCATTCTCTTCGGGCTGACGCTGTCCGCTTATTTGTCGTCCGGACCCGTGATCAAATCCTTCATCATGGTGGCCTTAGGGATGATCCTCGGCACTCAGGGCATCGACACGGTTTCCGGAGTGTTGCGTTTCACCTTCAATGTTAACGAATTCTATGAAGGGGTCGGCATTCTTCCGGTCATCATGGGAATTTACGGTGTGGGGGAAATTTTTATAAACCTGGAGGCGACCATCCAGCGCGACGTCTTCAAGGTTTCGATCAAGGGGCTCCTCCCGGATTGGAACGACTGGAAAATCTCCTTCAAGCCGATCCTGCGCGGCACCTTTCTGGGCTTTTTTTTAGGGATACTCCCGGCTTCCGGAACCCTGATCGGCACCTTCGTCTCCTACATCATGGAAAAGCGGTTTTCAAAGCACCCGGAGCGTTTCGGCAAGGGGGCGATCGAGGGTGTGGCGGGCCCGGAAGCCGCCAACAACTCGGCGTCTTCAGGAACGTTCGTGCCGCTTCTGACGTTCGGAATTCCCACCACCGCCACCATGGCGCTCATCCTGGGGGCGCTCCTGATCCATGGAATCACCCCGGGCCCCCTGCTCATACGAAACCACCCCGACGTTTTTTGGGGCGTCATTGCGAGCATGTACATCGGCAACATCATGCTCCTGGTCCTGAACCTGCCCCTGATCGGAATCTGGGTGCGGCTGCTGAAAGTCCCCTACGGCATTCTTTTCCCGTTGATTCTGGTTTTCTGCGTGATTGGCGTCTACTCGAATCAAAACAGTCTGCTGGACGTCACGTCGATGATTTTTTTCGGCGTGATAGGCTACCTCGCGCGCAAGACCGGCTTTGAATGCGCACCCCTGATCTTCGCCTACATTCTTTCACCGATCTGGGAAGAGGCTTTCCGGCAGTCGCTGCTGATGTCTCAGGGGGACCTGGGCATCTTTCTGACGCGGCCCTTCCCGGCGACCTTCATCGGGTTGACGCTGCTTTTTGTCGGCTCCTCCGTCTTTTTTTCCCGGAAAAGAAAGAGATTTCTCGAGCAGCTGGGAAGCGCCGATTCCTGAACCCCTGCTGTATCAGCAGGATGGAGCAGACCTTAACCCACCACAACAGCAAAGGAGGAACTGCAATGAAGAAGGCAGCCGCATTCCTGTTTTTCGTCACGGCCCTCTTGGGGGTTGCGCTGGCCGCTCCGGCCGAGGCGCAGGAGAAGTTTCCCAAAGACCCTGTCACCATCGTTGTCCCCTACGCCGCCGGGGGCAGCCACGACTTGATGGCCCGGGCTCTGGCGCCGCAGATGGAAAAAGTGCTGGGAGTCCCCGTGGTCGTTGAAAACAAGCCCGGAGGCGGCTCGACCATCGCCTGCAACTATGTAAAGACAACTCCTCCGAATGGGTACACCCTGGTAACGGTCTCGCCGACGATGAGCATCATCAAATACACCCTGCCGGACTCGGGCGTAACCTTCGACCAGTTCGAGCCGATTGCCTACGTGGGGTACAGCCCTCAGGGGGTTTTCACGCGCACCGATGCCCCGTGGAATACCCTTAAAGAGCTGCTGGATTACGCCAAGGCCAATCCGGGGAAGGTCAAATGCGGCAATGCCGGGCACGGGGGAAACTTCCACATGGGCGCAGTCGGCATTGAACAGGCCACCGGGGTAAAATTCACCCATATCCCATTCAAGGGGGCGGCCCCGTCGGTTCCGGCGGTCATGGGCGGGCATGTGGATATCATCGTCTCCACGATCGCCGATACGCTCCACATGGTCAAGGGCGGGAGCATCAAGGTTCTGGGGCTGGCAGCGCCCGAAAGGAATAAATTCGCTCCCGATGCCCAGACCTTCAAAGAGCTGGGGTATGACATCGAGTTTTCGACCTACTGGTCCTATCTCGGCCCCAAAGGCGTGCCCAAGGAGCGCGTGAACGCACTGTACGAGGCGTTCAAGAAGAGCGCGGAATCCAAGGAGGTGAAGGAGTTCTTCGACATGCAGGGGGCCACGCTTTCCTTGAAAAACCCTGAAGAGTTGAAGGCCTACTACTTAAAGGAAGACGTAAAATGGGGTCGTTTGATCAAGGAGGGTGGGCTGATGCCCTGACCATCGCCGCTCTCCGCACGGCGCCCCAGGTGTGCGCAGGGCGAAAGACGAAAACCCGACAGCAGGCGGGAGGCAGTGCAGATGCTCGAAGTTTCGGCCCGGCAACGCTACGAGGAGAAATTCGCCCAATCGAAAGCCCTCTTCGAAAGGGCGCGCAACGTCATGCCGCGGGGGGTGTCCCATGACCAATGGTATGCCGACCCCTTTCCGATCTACATGCAGCGCGCCGAAGGGGCCCGCCTCTGGGATGTCGACGGCAATGAGTACATCGATTATTACGGGGGGCATGGAGGCAAGCTGCTGGGCCATGCCCCTCCCGCCGTGGTCGCGGCGGTGAACCATCAGATCCAAAAAGGTACCCAGTACGGAGCCGCCTGCGACCTGGCGGTCGAGTGGGCCGAACTCGTTCAACGGCTTGTCCCGTCTGCCGAGCGGGTCGAATTTATGAATTCCGGCAGCGAGGCGATCATGTACGGGATTCGCCTGGCACGGGCGTTCACCCGAAGGGAGAAGATCGTCCGGTTCCAGTATCACTTTGCCGGGGCGTACGATGGCGTTTCCGTCGGCAACAAGAAGCCGTTTGATGTGCCGGTCAGCGCCGGCATTCTGCCCTGCGCCGTAAAGGACACGCTGGTCATTCCCATAAACAGCGAAGAGGACCTGGAGGCTGCACTGCGGAAAAGAGATGTCGCCGTGGTGATGGTGGAGGCGGCCGGTGCCAGCTCAGGGGTGGTCGGCATCCGGCCTTCCTTCTATTCAGCCTTGCGAAAATTGACAACCCAGTACGGGACTCTGCTCCTCTTCGACGAGGTGGTGACCGGGTTCCGCTATTCACCCGGCGGGGTGCAGGCAGCGGTGGGCGTCATCCCCGATTTGACGGCCCTGGGGAAAGGGGTCTCCGGCGTGATGCCCGGCGCCGGAGCCATCGCCGGCCGCCAGGATATAATGGATCTCTTTCTGCTCAAAGATGAAGAGTGGAATCGCTATCGACGGGTCGCCCATTCCGGAACCTTCAACGCCAATCCCTTGTGCGCGGCCGCGGGCATCGCCTATTTGAACATCATCGCCACCGGGACGCCCACCCGCTCGGCCAACCAAAAGGCGCGGATGTTGCGCGACGCCCTGCAGCGGCAAATGGACGAGCGCCACATCCAGGGATGTGTCTACGACAGCGGTTTTTCGGTCATCCATATTTATTTCGGGCCGTGCGACCTGAAACAAAATTGCGACCGCGGGGTCTGCCTGAATGCGGCGAAAACGAGGGACCTCTCCACCGGGCAGGCCCTTTTCATGAATCTGGCGTTGAACGGGGTCAAGACGCCGACCCGGGGCTACGATGCGCTCCTGTCTGCAGCGCACACCGAAGAAGACATACAGAAGACGGCGGCGGCTTATGGGCGCTCCCTGGATGGGCTCATACGGGAGAAGCGGCTGCTGAAGGGCATCTGAAGGATTTCGGTTTCCGGAGAAGCGGGCCTGCCGCCGCCTCAACCGCAACGGGGGGCCGAAGGAAAAAGGCGCGCCGCTGAGTGGAGTTCTGAGCCATGAAATCGGATCGTGTCACCGGAGTCATCTTTCTTGCGATCGGCGTGGCAGTGTGTCTGACGTCGCTCACCTATCCCGTCGGGACATTGCAGAAGCCGGGGGGAGGGTTTTTCCCTCTGCTCGCATCCATTCTTCTGCTGGGGCTGTCGGCCATCTTCACCCTCCAGGGTTTCGCAGCCGCGAAGCGCCAAGAATTCGGCTCGGCTCCCTTCTTTCCCAATAAAAAAGCACTCCAGAGGATTCTTTGCGGTATTGCCGCGTTGACCGCGTATCGGTACCTGATGCCGATCATCGGCTTTGCGCCCGCCACGGTATGCTTCATTTTCATTCTCAGCCGGTTCCTTGAGGGTCATAGCTGGCCGAAGAGCATCTTCTTCTCCCTGGCGACCGGCGCTTTGGCCTACTACCTCTTCCAGGTCCTCCTGAAAATTGCAATGCCGATACCGATGATCGCATTCTGATGTCATGCCGGGATGCGATCGAGACGAATCGGGCCGGCACCATCGGCGTCGAAAGGAGAAGAAAGGTGATCGAAACATCGGAGCGAGTCAAGCGCCTGTCCGGATCGGAAAGATCCAAGCGGCCGATCGCCATCCCCAAAGGCGCCATCCGCCTGGATATGGGGGAGCCGGATTTCCCCACGCCAACCCATATTCAAGAAGCGGCTAAGCGCGCCGTGCGGGACAATCGCACTCATTACGGCAGCGCCTTCGGAGAGCCGGCCCTGAGGGAGGCCATCTGCCTGAGCCTGAAGCGGGACTACGGCGTCGACCCCAGGCCCGAGAATGTCCTGGTGACCTCCGGCGGGATCGAGGCCATTCACGTCATTTCCGCCACTTATCTCAATCCCGGAGACGAGGCCTTGATCCCGGACCCCGAGTATTCCGCCTACGCCGACTCGGTGGCGCTCTTCGGCGGGACCCCGGTTTCCTTTCCGCTCAAAGCGGACTTTCATGTCGATTTCGACGCCCTCGCAGAACGCCTTTCTCCAAGGACCAAGCTGATGTTTATCTCCAGCCCCGGCAACCCGACCGGCCGTGTTCTGGCGGAGGAGGAGATTCGGGGCTTGGCCCGGCTGGCCGAGAAAAACGATTTCCTTCTGGTCCTGGATGAAGCGTATCACAAGCTCATTTTCAGCGGAGTCCGATTTTTTTCGATTTGCCGGCTCGAGGCATTCGCAGAGCGCACCCTCTTGCTGAACAGCTTTTCGAAAACCTACGCCATGACCGGATGGAGGGTGGGCTACATGGTGGCGGATGCGCAGCGCATCAAAGAGATGGTCGTCTTCCACAAGGCGCTGACGATCTGCCCCAATGTGCCCGCCCAGATGGCGTGTGCGGCGGCGGCCGCCGGGTCCCAGGAGTGTGTCGAGACCATGCGGCGGGAATACGAGAAGCGTAGAGACCTTGTCGAGCAAAAATTAAAGCAGATCAAGGGGCTTCACACGCCGCCGTGCGAGGGGGCCTTTTACGTTTTCCCCCGCTTTGAGCATCCGTTGACCAGCCAGCAGATGACCGAGTACCTTTTCGACAAGGGGATTTTGGTCCGCAGCGGCACGGAATTCGGCGCCCGCGGCCAGAAGCATCTCCGCATCTGTTTTGCCGCATCCCTTGAGATCCTGGAAGAGGGGATGGACCGATTCAAACGTGCGCTGGATGCGCTGGGATGAAAACAGAGCTGAGGAGCAACAAAGACGTTTGGGCCGGCCTGATGTTCTTCGGGACCGGAGCGGGAGCGATGTGGATCGCCCGGGCCTACCCGCTTGGCACCGCCCTGAACATGGGACCCGGCTACTTCCCGATGCTCTTGAGCGGGCTGCTGATCCTGGTCGGCCTGTATATCATGCTGCGGGGGCTGCGCCGGAGCGAGGCGATCGAAGGCTCATGGTCGATACGAGCTCTTATCCTGCTGCCTCTCTCCATCGTTGGTTTCGGCGTTTTGATGCGGCATGCGGGGTTCGTGCCGGCACTGGTCGCACTCGTGCTGATATCGGCGGCGGCCGGCCGGGAGTTCAAGTTCAAGGAGGCCTTGCTGCTGTCCTTCTATCTGTGCGTTCTCTCGGTGGCCGTGTTCATTTGGGGGCTGGGCTTGCCCTATCCCCTGATCAACAAGTTCTGAGGAAAGCGCCGGCATGGAGATGTTTCAAAACATACTCTTCGGCTTCAGCGTGGCCTTGTCGATTCAAAATCTGCTTTACTGTTTCCTCGGGTGCCTGCTGGGCA
This sequence comes from Desulfobacterales bacterium, assembly GCA_025454255.1. Lineage (GTDB taxonomy): Bacteria > Desulfobacterota > Desulfobacteria > Desulfobacterales > SpSt-501 > SpSt-501. Next base: position 2,909 of record JALOOU010000010.1, on the reverse strand, counting down.
CCCTCATCGGCGTCCTGCCGGGCATCGGGCCGCTCGCCACCATTGCGATGCTGACACCGATCACCTTCAGCCTTCCTCCGGTGGGCGCGCTCATCATGCTGGCCGGCATCTATTACGGCGCGCAATACGGGGGCTCGACGACCGCCATTTTGGTCAACCTGCCCGGGGAGACCTCGGCGGTCGTGACCTGCATCGACGGGTATCAGATGGCCCGACAGGGGCGCGCCGGGCCGGCGCTAGGGATTGCGGCCATCGGGTCTTTTTTCGCCGGCACCCTGTGCACCTTGATCATCGCGCTGTTCGGCCCGTCGATCGCCGAGCTCGCGTTGGAGTTCGGCCCGGCGGAATATTTTTCGCTGATGCTGATGGGTTTGGTCACGGCGGCCATGCTCGCCCAGGGAGACATGTCCAAGTCGCTGGCGATGGTCATTGTCGGCCTGCTGCTCGGTATGGTGGGAACCGATGTCAACTCCGGCTGGCGGCGTTTCAGCTTCGACATCGCCGAGCTGGGCGACGGCATCGGTTTCGTGGTCCTGGCGGTGGGGGTCTTCGCGCTGGGTGAAATCGTAGCCAATCTCGGCTCCGCCGAAAAGCGCACCATCTTCACTTCCAAGGTGGGCGCGCTTTTCCCCTCGAAAGACGACCTTCGGCGGTCCAGCGGCCCGATCCTGCGCGGCACTTTGCTGGGCGCATTTTTCGGCGTGCTGCCCGGAACCGGACCCTCGGTCGCCTCCTTCTCGTCCTACATGGTCGAGAAGAAGGTCGCCAAGGATCCGTCGCGGTTCGGCCACGGAGCCATCGAGGGGGTGGCGGGTCCGGAGTCGGCCAACAATGCCGACGCGCAATGCAAGTTCATCCCAATGCTCACATTGGGCATTCCTGCCAGCGGGACGATGGCCCTCATGCTCGGCGCCCTGATGATCCACGGCATCGCACCGGGCCCGACCGTGATGACCCAGAAGCCCGATCTTTTCTGGGGGCTGATCGCGAGCATGTGGGTCGGCAATTTAATGCTCGTTTTGCTCAACTTGCCGCTGATCGGCCTGTGGGTCAGTCTGCTCAAGGTGCCCTACCGCATGCTTTTTCCCGCCATTATCGTCTTTTCGAGCATCGGTATTTTCAGCATCAACAACAGCCCCTTCGAACTCTACCTGGCGGCGCTTTTCGGCCTGGTCGGCTTCGTGTGGATGAAGTTCGGGTGTCCGCCCGCGCCCATGCTGCTCGGGTTTGTGCTGGGGCCGATGATGGAGGAAAATCTGCGTCGGGCGCTGCTGCTGTCGCGCGGCGACCCCATGGTGTTCGTCACCCAGCCGATCAGCCTCGGGTTTCTGATCGCCACGGTCCTGATTGCGGTAACGATGCTTCTGCCGGCTCTGCGCAAACGGCGAGGGGCCATCACGGATTGATCCCTGGTCCATCCCCCACCCACCCGGTTAGGAAAGGAGACACCATGCACATGGCTTCGAAGCACTTCGCACCGATCCTCGCAGTGATCCTCGCGCTTGTCTGCAGCTTTCTGCTTCCGGCCGCCTCGCCTGCGGCCGATGCCTACCCGACGCAGGCGGTCAAGGTGATAGTGGCCTTCACGCCCGGCGGCACCACCGACATGCTGACGCGCATGGTCAGCACGCGGTTGAGCGAAAAATTGGGCCAGACGTTCGTTGTCGAAAACAAGCCCGGTGCCGGAGGGAATATCGGCACGGAGTTTGTGGTGCGCGCCGCTCCTGACGGGTACACGCTCATGGTGAATTCCGTCGGCCCCATTGCGGTCAACCCGACCCTCTACCAGAATCTTCCCCACAATCCGATCACGGACCTCGAGCCGGTCGTTCAGCTGGCCGATGTGCCGAATGTGCTGGTCGTCCCCCCCGCGGCCAACACCCCCGACCTGAAAACGCTTATCGCCAAAGGCAAGACAAAGCAGGGCGGGCTCTCCTACGGATCAACGGGCATCGGCACCTCATCGCACCTCTCCAGCTTCATGTTCGCCCAGACGGAGAAAGTGGCGGCGGTGCACATCCCCTACAAGGGCGCCGATGCACTGAACGATCTGCTGGCCGGCCGCGTCGATTTCATGTTCGCCACCATCCCTTCGGTCATGGCGCACATCAATTCGGGCAAGCTGGTGCCGATTGCGGTCAGCAGTGCCAAGCGATCGCGGTCCCTGCCGAATATTCCAACCATGATCGAAAACGGCTATCCCGGCTTCGAGGCGGGCTCATGGTTCGGCTTCTTTGCCCCGCGCGGCACCCCGCGTTCGATCATCGACAAGTTGAATGGGGCCGTGAACGAGATCCTCAAAGACCCCGAAATCGACAAACAGATGGTTTTCGCGGGCGCCGACCCCGTGGGCGGGTCCCCCGAGCAGTTCAAACAATTTATCGCCAGCGAGCATAAAAAATGGGCGGTTGTGGTCAAGGACTCCGGGGCCACTGCGAAGTAGGTCTTGTCCGGCAAGCCGTTCGCATCCGGGCGGCAGCCGCCCCCGCCTGGGCGACACCGAAAAATGCCTGCGCCGGAGTGGTGAAATTGGTAGACGCAGAGGACTCAAAATCCTCCGTCCGCAAGGACATGCCGGTTCGAGTCCGGCCTCCGGCACCAGAATAAAATCAAGAGGTTAACCTTCATCGGGTTAACCCCCTTTTTTTTGGAAAATCGATGATTGTAACGGTTTTTGTAACGGTTCTGGACAAATTTTTTTCGGACAGGTATTTTTCCTGTTGAGCCGCCGCCAGTTTCAGGTCCTCCTCGCTCACGATGTTGTAGCGGTCGAAGACGGAGCGCGTCTTGTGGCCGCTGATCTTCATGGCGACCGTTTCCGGTACACCCGAGCGAATCAGGTTTCTAACTGCTGTGCGGCGGAAGTCGTGCATGATGGGACCTGCTGGTAGCTTCCCCTGCCACGCCTC
>JALOOU010000061.1 GCA_025454255.1 Desulfobacterales bacterium | reverse complement strand
GAAGAAGGCGTAGTCGTCGCTGCCGTCCCGGATCCGGCCCAGGGTCGAGACCATCTCGGCCTCGTTGCCGTTGCCGATGTAGTACTTCTCGCCGTTGGCCCTCCAGCCCCCCTCGCCTGCGGGGGTGAGGCTGGTTTCGGTCGCATAGATGTCGGCCCCGTGCGCCCGCTCCGAGAGGCCGAAGGCGAAGATCGCCCCCTGCCGCAGCAGCTCGGCGGCCCTGCGCTTGGCCGCTTCGTTGGCGCTCATCCAGATCGGCCCCAGCCCTAAAATGGTCACCTGGAAGCAGTACCAGTAGCCCAGCCCGTAGAAGGCCAGCAGCTCGCTGTACTCGCTGTTGCGCGCCGTGTCCCAGCGGCAGTCTGGATCGCCGCCGGCGTAGGCCCGGGGCGTGAGCAGCTTGCAGAAGATGCGCTCGGCGCCGATGAAGTCGACGAACCCGCGGTACCACACCTTGCGGTTGAAGTCCTCGGTCAGCCGGGCCTTGCCCATGGCCTCGAAGAAGGCGACCGTCTTTTCCATGATCGCCCGCGAGCCGGCGTCGGCCGCAAGGGTTTTGAGCTTTTTGGGCTGAAGCAGCAGATTCATCGGGTGCTCCTTTCGCATCTAAATTGAAGCAGTCGGCTACAGGTGGTGCTCGATCACGCTCGCCCCGGCCGGCAGCGCCGCCGCGAGGCCCAGCAGGTGCCGCTGGTGGGTGAAAAAGATCACCTGGGTCTGCTCCGAGAGTTCCGCCAGGGCCTGCAGCGCAGCGGCGGCGCGTTCATTGTCGAACTTGATCAGGATGTCGTCCACGACGAAGGGCATGGGCTCGCTTCGCGCGAGGTAGTGTTTCAGGCCGGCCAAGCGCAGGGCCAGGAAGAGCTGGTCGGCCGTGCCGTCGCTCATGGCCGCCACCGGCACGCTCTCCCTGCCCGCCCGGCGCACGCCCACGAGCACCGCGGCGCCCTCGGGGTCGTAATCCGCCCGGAGCCCCTCGAACGACCCGCAGGTGAGGCGCCGGAAGAGCTCCGCGGCGCTTCGCATGATCGGCCCCTGGTTCTTCTCGCGGAACCGCTCCATGGCCAGCGCGAGCACTCGGCCGGCAATCCTCAGCCGTGCGTAGTGCGCGACATCCCGCTCGAGCCCGCCGATGACGGCTTGGATCGCCTCTGCCGTCAGCGCCGCCTGGTCCCCGCCGTTCATCCGACCGAGCTCGGTGCGCTCGGCGCCGATCCGCTGGTCGAGCTCGGAGGTCGCGGCCGTGAGCCGGCCGATCTCCTCCTTGAAGCGCGCGATGTCGCCGGCCATCCCGTCGGCGTCCGTCGCCGCCGCCTCGTTTACGAAATCCTCCAGCGCGCAGCCGCCGCCCAGCTGAACCAGCCGCTCCTCCTCCCGGCCAAGCTGCGCTTCGAGCTGCCGGCGCAGGGCCGAGCGCCGCTCGGCCTCGGGCAGCTCGTCGGCGCCCCGAACCCCGGCCTCGACGCACATCGCCTGCAGCAGGCGCTCGACCTGGGCAACCGCCGCGTCGGCCTTGCGCTGCCGCTCCTGCTCCTGGAGCCCCTGCGCCGCCAGGGCCTGGCGCTTGGAGTGTGCCTGCCGGCCGGCGGTCAGTCGGCGCTGCAGTTCTCCGGCAGCCTCCTCCGGCGGTCGCCCGACCAAATCCGTGGCGACGGCGCCGACCAACGCCGCCACGTTTGCCTTGAACGCCTCGGCATCGCGGTCGATGCCCGCGATGCGCTGCGCGAGGACATCGGCCTCCCGCAGCGTGTCGAAGAGACGTTTGAGCTCCTCCATCACGGCATTGGCCTCGACCGGGCGGGCGCCGGCCTCAAGCCCCAGGGGTTTGACGGCCAGCTCCCACTGCCCCTGCCAGCGGCGGAGGTCTTGCTCGAGGGTCTCCAAACGCGAGTGGCCGGAGGTGAGCTCCGCCGCCAGGCGCACCCGCTCGCGGGTGAGCTCCTCCGCCTGCCGCCGGAGGCCCTCCTGCGTTTCGACCAAGAGGCGTGCCCGCCGGACCCGATCGTTCAACGTCTCCGCGGATGCCACCGGTTCGGCGAGCGCCTGCAGGCAGGCGCCGAGCGCCGCGCGGCAGCCGTCGACCGGGGCCGCTAGCGCGTCGGCCTCCGCGCTGCGCCGCAAGGCCGCGGTGGTTTTCTCGAGCAGCAGCCTGAAATCCGCCTGCCACTGGCGCATCTCCCGGGGCGGGCGCGGCTCGATCGAAAAGGGCCGCCACAGATCGACCCACTCCGCCGCGAGCGCTGTTTTTTCGGCCTGGCCCGCCGCGATCTCCTGCGCGATGGTTTCAAGCCGGCCCCGATGGGCCTTCTGGTCGGCCAGCAGCCGCGCCTTGGCCGCCACGCGGTCGGCCTCGCGGCGCAGCCGGTCCGCCGTTTCGTCCGACCGCCGCAGGCTGACTTCGAAGGCCTCGGGCAGCGACCCCGCCCCGGCATGCTCCGCGATATACGCCCGCACCTGCGCTTCGCCGACATCCTCCGCCTTAAGCGTGCGCCGGATCAACCGCCATCCGCGCTCGCGTCGGGCGCGGTCGGCCGCGAGGTCGGCCTCGGTCGGCACCTCCTGCGCGATGCGGGCCTCGTCCAGCCGCCGGTCGATCTCGGCCAGCTCGGCCCCGGTGGTACGCGCCTCCTCGCCCAGCGCGCCGAGGCGCCGTTCGAAGCCCTCCCAGCGCTCCTCGAACAACTGGAGCGTTTCAGCCGACGGGACGGGCAGCCGCGCCAGGTTTTCCGGGGCCACTGCCGCAAGGCCGAGCCGGGTTCGGGTTCCAGCGCCGCCGAGGAGCAGCTCCCCGGCCTGCGCCCTCACGGCCGCCATCTGCGCCTCGAGCGGTAGACGCTCCTCGGCCTCGGAAAGCCTCAGTCTGAGCTCCGTTATCGGCCGCAGCACCGGCAGCGACCCAAGCCGGGCATCCGCTGCGGCCAACGCCTGCCCCAACTCGAGTAGCTGGTTGCGGGTACCGTCGATCCGCGTCACGATGCGTTCGTAGCCAACCCCAAGCTCCTGGATGCGCGCAGCCTCCGGCCGACTGACCCGCAGCCGCTCGGCATCCTCGAGCGCCAGCTCGCGCCCGAGGCTGCGCAGTGTCTGACGGGCCTCGGCGCGCAGGGTGTTGCGGCGGGTTTCGAGCGCGATGCGGTCCTTCGCGGCCTTTCTCTGGCTGCCGAGGTCCTGGTAGACCGCCTCGATCGCCTCGGCCGAGCCCAGCAGTGCGGAGGCGTCCCCCAGCTCGGCCATCGCCTTATCGAGGTCGGCACGGTTCGCCGCGGCCAGGCTGCGCTCGCTTTGCGCAACGCGCAGGCGGGTCAGGGCATCAGCGCGCTGCTCGCCGAAGCCCTCGGGCAGACGCACGGCTTCGGCGAGCGGTGCAAGCGCCGCAAGGGTCTTGCGGCGGCCGGCAATGAGCGGGTGGGCCTCCGCGATGCGCTGGCAGCGGCTGAGGCTGCGCCGGGCGGCGGCGAGTTCGGCCTCCGCCGCAGTCTTTGCCGTCAACGCGGCGTTCAGCGCCTGTTCGTGCCGAACCCACTCCCGGCCAGGCAGCTGGGCAGCCGCGAGCTCGAGGCGGTGCCGTTTGAGGCGGCCGACGGCCTCGTTGATCTTCTGCTTCTGTCCGGCCGGCCGGAAGAGCGCATCGGCCTCAGCCTTGAGCGCCTCGGCCGCCGCGCCCAAGTCGGCCACCCCGGAGCCGGCCGCGAAGATGAGCCGGCCCAGGTCGCCGCCGCCCGCGACGATCGCGCGTCCCCCGGCAACGAGCTCCTCGTAGCCGATGCCGAACATCGTGGCGAAAAAAGCAGCGTCGACCCCGTTGAGAAAGCGCACGAGTTCGGATTCCGCGACCGTCGTGGCGTCGTCGGCGGCGCGCAGGGTGTTCCCGCGCCCCTTGCGGCGGACCACCGCCAGCACATCTCCGCCGGCCGAGCGCAGCCTGCCGCCGACCCGCAGCTTGGAAAACGGGTGCAGGAAGGCATCCGCGGACCGCTCCGGGATGCCGTGCAACAGCTGCCGCAAGCCGCGCAGGGCCGAACTCTTGCCGGCCTCGTTCGGGCCGTAGACGAGGTGCAGCCCCTGCCTGCCCGCGCTCAGGTCGAGCGTTTTCCCCGTGAAGGGGCCGAAGGCGATGAGGTCGAGGGCGAGGATCTTCACCGCCCCCCCCTTCCCTGCAGCAGCCGCCGGACCAGCATGGGCTGGGCTTCCGCGAGCAGCCCCTTGAGCCAGGCCGGGTCGGCCGGGCGCCAGCGCTCGGCGGCCTGCTTGAACTCGCGCGGCAGCTTCTTTTCAAGCTCCTCCAGCTCGGAGGCCAGAGCGGTCAGTGCCTCCGGGTCGGCGGCAAGTTCCTCCACCAGGGCCAGAAGCTCGCCGACCGCGCCGTCCGGCATCCTCTCGCCGGTGGGCGGCGGCTGGGTGCGCAGCCGGATCGATTCGACCCAGGCGCGCTCCCCGGCCTCGTCCACGGCGGCCGCGCGGATCTCGTTTTCCCAGCGCTCGGGGTCGGACATGAGCTCCTCATGCGCGGGGGTCTCGCCCTCCACGCTCACCCGCACCACCGTGAGCAGCTCCGGATTCCGCTGCAGTTGCTGCAGAAGGCTCGCGCGGAAGCGCTCGACCAGCTCGCGGCCGCAGGCCGCATCCGCGGCGTCGATCACCGCGCTCTCCCAGCGCACCACGTCGAGCGGCCGGAAGAGGAAGCTCGGCCGGCCGGCCCCGTCGACGCTCACCCAAAAGCAGCCCTTGGCGCCGGTCTCGCGCGCATGGCGTCCCTGGATGTTGCCGGCGAAGAGGACCGGAGGGTCCTCCAGCAGCACCTCGCGGCGGTGCACGTGGCCGAGCGCCCAGTAGTCGTAGCCCTTCTCGCGCAGGGTCTCAACGGTGCAGGGGGCATAGGGCTCGTGCCCCTCGCGGCCGGTGGCGCAGGTGTGGAGCAAACCGATGTTGAAGCAGCCGGGCAAGGCGGCCGGGTAGGCCCGCGCCAGGTCCGTTTTCACCGCGGGCTGGGCGAAGCTCTGACCGTGGACGGCGACCTCCAGTCCCGGTACGCGGAAGGTGGCCGGCCGGTCGGCCGGGAAGACGCGCACATTTTCGGGCAAGCGCAGGGAGCGGGTGATGCTGCTCTCGGCGTCGTGGTTGCCGGCCACGATGAAGACCGGGATCCCCGCCTCCCGCAAGCGGGCCATCTGCGCGATGAAGAAAAGGCCGGTGTTGTAGTCTTTCCAGTTGCCGTCGTAGAGGTCGCCTGCAATCAGGACGAAAGCGGCGCGCTCCTCGATCGCGGTCTGCACGAGGTTTTCGAACGCCCTGCGCGTAGCGCCCCGGATCGCCCCCGCCGGGGCGCCCTCGTAGGCGTCGAGCTTGAGCAGCGGGCTGTCCAGGTGGATGTCGGCGGCGTGGATGAAGTTGAACAATGGTCTTATCCCCCCTTGGCAGCCTCCGTAGCATGATATCCATAACACATCAAGATCATTGTCAAATAGCGGCTATCTGGAATTGCGGCCGGCGGCTTCGGCAAAGGCCGCAGCGCTCTCGCAAGCAAGGCCGGTGTGCGCCGGCGCCGCTGATTGCGACGAGCGCGAACGCCGGCCGGGGCCGCAAGCGGCCGCTCGGGATGGACCGCAGACCGCAACCGCTTGCGGCCGACCCCGATAGGGCCTCTTTTCCAAGGCAGGTTGTCAAACCGCGGCGTCTGCGGTATAAGCTCGCGGCTGAACCCATTGCTTTCAATTAAAAAATATCGTCCACGCGCGCTCTCCCGTGGTCACCAAAGAGGACCCACCCGTGTCCCATCGCCGAGAGGAGTTTGCCGCGGGCGTCCGCGACACGCTGCCGCTCCTGCTGGGGGCCCTGCCATTCGGGCTGATCTACGGCGCCCTGGCAGTCACCTCGGGGCTGTCGGCCGCCGCGGCCATCGCCATGTCCGCCCTGGTCTTCGCGGGAGCCTCCCAGTTCATCGCCGTGGGGCTGGTGGCGGCGCACACTCCGGTTGCGGTCATCGTGGCGACGACCTTCATCGTCAACCTCAGGCACATGCTCTACAGCGCGACGCTGCTGCCCCATCTGAAGCTGCTGCCCCAGCGCTGGCGGATCCCGTTGGCCTTCTGGCTGACGGATGAGACCTTCGCCGTCACGATCCGGCGCTACCACCGGGCGGAGGCCTCCGCGTGCGCGCACTGGTATCAGCTCGGCTCCTCCCTGGCCATGTACCTGAACTGGCAGCTCTGTTGCATTGCCGGCATGGCGGTGGGCGAGCGCATCCCCGATGCCGCCGGCTGGGGCCTGGACGTGGCCATGCCGATCACCTTCATCGGGATGATCATCCCGTTTGTGAAAACACGGCCGATGGGGATCTGCGTTCTGACCGCGGGCGCAACCGCCCTGCTCACCCAGGGGTTGCCCTACCAGCTGGGGATCCTCGTCGCGGCCCTGGCCGGTATCGCCGCCGGGATGACTGCGGAGCGGGTGCTGGGCAAACCGAAGGGGGTGCGGCCGGCATGAGTGCGGCAGAGGCGGCGCTGATTGCGGGCATGGCGGCGGTGACCTTCGGCGTGCGCTACCTCCTGTTCGCGCTGGCCGCGCGGGTTCGCCTGGCCCCCTGGATCGAGAGCTCCCTGCGGTTCATCCCGCCGGCGGTGCTCACGGCCATCACCCTGCCGGCCGTGCTGCTGCCCAGGGGGGAGTGGCACCTGTCGTTTTCCAACCCCTACCTGCTGGCGGCCGCCGCTGCGACCGCGGCGGGGGTTCTCACCCGGAACCTGCTGGCGACGATCGCCGTCGGCCTCAGCGCCTTTTTCGCCTACCGGCTGGCCGCCCTCGCGTTTCTTTGAACCGGCCACGGACCGTTCCGCCGTCAGACCCCGTCCGTTGCCGCCGCGCGCGCCGGGGCAACCAGCCCGCCGCAGGCGATCCTCAGGCGGCGAGGATGGATCTCGAGGCCGACCGGCGTGGTTCCGATCAGCTCTCCTTCGGCCTCCACGCCGGCGGCCGGCTGTGCCGCCAGCGCCACACGGCAGGCGCAGCGGCTGCGCACCTTGGGATGCCCGAGGTGGCCGCCGGCGTAAATTTTCGGCAGCAGTCGCAGCAGTTCGAGCCGACTTAAATTCTCGCCCCACACCACCTGGAAGCGCCCTGCGGTGGGGTTGCCGGCCGGGGTGATCCGCATACCCGCGCCGAAGCTCGTTCCCAGTCCGGCGGCGACGATCAGGGCCCGGGTGTCGACCGGCTCCGCATCAATTGTGCCCGCCACCGAAAAGCACCTGGCCTGTGAGATCTCCCGCAGGCTTGCGATCAGATAGGCCATCCGCCCCCTGATCTTCAGAGGCCGGCGCTGAACCCGGCCGATGACGGCGGCATCGAAGCCGAAGCCCAGCACGTTCAGAAACACGCGGGCCCGGGGCCTGCCGTCCGGCCCGATCAGACGGCAGAGGCCGACGTCCACGGCCACGGTGGGCTCGGCCAGCGCCGCTGCCAGTTTATCCTGCAGCGTGGCCCCCAGGCTGAAATTGCGCGCGTAGTCGCACCCGGTCCCGACCGGCACGATGCCAACGCTCGGAAGCGCCCCGCTAGGTTCCCACCACAGTCCGTTGATCGCCTCGAGGAGCGTCCCGTCGCCGCCGACCACGATCAGCCGCTGCGCCCCTTCCCGCCGGGCTTTGGCCGCAAGCCGCTCCGCATGCCGGGGCCCCTCGGTCCACCAGGTCGCTGCCGGGGCCTTGCCGGCGCCGAGCGACGCGGCCAGCACCGGCCATTTGCGCGCGGCTCGGCCCCGGCCTGCGGCCGGGTTCACGAGGGCGACGGTTTTCATGGCGACCTGCGCCACCCCCGCGCAGCCGGTGCCATGCGCTGCACCCTAATCCGAAGCGTTGACGGCATCGATGAGCTGCCTGAGCCTTGCGAAGTCCTGCTTGTTGAAGTCGAGCACGAGCCGCGGCAGGTGCTTGATCTCCGGCTCGTCGCGCTCCCCGGACAGCGGGTCCGAAACCGCCAGGTCCCCTCCGGCGGTGAGGATGTCGGCAAACTCCCGCCGGATCTGATCGACCCGGGACGCCGGCAGCCCCGAGGCCATCCGGATCACGGTTTGCCCCCCGACGAAGCGCAGGCTGTGGTAGCGATGATAAAACCGTTCGATGACGGCGACGCCCTCCTCGACCCCGGCCACGGGTTGAAAAAAGGCGAAATCGTTCGGCCCGATGTAAGCGGCCGGTGCGAGGTGGTCTTTCATGAACCCCAACACCCCCTGCCAATAGCGGCCTCCCGGCCCATCCACCAGGATCACCGGTATGGGGTAGCGCTTGCCGGTCTGCAGCAGGGTGAGGGCCTCCATCGCTTCGTCGAGCGTGCCGAAGCCGCCCGGGAAAAGGGCCACGGCGCAGGCCTCCTTGATGAAGGCCAGCTTGCGGTTGAAGAAATACTTGAAGGTGATGTCGCGCGGGCTTCCGTCCAATACGGGATTGGACTTCGTCTCGAAGGGCAGGCGGATGCCTACCCCGAAGGACTTCTCGGCGCCGGCGCCCTCGTTGGCGGCCTGCATGATGCCCGCGCCGCCGCCCGTGATCACCATGAACCCCTTGGCCGCCAGCGCGTGGCCGAACTCCTGCGCCAGCCGGTAGAGCGGATGGCCCGCCGGGGTGCGGGCGGAGCCGAATACGGAGACTTTGCGCACACAGCGGTAGCCGCTGAACACCTTGGCGGTGTAGCGCATCTCCTTGAGCGTCGAGCTCATGATCTTGAGATCGGCCTTTTCGGGGTTCTCCCGGCCGGCCTTCAACGTGGCGATGATCATCTCGCGCACCAGGCCCCGTTGGTGGATCGGCCCGGCCAGATCCAGCAGCTGCGTGATGGCGGCATCCACCGCACCGTTGTCGGCTGCAAAGCGCAGGTTCATCACTCCTCCCGGACTCCGAGCTCCCGGCCGAAACCGCGTTGCAGCAGCGGTCGGGGGGCTCGGGCAAGCTGCGACTCACGTGATAAACAAATTTTTCGAAGAGAAATTAGGGTCGCTGGTCAGGTTGACCCCCAGCCGCCTCAGTCCGGCCTCGTCACCGGGCGTGGGGATGTGGGTCAGGTGCACCTCGCAGGACTCGAGCGCGTTCAGCTGTTCGATGGCCAGCTGCGCAGCGGAGTTCGCGGTGGCGCTGATGCTCAGGGCGATCAGGGTCTCTTCGAGGTCCAGGCTGACCGATTTTTCCTTCAGGATTTCGGTTTTCAGGTTGTGAACGGCCTGGGTGATGCTCGGCGGCAGCAGCCGGATCTTGGCCGGGATGCCGGCCAGGTGCTTGATGGCGTGGATGACCACGCTGGAGGCGGCATGCAGCAGGGGCGAATTGCTGCCGGTAATGATGGTGCCGTCTCTGAGCTCGACGGCGGCTCCGCAGTAGATCCCGTCGTCGCCCCGCTGGTCGCGCTGGGCCTTTTCGGCCGCCTTGCGCGCCGGCCCCACCACCCTGCGGCACTCGGAGCTGAGCTTGAAGTCCTTCATGAAGAGCTCCACCCGCTGGACGGTTTCGTGGTCGGCGAAGCCCATGGCGTATTCGCAGCGGTACCGGAAGTAGCGCCGGATCACCTCCTGCTTGGCCGCCTCGCGGGTGAGCGCATCGTCCACGATGGCCCTCCCGGCCCGGTTGACCCCCATGTCCGTCGGGGATTGATAAAAGGACTCCCCGCCGGTGATTTTTTCGAGGATCCGTTTGAGCACCGGGAACACCTCCACGTCCCGGTTGTAGTTGACGGCCACCTTCTGGTAGGCCTCCAGGTGGAACGGGTCGATGAGGTTGAAATCCCGTATGTCGGCCGTGGCCGCCTCGTAGGCGATGTTCACCGGGTGTTTGAGGGGCAGGTCCCAGATGGGAAAGGTCTCGAATTTGGCATACCCTGATTGGATGCCCCGGCGGTGGTCGTGGAAAAGCTGCGAGAGACACGTGGCGAGCTTGCCGCTGCCCGGACCCGGGCCGGTGACGATCACCAGGGGGCTGCGGGTCTCGATGAGCTCGTTGGCCCCGTAGCCGACGTCGCTCACGATCTGTTCCACGTCGGTGGGATAGCCTTGGGTGTAGCGGTGGGTGTAGACTTTGATATTGCGGCGCTCGAGCTTGTTTTTGAACACGCAGGCCGCCGGCTGGCTGTCGAAGCGGGTGATGACCACCCCCAGCACGTGGATGCCCCAGGCGCGCATGTCGTCGATGAGCTTGAGCGCGTCGGAATCATAGGTGATGCCGAAATCGGCGCGGATCTTTTTGCGTTCGATGTCGCCGGCGTAGATGCACAGCAGCACGTCCGCCTTGTCGCGCAGTTCGGCCAACAGCCGGATTTTGGCATTCGGGTCGTAGCCGGGCAGCACCCTGGAGGCGTGGTAGTCGTAGAGCAGTTTGCCCCCGAACTCCAGGTAGAGTTTGTTGTTGAAGCGCTCGACCCGCTCGAGGATGGCCGCTTTCTGCTCCTTCAGGTAACGGTCATTGTCAAAACCGACCCTGCCGTTCATGTCCGCCTCCCTCCGACCGCCTCCAGGCGCATCCGCGGCGTCATCCGCCCGGCGGCCTATTTCTTCTTTTGCTTCTGCTGGCCGACACGGACCTTCTCTTCGCGCTCCTTGACTTCTAGTTTGACGTGGGTGGCCGAGGGGCAGACGCCCAGCCGCCACTTGGCGGCCGGGACGGCCCAGATGCGGCAGTGCCCGCCCTCGATGTTCTCGCAGCCGGTGCACTTTTCGACGATGGGGTTTTTGACAGGCGGTTGGGTGGCCATTGCATACCTCCTTTTTGGTGGGCGGTTATCGCAAAAGGCGGGTTTGCCCGGTCCGGATCGCATCGACCAGCAATTTCCCCGCAACGCTCAATTTGCCGAACCGGCCGCGCTTGTGGGACATGATGATGTCAAGCAGCGCATCCCTGGTCCGGGGCGGTTCGACCTCCTCGGGCTTCTTCTCGAGGGCGATGGCCCCCTCCGGGCAGGTCGGAACGCATAAACCGCACCCGATGCAGCGGCTCAACGCCACGGAAGCCTTCCGCGTATGCGCCGGCACGCTCGCCGCCCCGACCTGGCAGCGCTGCGCGCACCGCCCGCACCCGCTGCAGGCCGCCTCAGCGACCACGGCATAATAGTTTGCCGCCCAGAAATCAACCGGCCGGGGCAGGTAGCGATGCATCCCGAGCATGCCGCAGCAGCATCCGCAGCAGGAGCAGATGAACTCGGCTTTTTGCGTATTCGACGGCTGCAGCACCAGCCCCTCTTTCTGGTTCGCAGCGAGGATCGACAGGGACGCATCCACGTCAATCTCTCTGCCGATTCCGTTGCGCAGGGCCGCGCGGGCCATGCTGCCACTCGCCAGGCAGGTCTCCGGTCGGCCGGTGACGCGGCAGGAGCCGCCGCTCAGGGCCTTTTTCTTGCGGCAGATGCATTCGAAAACGGCAAAGGGCGGCTCCGCCTGCGCGAGCAGCGCCGTCACCTCGTCGAAGGTGGCGGCATGGTGCTGCGGCCGGATGCTCTGCGAGATGGGGATGGTGCGCATCTGCGGAAGCTTGGTGCTCAGAAATTCGATGCCGAAGGATTTATCCGCTGTGTAGGCGTTGAAATCGGCGATGAACTCCGGGGTGAGCCGGTTGAGCTGAAACTCATACATCCCGACCACGAGGGGGGCGTTGCAGAACAGCGGTTCGCCGCCGGCGATCCGCACTTCGATGCCGCCCTTTTTTTCAATCCCGGCAAGGATTTCCGCCAGCTCCGCCTTCGTTGCCACCAGGTGAGCGGCTCTTTTGAAAACGGCGTCGATCGGCTCGGGCGCATAGGTCAGGCAGGCGGCGACCCGGGCCTCCGCGGGGGTGAAGATGTGCTTGAGAATCCTCAGCTCCGCGCCCGACCTCGTCGCCGGAAAGCCGATCGCCTGGCGGTCCAGGTGGCGCTGCAGCGCGACATATGCATTTTCACCTGTTTCCAAATTCCACCTCATGGCCGCCAGCGGTTGCCTCGCTTCCGGGCAGAGGGGCCGGCGATGCAAAGAATGCTTGAAGTATGCCACGAAAAATGCCAAGCACGAGCATCTCGCTCACTCTTACCCGATCCGAACCGATTAGACCAGAGGAGAGGCGATGAATATTTCCCAGCATGTCGACCGTGCCGCCAAGTTCTTCCCCGAACAGGCGGCCATCGTTTTCGACGGGGCGACGCTGACCTATGCGGAGGTCAACGCGCGCGTCAACCGCCTGGCCCATGCACTCGAGGCCAACGGCGTCAAACGGGGCCAGCGCGTTGCGATCTATCTGCCGAACATCCCGGCGTTTGCGATCTGCTATCTGGCTGTCGTGCGGATCGGCGCCATCGCCCTGTCCATCAACGCCATGTACAAATCCGAGGAACTCACCTACATCCTCAACGATTCCGGCTCCGACCTGGTCTTCACGACGGGCGAGCTGCTGCCCCACATCCCCCGCACGCAGTGCCCGACCGTAAAACAGGTGGTCGTCTGCGAGGGCGATCCCCAGGGGCACCCCACCCTCGACGGCTGGCTGGCAAAAGGCTCGGACCGGGGCAGGCCGGCGCACATGGACCCGGAGGACCCCGCCGTGCTGCTCTACACCTCGGGCACCACGGGATTCCCCAAGGGGGCGACGCTCTCGCACGGCAATGTCGTCGCCAACGCCTGGGCCACGGTGCACCACGCCGGCTACACCCGCAACGACCGGATGATCCTTTTTCTGCCGCTGTTCCACGTCTTCGGCCAGAACTTCATCATGAACGCCACCTTCCAGGCCATGGCGACGCTGGTCCTGCATCGCCGGTTTGTGCCCGAGCGGGTGTTGGAGTCCGTCCGCAGGGACCGGGTATCCATGTTCTTCGCCGTGCCGACCATCTACATCGGGCTGCTGAACCTGCCCGCGGCCGATGAGTCCCTGGCATCCATCCGCTACGATTTTTCGGCGGCGGCGACCATGCCGCGCGAAATCTCCGCCCGCTGGCGGCAGCGTTTCGGCCGCCCGGTCTTCGAAGGCTACGGCCTGACCGAATGCTCCCCCTTTGCCTGCTACAACCACGACTTCCGCCACAAGTTCGGCAGCGTCGGCACCCCGATCGAAAACACCGAAATCCGGATCCTGGACGCCGACGACCAGGAGCTGCCGCTCGGCCAGTGGGGTGAGATCTGCATCAAGGGACCGGGGGTGATGCGGGGCTACTGGAACAAGCCCGAGGAGACGCGCCAGGCGCTGCGCAGCGGCTGGCTGCACTCCGGGGACATCGGCACCATGGACGATGAGGGCTACGTCTTCATCGTGGACCGGGTCAAGGACATGATCAACGTGTCGGGGTTCAAGGTCTGGCCCGCCGAGGTGGAGCAGTTCCTCTACAAGCACCCGGCCGTCCAGGAGGTTGCCGTCTACGGCAAGCCGCACCCCGAAAAGGGCGAGGCGGTGGTCGCGGCCATCATCCTCAAAGAGGGCGCCGCGGCCACCGGCGAGGAGATCATCGCCTACTGCCGCAGCCACATGGCCGCCTACAAAGCGCCGACGCGGGTGGATTTCCTTGCGGAGCTGCCCAAAAGCGCGACGGGCAAGATCCTGAAGCGGACCCTCAGAGACACGGCCTGAAACAACCTTCACCGGCAGGAGGCGGCATGGACTTTTCGCTCAGCAAGGAGCAGCAGGAGATCGTCGCGGCGGCGCGCCGATTCGCCGCAGGCGAGTTTCCCGACCGCGCGCTGGAGTTCGACCGCGGGGAGACATTCGACTTAAATCTGTGGCGAAAAGCGTGCGACCTGGGGTTCGTGGGCGTTTTCATCGACAAGCGCTACGGCGGCCTCGGCTACGGATTCTTGGAGCACTGCTTGATCAACGAGGAGTTCTGGGCGGTTGAGCCGGGCATCGGGGCCGCGATCCTGTCGACCACCTTCGGGGCGGAGCTGATCCAGATGTTCGGCAGCGAGGAGCAGAAAAGAGCGCACCTGCCTCCGCTGGCGCAGGGCGAGGCCATCATCGGGACCGCCATCACCGAGCCGGATGCCGGCAGCGACGTCACCATGGCCGCCGCGACCGCCGAGAAGCGCGGCGGGCAGTGGGTCATCAACGGCTCCAAGATGTTCGCCACCAACGGGACCCTGGCCCAGTTCATGAACGTCTTTTGCCTGACCGACCCCGAAAACCCCTCGCGGCACAAGCGCCACAGCTTCATCCTGGTGCCGACCGCCTCCCCCGGCTACAGCGCCGTCAAGATCCGCGGCAAGCTGGGGATTCGGGCCTCCGACACCGCGGAGCTCATCTTCAGGGACCTGCGCGTGCCGGCCGAGAACCTCGTGGGGGCCGCGGGCGAGGGGTTCTCCCAACTGATGGCCTTCTTCAACCACACCCGGCTGCATGTCTGCGCCCAGGCCGTGGGGCTCGCGCGCGCCGCCCTGGAGGAGGCCCTGCGGCACGTCAAGGGCCGGGTGCAATTCGGCCAGCCGCTGGCGGCCTTCCAGGCCACCCAGTTCAAGCTCGCCGAGATGGCCACCCGCATCCGCGCCTCCCGCAACCTCTACTACGAGGCCGCCTGGGGGGCGGACCGGGGCCGGCTCGACCACGGCCTGGTGGCGATGGCCAAGTGGTTCTCCGGCAAGACCGCCGTCTACTGCGCCGACGAGGCCCTGCAGATGCACGGCGGGTACGGCTACATCGACGAGTACAAGGTCCAGCGCCTCTACCGCGACGCCAAGATTCTTGAAATCTACGAGGGCACCAAGGAAGTCGAAAAAACCATCGTCGCGCGCAGTCTGCTGCGATAGGCGCAAACGGGTCGTGTTAAGAAGGGGTTTCAGGACCTCGGACCACGGTTGCGGGCAAAGCTCCGCCCTCCCCCGCAGGCATCAGGGGGC
Organism: Desulfobacterales bacterium; assembly: GCA_025454255.1. Taxonomy (GTDB): domain Bacteria; phylum Desulfobacterota; class Desulfobacteria; order Desulfobacterales; family SpSt-501; genus SpSt-501. Next base: position 5,887 of record JALOOU010000061.1, on the reverse strand, counting down.
ATCCGCCTGCTTTTTCACCTCCACGCCGAGCAGTTGTTCCCAAACCTTGACCATGGCGCCCTTGCTTTCGTCCCCCAGCTTGAGGTTCAAGGCCATCTGGTAGGTCGTGAGGGCGGCCTGCGTCACCGGTATCGGTATGTGATAGGCATTCATGATCTCCATGATCGACGACATGTCCTTGTAGGCCTTTTTCATGGGATAGCCGCGGCCGAACTCCCTTTGGAGGATGAGCGGGGCGAAAAAATTGAGCGCAAAACTCTGCCCGGTGCCGGTTCCCGCGACCGCGATCATTTTCTCCGCGTCAAGCCCCATCTTCACGGCCAGGGGCAGGAGCTCCGCCACGGCGGCGCAGGAGATGTTGAAGAAGACGTTGTTGATGACCTTGGCCAGCTGCCCGCAGCCCGGCCCGCCCATGAAGATGACCGTCCGGCTGAAGCTCTCGAGCACCGGCGTCACCCGCTCGAAGATCTCGCGGGAGCCCCCCACCATGGTGGTCAGCGACCCCTCCCGGGCGCGCTCTTCCATCCCGGAGACCGGTGCGTCGAGAAAGGCGATGCCCGCTGCCGCGAGGCGTTTGTGGAATTCGATGGTGGCCATCGGGTGGGTGGTGCCGCAATCGACGATGCCCTGCCCGCCCGAGAGCCGTTCATGGAGCCCATCGTCCCCCCAGATGATTTGCCGGACGACAGCGGTGTCCGGCAGCGAGAGCAGGATCCACTCGCAGCCTTCGGCCACTTCTCTCAGGCCGGCGGCGGCGACGGCCCCGGCCGCAGCGAGGGCGTCGACCGCGTTTGGGTCGATGTCGTAGACCTTCAGGGGAAAGCCTGCCTTCAGAACATTCAAGGCCATTCCCCTGCCCATAGCCCCCAGGCCGATAAAACCGATTTCAGGCTTCATCTCTCCCTCCTTTTCCGGCGGCAACGCGAGCCCTTTTCTTTTCCTCCGCGCGCACCCCGAACCGACCTGCGAGAGGCCATCGCCCACGCGCAGCGGGAAAAAAGAGCCCGCGGAGACACTCCCCTCCTGGCGCCGATCAGCCTTCGCAGCCTCAAACCCGCATCCGTTCGGGGCGACCGGTCGAACCCTCAGGCGCCGGCGTGGAATGACGCTTTGCGTTTTTCCCTCCGGATCGACAGAACGTGCAAAAGCACGCCGGCGGCCAAACAGCCCACGCCGAAGATATCCGTCATTCCCTCGGGAATGATGACGAGGAAGCCGCCCGCGGCGAAGAGCAAACGCTGGACCGCTCCGAGCCCCGCCGCCAGAAAGCCCGTCCAGGCAGCGGCGACGGCCGTGACGCCCAGCACGGCGGTCAGACTCACTTTGAGAATGTCGAGCGCCGGAGCCGACCCCAGCAGGGCCGTGTTGTAAACGAACGCGAATGGGACCACGTAGGCGCTAACGGTGAGCCCTACCGCCGTCCACCCGATCTTCATGGGGCTTTCGCCGGCGATCCCCCCTGCGGCGAAAGCGGCCAGGGCGACGGGGGGGGTGATCGCCGAGAGGACGGCGAAATAGAAGACGAAAAGATGGGCCGCCAGCGGAGAAATTCCCATGTCCGTAAGCGCCGGCGCGGCGGTTACGGCGACGATGATGTAGGCGGCGGTGGTGGGAATGCCCATGCCCATGATGGTTGAGGCCGTCATCGTAATCAGCAGCGCCACAATGAAAATTCCGCCGGAAAGCGCCATGATGAGCGAAAACATTTTGAACCCGATGCCGGTCATGGTGATGCTTCCGACGACCAACCCGGCGGCGGCGCAGGCGCCGGCGACGGTGATGACGTTCTTGGCCGCATCCAGACACGCGTCTTTGAATTTCGCCCAAGTGATGCGCGTGCTTGGATTCAGGAACGTGACGACGTAGGTTGCCAGGATCGTGTAGAAGATGGCCTTCGTGATGGTGTAGCGGACGATCACCAGCAGCACCACCAAAAGCACCAGCGGAATCAAAAAGTGCAGCCCCTCCTTCAGCGTCTTGAAGAAAGGCGGCGTGTCCTCAGGCGCCAGCGGTTTCATCTTGAATTTGGCGGCCTGGAAGTGGATCCCCATGAAGACGGACCAGTAATACAAAATTGCCGGGATAATGGCGGCGCCGAGAACCGTCACATAGGAGACGCCCAGAATCTGCGCCATGATGAAGGCGGCCGCCCCCATGATCGGCGGCATCAGCTGCCCGCCGGTGGAGGCGGTGGCTTCGACCGCACCGGCCAGATGGCGCGGAAATCCCTGCTTGATCATCATGGGAATGGTGAAGGTGCCGGTGCCTGCGACGTTGGCCACCGCACTTCCGGAAATGGTCCCGAAGAGGCTGCTGGCCAGGACCGCCGTTTTGGCCGGCCCCCCGGTGAAGCGGCCGGCCACCGAGAGCGCTAGTTTGAGCAGGTACTCCCCCATGCCGCATTGGCCGAGAAGCGAGGAGAGAAAAATGAACAATACGATGTATTCGGCCGAAACTCCCAAGGGGGCGCTGAAGATACCCTCCAGCGACATCGCCATTTGGGAAGCGACGCGGTCGAACCCATAGCCGCGGTGTCCCAGTATGCCGGGGATGTGACCGCCTACAAGCGGATAGAGCACCGCAAGGCCGGCGATGACGACCAGCACATTCCCGGTCGCTCGCCTGGCCTGCTCCAACACCAGCAGGATGATGATCCACCCGACGATGATGTCGGTCGGGGTGAGGATCCCCATCCGGTAAAGGATGTCTTCGTAGAAAACCGTTATGTACAAACCGACCGCCAGAGACAGCAGCGCCAAAAACCAATCCAGCAGCGATGGCGTTTCCCCAGCGCCGCGTCGGATGGGCATCATCAGAAAGGTGAGAACTAGGACGAAGGTCAGGTGGATGCCCCGTTGCAGAAACGCGGTCAACATGGTCAATCCCGCCGTGACGGTGTGAAACAGCACCAACGCGACCGCTATGCCGGTAATCAGCTTGAGAACCATCACCTGGTTTCGGGAATTGCCCATGACGCGCACTCCTTGATCGGCAGCCTCGGGCCGCAACTCGACCCAATCGAACGGTAAGGGGCCGGCCGATTCCCGCTGCGACGGCGGATCCCGACCCATGCGGGACGAAGCGGCCCCGGCAACCCCGCCTAATTAGGCATCAACCGGCTGGGGATGGTGAGCCCTTTCTCCTTGTAAAACTTGACCGCGCCGGGGTGCAGCGGAGCGACGGCAAATTTAACGGTATTTTCCGGCGTGGCCCAGTCGGCGCCCTTGTAGACTTTCTGCAGGGCGGGGATGTTCTCGAAGACGGCCTTGGTGATTTGGTAGGCCAGGTCATCGGACAGATCCGCCGTTGCCAGCATGGAGTTCCAGATGCCGGGCGTTTTCACGTCGACGGTGATCTCCGGGTAGGTTCCGGCTTTGATGGTCAGCGGGGCGTAATACTCGTATTTTGCCTGAATTTTCGCCAACTCCTCATCGCTGAAATTGACCAGGGCCACTTTATGCGTGGCGGACAAATCCATGATGAAGGGCGCGGGCGCCGCAATCGCGCCGAATTGGACATCCAGCGAATCGTTGCGGATCGCCTGCGCGCCTTCGTTCCAATTCAGGTTCTGAATTTTCATGCTTTTCAGGTCGATGCCCAACGCCTCGAAGACGGCCGCCGTCATCACGCTTGTGCCGGTCCCGGGGTTGCCGATCGAGACCCGTTTGCCGACAAGCGATTGGGGGGTCGTCAGGCCGGCCTTTTCGAGCGAGGCCCCCTGGAGTTCGGCAGGATACATCGCGAAAAGCGTCCTGACCTTTTCATGCGGTTTGTTGAAGCGGTTGACGCCTTTGACGGCTTGGAAGACGACGTCGTTCATTGCCGGCCCGATCTGAATGTCGTTGATCTGCATCCGGGTCACATGCTCGACCGAGGAGCCTGGACACACTTCGACGGTTGCCTGCGCATTCGGGACCTTCTCGTTGATGATGGTTGAAAGCGCCCCCGCATAGATGTAGTAGACCCCCCCGACGCCGTTCCCCCCGACGGATATCCTGGTTTTGCCTGTTTGCCCCATGGCCGGTGTGCCGATCACCGCAGCTACCAGAACGACCAGCAGGAAAACTCCAAGTTTGCGTTTCATCGATCGATCCCTCCTCTTTCGGTTGGATGCATGGCGGTGTGCCATGCACGGGTGTTGGTCAGTGCGCATGGTTTCGGGTGCAGCCCTCAACGCGCCTCAAAATATGTTTTTCCGCTTCAAGCCCTCGATGGTCTCCGCTGAATAGGACAACACCTCACGCAGGATGTCATCGGTATGCTGGCCCAGCAGCGGCGCGGGCGCCTGGACGGCGGCCGGCGTCTGGGAGAGCTTGATCGGCAAGCCGACGATTTTGGTCGACCCGGCCACAGGATGGTCGACATCGATGATCATCTCTCTCGCCTTTACGATGTGGTCGTCTTCGGCGATGTCCTTCACGCCATAAATCGGGGCACAGGGAATTCTCTTCTGCAAAAGAAAATCCACGATCTGCTTTACGTCGTGGCGCAGGGTCCACTCCGCGACGACCTGTTTCACACCTTCATGGTTGCGAACACGGTCGATGTTCGTTTTATAGTCCTGCACCGCGAGCAGTTCATCTCGCCCGATGGCCGTGCAGAACTCGCGCCACAGCTTATCGTTGCCGATGCCGATGACGACCCAGCCGTTTTTCGCCGGAAACGAATCGTAGGGGTAGATGAATTCGTATCGATTGCCGACCCGCTGCGGTTCTCTCTGATCGACCAGATAGATCTGGATGATCGTCTCCATCGCCGAGACGACGGAATCCACCAGCGACACGTCGACCTGCTGGCCTCGGCCGAGTGTTCGCCGGGCGGCCAGGGCGCTCAGGATGCCGATACAGGTGAACAACCCTGCAAGCACATCGGCAATAGCCGTTCCCGTCCGCGTGGGAGGGCTGTCGGGCCATCCCGTCACACTCATGATGCCCCCCATGGCCTGCCCGATGATATCGTAGCCGGGCAGGTCCCGGTAGGGCCCATATTGCCCGAAGCCCGAGATGGAGGAATAGATGATGGCCGGATTGACCGCCGATAGATGCTCATAGCCCAGTCCCATCTTGTCCATGGTGCCGGGCCGGAAATTCTCGATGACCACATCCGAGCACTTCAGGAGATCCAGGAAGACGCCTTTTCCCTCGGGGCGTTTCAGATCGAGGGTCAGGCTGCGTTTGTTCCTGTTTAAATTCATGAAGTAGGCGCTCTCGGCACCGATAAAGGGAGGAAACGATCGGCTGTCATCGCCGGATTCCGGGGTCTCGATTTTGATGACGTCTGCGCCGAGGTCGCCCATCAGCATGGTGCAGAAGGGACCGGCAAGAACCCGGGTGAGATCGAGCACGCGAATGCTGGTCAACGCCCCTGACTGCTTGACCCGTTTCATCAGCGTCTTTTCCTCCGTTCGGTTGTCGGACAATGAGGTCATGTCGTCTCCTGGATGGGCCCGAGCGGCGCGGCGCCCGCTCACGGACGCGCAAAAGGAGCCGGTCATCGGCCTCCCGGCGGCTCGCCGACCGTCGCAAGGATCCGGTCCCGGTGATCGGGGTTCAGCGAAAGGATCCGCCGCGCCTCAGCGGGGGAGGCGATCCCGCGGCCGATCTCGCGGGCGATGCGCACGATCTTCTCCACCAGCAGGGGGTTGGACGCCGGCCTTCCGTCCGGCAGGAAAAGGTTGTCCTCCAGGCCCACGCGCACGTGGCCGCCCATGGCGATGGCCGCTGCGGAAAGGGGGATTTCCGCCTTCCCGATGCCGGCCACGCACCAGGTGGAACCGGCCGGAATGCTTTCGGAGAGAAACTGAAGGTTTTTGACCGTGCCGGGCATCGACCCGGGGGCGCCCAAGACGAAGTCAAAGTGCAGCGGCGGGTGGATAAGCCCCTTTTTC
>JALOOU010000060.1 GCA_025454255.1 Desulfobacterales bacterium | reverse complement strand
CGCCGGCGCACTGCAGGGCGGCGATGGCGGCCCGCTGCACCATGGAGTTGGCGGAGATGAAAAAGTTCTGCTGCAGCTTCTGCATGGGCCGGATGAGCGAGGGCGGGGCGATCACGTAGCCCAGCCGCAGGCCGGTCATGGCATAGAGCTTGGAGAAGCCGTTCAGCACGAAGGCGCGGTCGGTGAACTCCAGGATGCTGTGCTCCTTTCCCTCGTAGACCAGGCCGTGGTAGATCTCATCGGAGACGATCACGGGCGCGTTCGGCCCCGCGGTCATCGCGGCGATCTCCCGCATGCGTTCGGCCGAGAGGAGGTTCCCCGTGGGGTTGGAGGGCGAGTTGATGAAGATTGCCTTGGTGCGGGCGGAGAGCCGCTTGCGGATCTCCTCGGGCCGGTACTGGAAGCCGTCCTCTTCGAGGACCGGGACGGTGACCGGCACCCCCTGAACGAAGCGGATGAAGTTGGGGTAGCAGGCGTAGTGCGGGTCGGAGATGATGACCTCATCGCCCGGGTCGAGCAGGGCCGAGAAGACCAGCAGGATGGCCGGCGAGGAGCCGGAGGTGACGATGATCTGGTCGGGCTCCACGCCGACCCCGTCGGCTGAGCGGTGGTGCAGGGCGATGGCCTCGCGCAGCTCGCGGTCGCCCATGCTGTGCGTGTAGTGGGTGTGGCCGTTGGCGAGCGCCTGGCAGGCGGCGGCCTTCACGCAGGCGGGGGCGTCGAAGTCGGGCTCGCCCACCTCGAGGTGGATCACGTTGACGCCGCTGCGCTCCATCTCCTTCGCCTTCTCCAGCACGTCCATCACGATGAAGGAGCTCAGCTCCTGGGTGCGCTTTGAGACCATGACTTGGTTTCCTATCCTCCGCCTTCAGTTTACCCTTGACCCCGCGAGCCCTCGACCCTTCCGTCAAACCACCTTGTTCAACGGGTATTCGATGATCCCCTCGGCCCCGTTTTCGAGCAGCCGGGGGATGAGGTCGCGCACGATCTCGCGGTTGACCATGATCTCGACCGAGTAAAAGGTGGAGCGGTAGAGCGGGGCGACCGTCGGCGCCTTCAGGCTGGGCAGCATGCCGATCACCTGCTCCATGCGCCCCTCGGGCACGTTCATCTTGAGGCCGACCATCTTCTCGCCCAGCAGGGCGCCCTTGAGCAGCAGGGCGATCTGCTCTATTTTCCGGCGCTTGGCGGGGTCCTGCCACGACGGGTGGTTCACGATCAGCTGGGTGTTGGTCTGCATCAGCTCGTGGATGATGCGCAGCCCGTGGGCCTTGATCGTGCTCTCGGTCTCGGTCACCTCCACGATCGCGTCGGCCAGGCCGGAGACGACCTTGGCCTCGGTCGCCCCCCATGAGAACTCGATCACGACGTCGATCTTGCGCTCGGCAAAGTAGCGCCGGGTGAAGGCCACCAGCTCGGTTGCGATCTTCTTGCCGGTCAGATCCTCCAGGCGGCTGATCTTCGAATCGTAGGGGACCGCCAGCACCCAGCGCGCCGGACGGGCGCTGACCTTGGAGTAGACCAGGTCCGCGACCACGTGGACGTCGGAGCTGTTCTCGGCGATCCAGTCCTTTCCGGTGAGGCCGGCGTCCAGGGTGCCGTTCTCTACGTAGCGGGACATCTCCTGGGCGCGGCAGATGGCGCACTCGATGAACGGGTCGTTGATTTCGGGGAAATAGCTGCGGCTGTTGACGTTGATCGTCCAGCCGGAGCGCTTGAACAGGGCGATGGTCGCCTCCTGCAGGCTGCCCTTGGGTATTCCGAGTTTGAGTTTTTCGCTCACCTTTTGTAGACCTCCTTGGGGTCGAAGAGCGGCGTGCCCTCTATCTGCACCGAGCCCTGGTCGACCCGCTTGTGGAAGCAGCTGCGGTGCCCGGTGTGGCAGGCGGCGCCCCCCACCTGCTCGATTTTCAGCACGACCGCGTCGGCGTCGCAGTCGATGCGGACCTCTTTGACGAGCTGGAACTTGCCGGAGGTTTCCCCCTTCACCCACAAGGTCTTCCGGCTGCGGCTGTAGTAGGTGGCCCGCCCGGTTCTCAAGGTGGCCTCCCAGGCCTCCCGGTTCATGAAGCCGAGCATCAGCACCTCGCCCGTCGCGTAATCCTGGGCCACGGCGGGAACGAGCCCCCCCAGCTTGCTGAAATCAAGTGGAATCATGCGCCGCCTCTTAACGGTTTAAAAACTTTCTAACTAATACCGCGACCGGGCCGATGTCAAATGATTTTTTGATTGTCGCCCGCCCCTTTTTTTGCTATGACTGCGCCGACTCGGCCCGGCGCAAGGGCAATGATCCGTTCCGGCCGCGACTGGTCGCGGCCCTCCCCCATCCCCGCTGCGGCGGTTGACGTGATAATTTTCCGGATCAATATTAGCGCTGCGGCCGGCGACATTTTGCCGATCGCATGCGCCGACCGACGCGGCGCCGCGCCTTAGCCGGTGCAGAGGAAACAGCCGCCGCGTCCGGGCGCATGGCGCTCATGCCCGCTTGACAGCACGGCCAGGTAGAAAAAACTGCTTCCTTCGACGACCATGGACGCCAAAAGACCTACGCCCCGCAAACCCGCCGCCCCGCGGCGCCCGCCGAAGCCCAGCCGGTTCAAGCGGTTGCTCCTGTTTCTTTTCTCGATGGTCATTGTGCTCGGCATCGCCGCCGCCGCGGCGCTGGTGGCGGGCTACTACTACATCAGCGCCGATCTGCCCAAGATCAACTCGCTCATGGACTACCGCCCGCCGATCATCTCCAAGGTCTACGCCGACGACGACCGGGTGATCGCCGAGTTTTTCAAGGAGCGGCGCATCGTAGTGCCGCTTTCCGAGGTGCCGCCGCTTTTGGTGCAGGCCTTCATCGCCGCCGAGGATTCGCGCTTCTACCAGCACCAGGGGTTCGACCCGGTCGGGATGCTGAGGGCGCTTCTCAAAAACCTAGAGGCCGGCACGATCAAGCAGGGCGGCAGCACCATCACCCAGCAGGTGACGCGCTCCTTCCTGTTGAGCCCCGAGCGCAGCTACATCCGCAAGCTCAAGGAGCTGATTCTCTCCTACCGCATCGAGAAGTCCTTCACCAAGGAGGAGATCCTCTTCCTCTATCTGAACCAGATCTACCTGGGCCACGGTGCCTACGGGGTCGAGGCGGCGGCGCAGAACTATTTCGGAAAATCGGTCAAGGCGCTTTCCCTGGCCGAGTGCTCGATGCTGGCGGGCCTGCCCCAGGCCCCGAGCCGGTACTCCCCGTTCCGCTACCCGGACCAGGCCCGGCAGCGCCAGCTCTACGTGCTCACCCGCATGATCGATGAGGGCTACATTACCGCACCGCAGGCGGCCGAGGCACGCGAGGCCGTCCTGGACATCAAGCCGCGGCGCAACATCTACATCGAGGAGGTCCCCTATTACACCGAGCACGTGCGCCGCAGCATCGAGTCCCGCTACGGCACCGAGGCCCTCTACACCCAGGGGCTTCAGATCCGCACCGCCGTCAACATCGGCTTCCAGAAAACGGCCGAGGCGCAGGTGCTCAAGGGCCTGATCGACCTCGACAAACGCCAGGGCTACCGGGGGCCGTTGAAGTCGCTCAGCCCCGGCGAGGTGGAGGGGTTCTGCCGCGAGCTCCAGCAGGAGCTGGACGGCAGGCCGCTCGAGGCCGGGATGGTGACCCGCGGGGTGGTCGTGCAGGTGAACGACGCCGCCCGGACAGTGGCCGTGCGCATCGGCGACGCGCAGGGCCTGATCGGCCTGGCGGACATGGACTGGGCGCGCAGGCCCAACCCCGATGTGGCCCACGCCGCGGCCAAGATCAGGCGGCCCGGGGAGGCGCTCAAGAGCGGCGATGTCATCCTGGTGAAGGTCAAAGAGAGCCGCAAGGACGCGAAAGAGCCCTGGCGGCTGGCGTTGGAGCAGGACCCCGCGGCCCAGGGCGCCCTTTTGTGCCTGGAAGCCGAAACCGGCCTGGTCAAAGCCATGGTGGGCGGCCGCGATTTCGTCGAAACCCAGTTCAACCGCGCCATCCAGTCCCGCCGCCAGCCGGGCTCGGCCTTCAAGCCCGTCATCTACGCCGCGGCCCTGGACCGCACCTTCAAGGAGACGGCCAAATTCTACACCCCGGCCAGCATGATCATCGATTCGGCCGTGGTGTTCGAGGACAAGGTGCGGGACCAGACCTGGAAGCCCAAGAACTACCGGGAGACGTTTTACGGGCCGACCCTGATGCGCGAAGCCCTGGCCCAGTCCCGCAACGTCGTGACGGTGAAGCTGTTGCAGGACATCGGCGTGGACTACACGATCGACTACGCCCGCCGCCTGGGGATCACCTCCGATCTGACCCGCACGCTGTCGCTGGCCCTGGGGGCCTCCGGCGTCTCCCTGCTCGAGCTCACCCGGGCCTACTCGGTCTTCGCCAACCAGGGGGACCTCGTAGAGCCGGTGTTCGTGCTCAGCGTGGTCGACCGGGACGGCCGGGTGCTGGAGGAGGCTCGGGCCGACCGGCGGAGGGTCATCGAGCCGGACACGGCCTACCTCATGACCAGCATGCTCGAGAGCGTGATCCAGCAGGGGACGGGCCAGAAGGCCAAGGCCCTCAACCGGCCGGCCGCCGGCAAGACGGGCACCACCAACGACACCTACGATGCCTGGTTCATCGGCTACACCCGGGAATACGTCGCCGGGGTCTGGGTGGGGTTCGACGACGAGCGGCCCCTGGGGAAAACCGAGACCGGGGCGGCGGCGGCCCTGCCGATCTGGCTGGGATTCATGCAGCAGGTGCTGGCCAACGAACCGGTCAAGGTGTTCGAGGCGCCGGAGGGGATCGTCTTTGCCAAGATCGATGCGGAGACCGGGCTCTTGCCGGTGCCCGAGTCGCGCAAGACCATTTTCGAGTGCTTCAAGGAGGGCACGGTGCCGCTCGAGTACAGCAAGCGGCCGGGCGAGGTCCGTGAGGCGGCCGACTTCCTGAAGAAAGACCTGTAGCGGCCCTCCCCGGCGCCGGACGGGAGGAGCCGCCGGCCCCTTCCCATCACCATGCCGCAACGGGTGCGTTTCCGCCCACGCCGATCTGCTGCTCCGCCAACGTCGAATCCGCGCACACCTCCACCTGCCGGAATCCATACTCCCGTTGAAGCGCCCCGACCGTTGCGTTGCCCAGCCCGCGCATGCGGGGGATGCTGTTGGGGTGCACGCGCAAGGAGAGTTCGCCCCGGAGGCGGCCAGCGGGGCCCAGGGCGCTGCGGACGGCTTCATGGAAGGCCGCGCACTGGACGAGGTGGCCGAAGGCGGGGTGGTGGGGGCCCGCCAGGACGGATGCGCCCGGTGAGATATCCGCGCTGGCCTGAAGTCCCATGCGGATGACCGGGATGCCATGCGCCCGGAAGAGCCGGTAGAGCTTCAAGGTGAGGCCCACCGCCGTCTCGAGCGGCAGCGGGGCGTAGTCGCCCCGGCGGTAGTGCGCGGCCAAAGGGCTTCCGGCCAAAACCAGGGTGGGATAGATGCGGACGAAATCGGGCCTCAGGCCGACCACCCGCCGGCCGGTCTTGATCAGACGCTCTTCATTGTCGCCCGGCAGCCCCACCATGAGCTGCAGGCCGACCGCATACCCCCTTTCCTTCAGCATGCGGCAGGCGCAGAGCGTGTCGGCCGCGCTGTGGCCGCGCTGCGCTTGCGCGAGCACCTCCGCGCACATGGACTGGGCCCCCAGCTCGACGGTGTGCACGGGATAGGCGTCGATGAGCGCGAGGCTGCGGGCGGTCACCGTGTCGGGGCGGGTGGAAAAGCGGATGCCTGCGACCGCCCCCGAGCGGACGAACCCGGCGGCCGCGGCGAGCAGGTTTTGAATGTCCGCTTCGGGCACTCCCAGGAAGTTGCCCCCGAAAAAGGCGATCTGGGTCGGGCTTCGCCGGCGGCGGCAGCGTTTCAAAAACCCCGCCACGGTGTCCCGCAGGCCCGCGGGCGTCGGCAGCCCCTCCCTCCCGCCGGTGACGGCGGACTGGTTGCAGAAGAGACAGCGGTGCGGGCAGCCGGCATGCGGCAGGAAGACCGGCACGATGAGGGGGCGGCTGCGCATGCGCCTCTTCGCGAGGAAGGTTGGGGGAATCGCCGGGGTTGAAGGCCGGCTGCCGGTCCGGCACCCGCTGCCCCGGAGCGGGCTTACGGCTCCTGGTGCAGAATCCGCTCAAGCGCCTGCCGGGCGGCATCCTGCTCGGCGGCCTTCTTGCTCTTGCCGCTGCCCTGGGTGGCCAGGTGCAGGACCTCGAGCTCCACCCAAAAGGTCTTGTCGTGGTCCGGGCCGTCCTCGCGGATCACCGTGTAGCTCGGCATGCTCCCGGGCCGCGACTGCACCAGTTCCTGGAGTTGGCTCTTGAAGTCCGCCAGCTCCCTGCCGGTGAGCAGGCGCTCCACCAGCGGTTCGAAATGCGCCTCGATGATCGCACGGGCCGCGTCGAACCCGCCGTCCAGGTAGACGGCGGCCATCAGCGCTTCGAGCGCTCCGGCCAGGATCGAATTCTTGGCGTGGCCGCCGGTCGAGCTCTCCCCCTTGCCCAGCTGGAGGTGGGCGCCGAGCGCGAGGCGGCGGGCAAGACCGGCCAGCTGGGTCTCATTGACCAACCCGGCGCGCATGCGCGAGAGATCGCCCTCCGTGTGGTCCGGAAAGCGACGCAGCAAGCAGTGGCCGACCACAAGATTCAACACGGCATCGCCCAGAAATTCCAGGCGCTCGTTGTCGCGCAGGCGGCCCTCAGGGGCTTCGTTGACGAAGGAGCTGTGGCGCAGGGCCTCCGCGATCAGGCCGCGGTCCGAGAACCGGTATCCCAGAGCCGCTTCCACCGGGGAGGGCGTGGGGGGGGGCATTTTTTCCTCTCCGTGAATCCGCGTGCCTCAGCGTTCGATCAGCCGCTCATACAGCGCGTAGGGCACATGCAGGTTACCCTTTCCGGTTCCCATCCGCACGTTGGGCAGGGTTTCGCCATGGAAGTCGGTGCCGCCGGTCATGATGAGCTCATGGCGCCGGGCCAGCGCGGCGAACCGCCGCGTCTGATCGGCCGTGTGGTCGGTAAAAAACACCTCCAGGCCCTTGAGCCCCATTGCGATCATCTCCTGCAGGAGCTCTTCGAGCTGGTCTTCGGTCTCAAGCTCGAGCAGGCAGGGGTGCGCCAGCACCGGGATGCCGCCGGCGGCATTGATCAGGGTGATGGCCTGGCTGCATTCGATGCGAAACTTGTCGGCGTACCCCGGCCGCCCGCTGCTCAAAAACCGGTCGAACGCATCGTCGATGCTCGCGGCCACCCCTTTTTTGACCAACAGCGTTGCGATGTGCGGCCGCCCCGCCTGGCCTTCGCCGGCTTCGCGTTCGACCTCCTCCAGGCTGATCTCGATTCCAAGCCGCTTCAAGCGGTCGACGATTTCCGGATTGCGGCTTTTGCGCGCCTCCTGAAGCTTCTCGAGCGCCCGGTTCAGCTCCGGGTCGTCGAGGCGGATGGCGTAGCCCAGAACGTGGATGCTGCCCGAGCCCGGGTAGGAGGGGGGCGGTTCGGCGCTGATCTCAACGCCCGTCAGAAAGCCGAGCGCGGCGGGGATGCCCTCCAGCAGGGCTTCGCGCGAGCCGGCGATGGAGTCGTGGTCGGTGATGGCGATCGCCCCGAGGTTCAGCTGCACGGCCATGGCGAGGAGCTGGGCCGGGGTGAGCGTCCCATCGGATGCGGTGGAGTGGATGTGCAGGTCGACGGAGGTGTCCGATTTATATTCCAAGCGCTTTCTCCAAAGCCTCCTCTTTGGCCTTGCACTCGATGCAGTGCGTGGTGACCGGTCGCGCCTTCAGCCGTTTCACGGAGATCTCCTCGCCGCAGGATTCGCAGATGCCGTAGGTGCCGTTCTCGATGCGCCCGAGCGCCTGCTTGATCTTCTTGATCAGCTTGGCCTCGCGGTCGCGGATCCGAAGCATGAAGTTGCGGTCGGCCTCCAGAGATGCCCGGTCGGTCGGGTCGGGGAAGGTTTCCGTGGAGTGGGTCATGCCCGAGACCGTGTCGTCCGCCTGGCTGAGGAGCTCCTGCATGCGCTTTTCCAGGTGTTTCTTGAAAAAATCAAGATCCTTCTTCTTCATCTCGACCTCTGGATGCCGGGGTGAAATGGTTGCCGCAGCCGTGTTCTGAACATTTAACGCTATCACACGTCATGAAAGAAGTAAAGACCTGCCCGAGGGCTTGCGCGCGGCAGTTTTTCAAAACTGTTTTAAATAGGCTTCGAGCTGGGCCAGGCTGCCGACGTTGCAGACGGCGGCAGCCGAGTCGCGGGGAAGGATCTTGCGCTGCAGCCCGGCGAGGACTCTGCCCGGGCCCACTTCGACGTAAAGGTCGACGCCGGCGGCGTCCAACCGGCACATGCTGTCGTACCAGCGCACGGGGCTGCACAGCTGCCGCGCCATGACGGCGCGGATCTCGGCGGGATCCTGGGCTGCATCGGCCGTGACGTTCAGCACGATCGTCTTCCCCGCAGGCGTGAAGTCGGCCGCCTTCAGGCTCTCGCCGAACTCGGCCTCCGCGCCGCGGATCAGCTCGCTGTGCCAGGCGCCGCTCACCTTAAGGGCGACGCTCTTGGCGCCCTTGGCGGCCGCCAGGGCGCCGACCCGGGCGACCGGCTCCGGGGCGCCCGTGATGACGATCTGGGTTTCCGTGTTGTGGTTGGCGACGGCCACAACGCCGAGCGGGCGGACCTCCTCGACCAGCGCCGCGACCTCCGCCGCACTCAGGCCGACAATGGCCTGCATGGCGCCCGGGTGCTTCAGGGCTTCACGGTTCATGAGCACCCCGCGCTGAAAGACCAGCCGCAGGGTGTCCGCCGGAGAAAGGGCTCCCGCGGCGCAAAGGGCGCTGTACTCCCCCAGGCTGTGGCCCGCGCAGAAATCATATCCGGCGCGCTCGCGCTGGAGCACCGCCAGGCAGGCCAGATTCACGGCGGTCATCGCCGGCTGCAGGTTCACGGTCTGGGTCAGCTCCTCCATCGGCCCCTTGAAGCAAAGCCGGGCAATGGGCAGCCGGGTGATCTCCTCGGTCATGTCGAAGATCTCGCGCACGAAATCGAATTCGCGGTGAAGCTCCGCTCCCATGCCGACCGCCTGGGACCCCTGGCCGGGAAACAGAAAAGCGATTTTTTTCACGGGTGGCCTCCTTGCAGCGTCGATCGAAACGCGTTGTGAATGCAACCTAAATCGAGCCCTTATTCATCGAGCTTGAAGAGCTTGCGGACGGCGTCGAGGTAAAGCGCCTTGTTGGCCTGCATGCCCTCATGCTTCAAGAAGACGGTGGGCTCGTGCAGCACCTTGTTGATGAAAGCCGCCATCATGCGCGCGAGCGCCTGGGCCGATTCCGGCGGCAGGGCGTTGCCGTGGAGGGTGCGCCGGATCTCGGTTTCGGCCATGGCGTCGAGCTTTTGCCGCAGCGAAACGATGGTGGGCACCACATCCAGGCTCTCATGCCACTCGCGAAAACGCACGACGGCCTCGTCGATGATCCGCTCGCCCTTTACGGCTTCCTTCTGGCGGTCCTCGATGTTCTCTTCGATGACCCCCTTGAGGTCGTCGATGTCATAGACATAGGCGTTGTCCAGCCGGTTGATCTCGGGGTCGATGTCGCGCGGGACGGCGATGTCGATGAAAAACAGCGGCCGGTTTTTGCGCGCGCGGGCGACGGTGCGGACCTCCTCGCGGGTGATGACGAGCCCCGGGGCGCCGGTGGAGCTGATGACGATGTCCACCCGTTTGAGGTGTTCGCCGATCTCCTCGAAGCGGATGGCACGCCCGTTGAATCGCGCCGCCAGCGCGAGGCCGTTTTCGAAGGTCCGGTTGGCGACGAAGGTTTCGGCCACGGGGTGGCGCAAGAGGTGCTCCACGGCCAGTTCGGCCATTTCGCCGGCGCCGATCAGCAGCACCCGCTTGCCGTCCAGGGCCCCGAAAATCTTGCGGGCCAGCTCCACCGCAGCGTAGCTGATCGACACGGCGCGGCCGCCGATCCCGGTTTCCGTGCGGATGCGCTTGGCCACGAAAAAGGTGCGGTGCAGCAGCCGATTGAGAATGACCCCCGTGGTTTTGGCCGCCGAGGCCTGTCGATAGGCGTCCTTGATCTGCCCCAAAATCTGGGGCTCCCCGACGATCATCGAGTCCAGGCTGGAGGCCACCCGGAACAGGTGGCGCGCGGCGTGCTCGTTTTCGTGGAGGTAGAGGGCGGACTCGAACCGGGCGAGCGGGATCTGGTTGAACTCCGCAATGAAGGCCTTGGCGGCCTCCGCGGAGGCGCGCTTGTCCTCCGAGACCAGGAGCAGTTCGACCCGGTTGCAGGTGGAGTAAAGGAGAGACTCGCATACGCCCGGCAGCCGCCGCAGGGCGCCGATGGCCCCATCGGTCCGCTCCTTCGCGAAGCCGAGGCACTCCCGCAGCTCGACGGGCGCGGTTTTGTGGTTGATGCCGATGAGAAGGATGTCGTGCATGGTTTAAAAGGGTGCAAGGGGTCGAGGGGCCGAGGGTTCAAGGGAAAAAGATGAAAGGACGCAGATGGGTTTTCCTTTCGGCCGCCTCGGAGCCTTCATTTGGTAAATTCCTTGTGATGCCCCTCCATGAAAAAATTGACGCCTAAGAATGTGAACAGGAGCACGCCGAACCCGACGATCGCCAGGATGGCCGACCGCCGTCCGCGCCACCCGGTGGTCAAGCGCCCATGGAGCAGCACGGCATAGTACAGCCATGAGATGGCGGACCAGACCTCCTTGGGGTCCCAACTCCAGAACCGGCCCCAGAAGCTCTTGGCGTAGACCAGCCCCGTGATGAGCCCCAGCGTCAGCAGGCTGAAGCCCACTACGATACAGGCGTAGCCGGTGGAATCCAGCAGGTCCAGGGAGGGCAGGCGTTTGAAAAAGAAGCGGCTGCGCTTGGTCTTGATGGCGTTGTCCTGGAGCAGATACAGCAGGCCCGCCCCGGCGGCGAGCGCAAAGGCGGCCTCGCCGATGAAGATCGCCGTCACGTGGGCCACGAGCCAGAAGCTCTTGAACACCGCGGGGGTTTCGGCCGGCGTTTTCGGCAGCAGGGGCACGATCGCCATGACGAGGGCCACGACAGGGGCGGCGTAGACCCCCAGGATCTTGAGGTTGTAGCGATAGTGCAGCACCAGAAAGGCCCCGGCCACCGCCCAGCCGGCAAACGACAACGTTTCGGGCAGGTTGCTGACGGGGATATGCCCCTTGTGGGCAAACCCGATCGCGATCGCGGCCGTGTGGCTCAGAAACCCGGCGACCAATAGGGCAAGCCCCGCCTGCTGCAGACGGCTTCTCTGCAAAAAGAAGTAGGCCAGGTAGCCGGCGGTGCTGAGCATGTAGAGCACGATGGTGATCAGAATCGCTGCGTCCATGGGGTCAGTCGTCGTCGGTCGGCGGGTTAAGGTTGATCAGCTCCTCCACGCGAAAGCCCGCCCCGAGCACCCGTTCGAGCAGGAGGTTGATCTCGTCGCGGCGGCCGGTGCGGATCCACTCCAGCAGGCGGCTGTCGATCAACGCCTCGAAAAGGTGTTTGTGGGCCTCGGGGGCGTGCTGCCGGGCGAGGAGCCGCTCGCGGATGGCGCCCATCAGCTCGAGGAAGGCCCCGTACTCCTCGCCGAATTGAAGCTCGAGGCGCTGGCGCAGCTTTTTGGCGAAAGCCGGGCTCTTGCCGGAGGTGGAGACGGTGATGACGAGGTCCCCGCGCTTCAGGATCGAGGGCAGGATGAAATTGCAGGACTCGGGCCGGTCGGCGATGTTGCAGAGCACGCGGCGCGCTTCGGCCTGCGCGTGGATGCACCGGTTGAGCGCCTCGTCGTCGGTGGCGCCGATCACTAGAAACATGCCCTCCAGGTCCGCGCAGACATAGTCCCGCCGGATGAGAGCGACGCGGCCCTCGGCGCCCATCTGCTCGAGCGCGGCCGTCGCCGCGGGGCTCACCACCGTGACCCGGGCGCCGCAGGCGACCAGAGTGCGCACCTTGCGCGTGCCGACGGCGCCGCCCCCGACCACCAGGCAGGCGCGGCCGCGAAGGTCGAGCTGGACCGGGTAGTATCTCATGCCGCCGGCCGGCACCTGCGCGGGTCGGAGCGCCCGGCGCGGCTGAAAATTCGATCACGTCCCATCAGACCTCCAGCTGCATCAGATCCTGCGCCAGGGTGAGCGGGCCGGAGTAGGTGCGGCGGCACTCGGCTTCGATGTCGACCCGGTCGCAGATCGGGTAGAAGTGGGTCAGCACCAGGCGCCCCACCCGGGCGCGTGCCGCGATCTCGCCGGCCAGCGCCGGGCTCAGATGGCCGGCTGCCCGGTGGCCCTCCGGGAACGCCGACTCGCAGATGAGGAGGTCGGCGCCTGCGGCGAGCTCGATGAGCGCCTCGCTGAAATCGGTGTCCCCCGAGTAGACCAGCGACCGCCCGCCCGGCCCGGTGACGCGGAAGGCGATGCTTTGGGGGCTGTGGTTCATGGGCGCGGTCTCCAGCAGAAGGCCGCCCATCTCCCGCCGGTCGCAGCCGTCGGTGCTCATTTCGATGATTCTGAACATCGCCTCCCCGATGTCGATCCAGTCCCCGTAAACGGCTTTGAGCCGGTTGAAAAAGTCTCCGAACCCGCGGCCGGCCGCCAGCGTGAGCGGGAACGTGCGGCGGACCCCGTCCGGGTATTTGGTGGCAAAAAGCAAGGGGACGAGATCTGCGGTGTGGTCGGGGTGCAGGTGGCTCACGCACAGGTGCGAGATTTCGAAAATGCTCGCTCCGGCCTCCAGCATCCGGCGCAGGGTGCCCGGACCGCAGTCGAAGAGCCATTTCGCGCCGCGGCTCTCGAGCAGCACCGCGCAGGCGCTGCGGGTCAGCGAGGGCACGCAGGTCCCCGAGCCTAAGATGGTCACGCGCAGATCGGGGGTGCGCTCAGGCATTGGGCATGACCTCGGCGTTCTCCGGCTTCGGGGCGGCAGGCTTGGCCCCCGCGCGCTTCTCGGTGCGGATGACGATCCAGGCGGCGACCTTGCGATCGTCTTTGAAGTCGATGGGGGGCGCCTTGACGTCGGCCAGCGTGATTTCGGCGCGAGCCATGGTCCGGTGGCCGCCCGCGGAGCCGAACCCCCCGAAGCTCTCCTTGGCCACCCGGCCGGCGTTTTTGCGCTGGCCGTCGTTGCGGAAAATGACGACCAGCTTCTGGTCGCAGGTGCCGGAGACAATGCTCCAGCTCACGGTGTGGATCCGCAGGAAGAAATCGGCAATGATGACGCAGACATCCGGGTTGGCCACGGGCCCCAGGTGCACGAACACGCGGCCTTTGCGAAGGCGCATGGTTTGCAGCGCATTCTTGAAGTATTTCAGGTACTCGAGCCTCAAGTCCGCCTGGCCTATGCGGCGGGCCAGGGCGACGTTGGCGTGCCGGAAAAGGTACTGAAACGCATGCAGGTCCTCGACCAGGGTTTGGCGTTTGAAGTCGTCGGTGTCGGTTTTGATGGCATGGTACAAGGCGGTCGCGAGGTTGCGCGAGAGGGTCACGCGCGCCGCCCGCAGGTATTCGGTCAGGATGGTGGCCGTGGCGCCGTATTTGGGCCGCACGTCGATGAAGGGCGCCTTGGCCCCGGTCTCGGGGTGGTGGTCGATCACCGCGGTGAACCTGAGTCCGGCCATCGGCTCGTGATGCGAGGGCTGGGAATCGACGAGAACGGTCTTGCTGAACTCCCCGGGCTGAAGCTGCGCCAGGGGGAGGAGGCTGACTTTCAGCAGCCGGATCATGGCTAGGTTGTCGGGCCGGTCGACCGCATTGATGCAGGCCAGGGTGACGCTCTCCACCCGGCGCCAGAGCAGCCGACCCACTGCCATGGCGCTCGCGATGGCGTCGGGGTCCGCCGATATCACGACCAGCACGCGATCGGCGGCGGAAAATTGCTTGTAGAACTCGCGCAGTTTTTCCCTGCTCGAAACCTTCATTCCTGGCGGACCCTCTCCGTCGAATGGCGCCATCATAATGACTGCCGTCGCGGATTACAAGCAGTTTAGGCGCCGCCGAGGGGGGATAGGCCCGCCTCCGCCGTGGGCGGCCGGGATTGGACGGGTCCCCGATTTGGCCGTGTTTCCTTGTCGGTTTGACAACCGCCCGCCGGCGAGACGGCCGGACCGGCCGGGGAAGAGGGCCGGGCCGCTTTCGCGGAAGGCCCCTACTGCTCGCGGTCGAACCCGATGCCCTCGCCCGCGGCGTCGGCCCGCACGCGGCAGCCCTCGGGAAACCTGCCTTTGAGGATTTCCAGCGCCAGCGGGTTTTCGATCAGCTGCTGGATCGCCCGCTTGAGCGGCCGCGCGCCGTAGATGGGGTCGTAGCCCTTGCGCGCGAGCAGGTCTTTGGCCGAGTCGCTCAGGGCGAGGTCGATTTTGCGTTCGGCCAGCCGCCGCTTCAGCCGCTCGAGCTGGATCTCCACGATCCGGCCGATCTGCGCCGGCGAGAGGTTCTGGAAGATCACGACCTCGTCGATGCGGTTCAAGAATTCGGGCTTGAAAGTGGCCCGCAGCGCATCGGTGACCCGGCGCTCCATCTCTTCCCGGTCGCGCGCGCCCAGCTCCAGGATCCATTGGCTGCCCACGTTGGAGGTCATGATGATCATGGTGTTTTTGAAATCCACCGTGCGGCCATGGCCGTCGGTCATGCGCCCGTCGTCGAGGATCTGCAGCAGCACGTTGAAGACATCCGGGTGCGCCTTTTCGATTTCGTCGAAGAGCACGACCGAATAGGGCCTGCGCCGCACTGCTTCGGTCAGAAATCCGCCCTCCTCGTAGCCCACGTAGCCGGGCGGGGCGCCGATCAGCCGGGCCACCGAGTGTTTTTCCATGTACTCGGACATGTCCACCCGGATCATGGCCTGCTCGCTGTCGAAGAGAAACTCGGCCAGGGCCTTGGCCAGTTCGGTCTTGCCCACCCCGGTGGGCCCCATGAAGATGAAGGAGCCGATCGGACGGTTGGGGTCCTGCAGGCCCGAGCGGGCCCGGCGCACGGCATCGGAGACGGCGGCCACGGCCACATCCTGACCGATGACGCGGCGCTGCAGCCGCTCCTCCATGCGCACCAGCTTGTCGCGTTCGCCCTCGATGAGCTTGCTGACCGGGATGCCCGTCCAGCGGGAGACGACCTCGGCCACGTCCTCGTCGTCGACCTCCTCCTTGAGCATCTTGCTTTCGCGCTGAAGCTCCCCCAGGTCGCGGTTGGCCTGTGCGAGATTTTTCTGCAGCTCGATCATGCGGCCGTAGCGGATCTCGGCCACGCGCGCCAGGTTGCCCTCGCGTTCGGCCACCTGGGCCTCGTTGTTCAGCTGCTCCTGCTGGCCCTTGATCCCGCGGATGACCTGGATCAGGTCCTTCTCCCGGCCCCAGTGCGCCTTCATGCGGGAGAGCTCGGCGGTCATCCCCGAAATTTCGCCCACCAGCCGCTCCAGCCGCTCCTGCGAGTCGGGGTCGGTCTCTTTTTTGAGCGCCTGCCGTTCGATCTCCATCTGCGTGATCCGGCGCTGGACCTCGTCGATCTCGACCGGCATGCTGTCGATCTCGATCCTGAGTTTGGAGGCGCATTCGTCGATCAGGTCGATGGCCTTGTCCGGCAGGAATCGGTCGGCGATGTAGCGTTGGGAAAGCGTGGCGGCCGCGACGAGCGCTGTGTCCTTGATGCGCACCCCGTGGTGCACCTCGTATTTTTCCTTGAGCCCGCGCAGGATGGAGATGGTGTCCTCCACCGAAGGCTCGCGCACCAGCACCGGCTGGAAGCGCCGCTCCAGTGCGGGGTCCTTCTCGATGTGCTTGCGGTACTCGTTCAGGGTCGTCGCGCCCACGCAGCGCAGCGTCCCCCGCGCGAGCGCGGGTTTGAGCATGTTGGAGGCATCCACGGCGCCCTCGGCGGCGCCCGCCCCGACCACGGTGTGAAGCTCGTCGATAAAGAGGATGACGTCCCCCTCCGCCTCCTCCACCTCGCGCAGGACGGCCTTGAGCCGGTCCTCGAATTCTCCCCGGTATTTGGCGCCGGCCACGAGCGCACCCATGTCCAGGGCCACCAGGCGGCGGTTCTTGAGGGTTTCGGATACGTCCCCGGCAACGATCCGCTGGGCCAGGCCCTCCACGATGGCGGTCTTGCCCACGCCCGGCTCGCCGATCAGCACCGGGTTGTTCTTGGTGCGCCGGGAGAGCACCTGCACGACGCGGCGGACCTCCTCGTCGCGGCCGATGACGGGGTCCAGCTTGCCCATGCGCGCCAGCTCGGTCAGATCGCGGCTGAACTTTTTCAAGGCCTGGTACTTCTCCTCGGGGTTGGGGTCGGTGATCCGCTGGGTGCCGCGGACCTCCTGCATGACCTTGTAGAGCGCATCGCGCGTGACGCCGGCCCGGGACAACACCCGCGAGCCATCCCCCCCCTTCTCGTCGGTCAGGGCCAGCAGGAGGTGCTCGATGCTGACATACTCGTCCTTCATCTGGGAGGCCTCGGCAAAGGCGGCCTCCAGCACAAACTTGGTGCGGGGCGAGATGAAGGGTTCGCCCGCGCCGGCGCCGCTCACGCGGGGCAGCCGTTCGACGAGCTTCACGACTTCGGCGGCAAGCGCCTCGGGCGAGGCCCCGAGCTTGCGCAGCATCGCCGCGGCAATGCCCTCGCGGTCGGATAACATCGCGGCCGCCAAATGCTCCGGCTCGATCTGCTGGTTGCCGAGTTTGGAGGCCAGGGACTGGGCTGCCTGGATGAGTTCCTGGGACTTTATGGTGAAACGATCTAACCGCATTGCTCCTCCTTGAAGGTGGTTTTGATGGCTCGATCGACCTGAAAATTAGTGCAGCTCCGTCGCATGTCAAATAAAAAAAATTACTAAAAGTAATGAAAGCCCATATTTTACGGACCGGTGATAGCGAAAAAAGGGGTCCGGAGGCGGAAGCGCTCAACCGCAGCGTGGCGGCCAGGCGTGAAGCGGCGGGCGATGCCGCAGGCTCTCGTAAAGGGCGATGCCGACGGCGGTCGAGAGGTTGAGCGAGCGCGCCTGCGCGGTGATGGGGATATGAAAGGTGGACCCGGCGTATGCATCCGCGATGAATTCCGGCAGCCCCCGCGTTTCGGAGCCGAACACCAGGAAGAGCCGCGGCAGGGGCGGCAGCGACCACAGCGGCCGCAGGCCGCTCTTGGTGAAGAGGGCCACCTCGCCGTCTGCGGGGGCGGCCCAGGCGAGGAACTCCCCGAAGCCCTCCCACACCCTGAGCGCGACGTGCTCCCAGTAGTCCAGCCCCGCGCGTTTCACCTCGCGCCGCTCCAGTGAAAAGCCAAGCGGTTTGATCAGGTGCAGAACCGCACCCGCGGCCAGGCAGGTGCGGCCGATGTTGCCGGTATTCCAATGGATCTCGGGTGCAACGAGCACCACGTGGCGCTCGCTCGAAACGCTTGGATGGGTGCCGCCGTCGCCAGCCATCGGTTGCGCCGTTCGGGCCCGCGCCTACAGGCGGCGCCCGCAATGGGGGCAGAATAAATAGTCCGCGGGCAGGTCCCGGCTGCACTGCCGGCATCGACTGGAGGGCCTCTGCGCCGCCGCCTGCGCTTCAGACCCCGACCCGGGGCCCGTCTGCCGGCATCGGTCGCACATGAGAAAAGGCTCGCCGGTCCTGACCCTGATGAGCGGGATGAAAAACAGGCTAAGGTAGTGGTCGATGCGCTGGGTGCGCGCTTGATGCAGGCCGCAGGCCGGGCAGCGTGCGGGCCTCTCGTCCAAAACCCTGACCCTGGGTTGAATGCCGCCGATGATAAAGAAGAAGGTTTCAAGCATGGGGCATCCTACAACCGACCCGCAGGCGGTATCAAGCCTTCGCTTGCAGGGGAGTCGCTTTCCATTCTCCAAGGCATCTTTTTTCTAAGCGGATAGAGCAGGTTAACGGATCCGATGATCTTCGTCGCCGCGGGGACGGCGCTGACCGCCCTGACCTGAAGCGAGGTCGTCTCTTTGCTATCCGCCCGGAACTGCTCGGCGTCGGTCGAACTCCTGCCTTTGACTACCGGTTGGGGTCAAGCCCGGCGGCATCCCCCACAAACTGTCAACCCGGCCGAACGGCGGGATTGTCCTTGACACTGTAGACCAACTCGTTTACAGAAAACCCTTGCGTGCTCGCTCCGGGCGCGGCGCCGTCTTCCCAACCGCATTGCCGATTTCACGAGGGCTCGAGTATCGTCATTCTATGGCAGACGCTTTGATCAGCCTCATGCAGAAGAAGCGAACCGCGATCATCTCCAAGTGGTTCGATGCCACCATTCAAGCCTACGCTCACGACACTGCGATTTTCCTCAAAAGCCAGAAAGACCCGTTTGCCAACCCGGTGGGCGAGAGCACGCGCAGGGGGATCGAAGCGCTGACGGACCAGTTGCTGGGCGCCATGGATGCGTCTGCCATCACGGCCGGCCTGGACCCCATCATGCGCATCCGGGCCGTCCAGAGCCTCTCGCCCGCCCGGGCCACGGCGTTTATTTTCGCGCTCAAGCCGATCCTGCGCGAGATGTTCCACAAGGAGCTTCAAAACGCCGACATGGCCCGGCAGTTATTCGACCTCGAGGCGCGCGTCGACCGCTTCGCCCTCGCGGGCTTCGACATCTACATGGGCTGCCGGGAGCGCGTGCTCGAACTGAAGGCGAACGAAATGCGCAACCGCACCTACCGCGCTTTCAAGCGGGCCGGCCTGGTGACGGACGCCCCCGAGAACGAGCCGCAGGGCTGAGGGGGCGTTTGATGACAAGAACTCTTTTTTAAAACGGAAGCGGTCAAGCAAGGTCAACCACATTCCACTGCGCTTCGATCCGCAGCCTCACCGCGAAGCGCAGATTCACGCGAGGTGTTGATCGATGAACAGAAAGTACATGCTCTCCTTCATTGCGGTTTTCGTGCTGTTGCTCCTCGCCTGGGGAGGGGCCTCCATCGGCCTGCAATGGCTCTTCGGCGTGGTCGTGCCCTATCTGGCGATCCTTCTCTTCGTCGTGGGGTTCGTGCGCAAGGTGATGGGGTGGGCGCGCTCGGCCGTGCCCTTTGCCATCCCCACCACGGGCGGGCAGGCCAAATCCCTGCCCTGGATCCCATACGCCGCCCTCGACAACCCGACGAGCAAATGGCAGGTCGTCGGCCGCATGGCCTTCGAAATCCTCACTTTCCGCTCGCTCTTCCGCAACACGCGCACCAAGATGCAGGCGGGCAGCCTCTTCTATCAGCTGGAGATCTTCCTGTGGGTGGGGGCGCTGGCGTTCCACTACGCGTTCCTCACGGTGATCATCCGCCACACGCGCTTCTTCACCGAGCCCACGCCGTGGCTGGTCCAGCTGCTGGAGAACGTCGACAGCTTCTTCCGGGTCGAGATCCTCTACCCCGGGATCCAGTTCGGGCTGCCGGCCGTCTACCTCTCCGGGTTTGTGCTGCTGGCCGCCGTGGTCTATCTGGCGGTGCGCCGCATCGTGATCCCCTCGGTGCGCTACATCTCGCTCGCCTCCGACTGGTTTCCCCTGCTGCTGATCTTCGCCATCGCCTTCAGCGGGATCTTAATGCGCTACGTCACCAAGGTCGACATCAACGCCGCCAAGCAGCTGACCATAGGCCTCGTGACCTTCCGGCCGACGGTGCCCGACGGGATCGGGGCGGTCTTCTACATCCACCTCTTCTTCGTTTGCGTCCTGCTGGCCTACTTTCCGCACAGCAAGCTGATGCACCTGGCCGGCGTTTTTCTGAGCCCCACCCGCAACCTGCAGGGCAACACCCGTGCCTATCGCCACATCAACCCGTGGAACGCCCCGGTGCATGTGCACACCTACGCGGAATACGAAGACGAGTTCCGTGAAAAAATGGTCGAAGCCGGACTCCCGGTGGACAAACCGCTCGACGCCGCAGCGGAAGCGAACGCAGACAAGGAGTAGCCATGGCCGAGAAACAACCCACCCCCCAAGAACTGCTGGACCGCATCGATTATAGGCCCCCGCACTCCGACTGGATGGAGACCCCGGTCGAGATCCGCAAGGGGATGTACTGTTATGCCTCCAATCCCAAAAGCGTCGCGACGCTGGGGCTGCCCAACGCCCGCGCCTGGAACCCGCTCGAGGAGGACTGGAAACTGCCGGAGAACTGGCAGCAGATCATCCACGAGGGGTTCAAGGAGCGCCTGGAGCGGTTCCGGTCGATCAAGGTCTTCATGGACATCTGCGTGCGCTGCGGGGCGTGCGCCGACAAGTGCCACTATTTCATCGGCACCGGCGACCCCAAGAACATGCCGGTCCTGCGGGCGGAGCTTCTGCGATCGGTCTATCGCAACGACTTCACGCGCATGGGCAAGCTGCTCGGCAAGGCCAACGGCGCCCGGCCCCTCACCCTCGATGTGCTCAAGGAGTGGTGGTACTACCTGTTCCAGTGCTCGGAGTGCCGGCGCTGCTCGCTCTACTGCCCCTACGGGATCGACACGGCCGAGATCACCATCTTCGGCCGCGAGCTTCTGAACCTCGTGGGCCTCAACATCGACTGGGTCGCCACCCCGGTCGCCAACTGCTACATGAACGGCAACCACCTGGGCATCCAGCCCCACGCGTTCAAGGACATGCTCGACTTCTTCATCGACGACATCGAGGAGAAAACCGGAGTCAAGGTGGCGCCCAAGTACATGAAGAAGGGGGCGGACATCCTCTTCATCACCCCCTCCGGCGACGTGTTTGCCGACCCGGGCACCTACACCGCCATGGGC
>JALOOU010000126.1 GCA_025454255.1 Desulfobacterales bacterium | reverse complement strand
CAGGGGCGTCAGGTGCAGGATTTCGGCCGTTTCGCGCACGCGCCGGTCGATGGTGCGCCGGTCCAGGCCGGCGATCTTCAGCGGCGAGGCGATGTTCTGGTAAACGCTCAGGGACGGGTAGTTGATGAATTGCTGGTAGACCATGGCCACGCTGCGGCGGCGCACGGAAACCCCGGTGACATCGCGTCCGTCGACGAGCACGCGGCCGCGCGTGGGGCGGTCCAGGCCGGCCATGATGCGCAGCAGAGAGGTTTTCCCGGCCAGGGTGCGGCCGAGCACGACATTGCGCGATCCGGGCGCCAGATCCAGATCGATGCCCTGCAGATGTACTTCCCCGGAGACGATTTTATCCACCTGCTGGAGCGACAGGCCCATGGCACGCTCTCCGTTAGGATAGATGTGGACGGCGTCCGCACTAGGTTTCAAGCATCTGTGCCGCCGCCGCGGCGGAACCTGATGAACCGAATGTTCGAAATCCTATAGCAGGAGGCTTTTGTTTTCGCAAGCGAAAACACCCTGGGCCGACTGCTTGTGCGCACGGCCGGCTACTTGGCCACAAACAGCTGCACATCGGCATTGGCGAGCACCTCCACCAGCGCCGAGGGCGGCGGCTGATCGGTGAAGAGCGCGTCGATCTCGGCGATGTTGCCGAGCCGCACCATGGCGTTGCGGCCGAACTTGGTGTAGTCGGCCGCCAGGAAGACCTTGCGCGAATTGTCGATGATGGCCCGCGCTGCGCGCACCTCGCGGTAGTCGAAATCGAGCAGGGTGCCGTCGATGTCGATCCCGCTGATGCCGATGATGCCGTAATCCACCCGAAATTGCTGAATGAAGTCGATGGTGGCCTCACCGATGATCCCGCAGTCGCGATGCCGCACCAGGCCGCCGGCGACGATGACCTCGAAGTTTTCGTTTGTGGACATGATCGTGGCCACGTTCAGGTTGTTGGTGATCACCCGCAGTCGTTGATGGTTTGACAAGGCCTGGGCGATGGCCTCGGTCGTGGTGCCGATATTGATGAACAGCGAGGCATGATCCGGGATCTGGCGCGCCACCATCTGGGCGATCTTCAGCTTCTCCTGATAGCACAGAATCTTGCGTTGGCTGTAGGCCACATTCTCCGTGCTGGAGGCCGCGCCGGCGCCGCCGTGGAAGCGCTGGATGAGGTTCAGCCGGCTTAGCGTATTGATGTCGCGTCGAACGGTCTGGGGCGTCACGCTGAATTCGCGCGCCAGGGCGTCGATGGTGATGAATCCCTTGGCCTGGACCAGCCGCTGAATCTGACGGTGGCGTTCCCCCAAGGCGAGTTTGTCCCCGGCCTTGTCCGTTCTACCCTCGCCGCCGACGAGCACCGCCGCCGGTCGGTCGCTGGCATCTGCTGGTGAATGGCCCATGGGACCTCCATGTGAAGGCCGGGTTTTTCATATCGAACAGATATTGCCAAAAAAAGTTTCGTTTTCGAAAAAGAGTGATGACATGTCCAACGCTTTGTGGTAGGTTCCTGCTACGATCGCCGGCCCGGCGGCGGGGCCCCCTTGGACTTGCAGTGCATTAGCATACGCCTTTGGGTTTCTCAAGCGAAAACGCCCGGGGATCAAAGCGCGTTCCTTTCCTTCGGCGGCAAGGAGTTCGCCCCATGCGGACCCAGGTCCTGATCATCGGCGGCGGCGTCAGCGGCACGGGGCTGGCCCGCGATCTGGCCTTGCGCGGAGTCGCCTGTGTGCTGGCCGAAAAGCGGGACATCAATGCCGGCGCATCGGGCGGCAACCATGGCCTGCTGCACAGCGGCGCGCGCTACGTCGCCTCGGACCCGGCTGCGGCCCGCGAATGTCGAAGCGAAAACAGGCGGCTTAAAAAGCTGGCCGCGCACTGCATCGAGGATGCCGGCGGTCTTTTTGTCGCCGTGGCGGGGGACGATGAGCGCTATATCGCCGAATTTCCCAGCCTGTGTTCCCGATGCGGCATCAGCGCCCGGCCCCTGCCCCCGGACGAGGCGCGCGCCATGGAGCCGGCCCTGGCCGAAAACGTCATCGCCGCCTTTGCGGTCGACGACGCGACCATCGACCCCTTCAAGCTTTCGCTGGATAACATCGCCAGCGCCCTCCGCTCAGGCGGCCGCCTGCTGCGGCACCACCAGGTCGTCGGCTTCGACATCAACGCCGGCCGCATACGATCGGCGCGTCTGCGGGATGTCCTGACCGGCCGGTCGCGCCGCGTTGAGGCGGACTTGGTGGTCAACGCCGCCGGTGCATGGGCCGGACAGGTGGCGGCCCTGGCCGGCGCCACGGTCGCAATGCGCTATTCCAAGGGCAGCCTGCTGGTGACCCAAAGCCGCATCGCCCACAGGGTGCTCAACCGGCTGCGCCCGCCCGGGAATGGGGATATCCTGGTTCCGGGCGGCACCGTCTCCATCCTGGGAACCACCTCCGAACGGGTGGCCTCCCCCGATGCGATCCGTCCCGAGATCCACGAGCTGGATGCCATCATCGCCGAAGGGGCCGCCATGGTGCCATTGCTGGCCTCAACCCGCTACATCCGCGCCTATTGCGGGGTGCGGCCCCTGCTGGGCGACGCCAACTCGCCCGACGATCGGAGCGATCGCAACGTCAGCCGCGGTTTCGTTCTCATCGACCATGAACGGCAGCCGGAAAAGCTCGCCAATCTGATCACCGTCACCGGCGGCAAGCTGACCACCTACCGTTTGATGGCCGAAAAAGCCGGCGATATGGTCTGCGGAAAACTGGCGCTCGAAAGCCCCTGCCGCACACGGCTGGAAACGCTGCCCGACACCGTGGAGGCCCGCTGGACGGAACCCGGCCTGGCCCCGCGCCTGTGGCTGCGCCGCGACGACCCCGAAGACGACCTGCTCTGCGAATGCGAAATGGTGCCTCAAAGCGCGGTGGAAGAAATCGTCCGGGGCCTCCGCCGGCAGGGCGGACGCCCCGGCCTCACGGCCATCGGGTTGCGCAGCCGCGTGGGCAAGGGCCCCTGCCAGGGCACCTTCTGCAGCCAGCGCGTGACCGCCCGGCTCTGCGACCGGCGGCATCTGGGCGACCAGGAGGGCGTGGTGGAGCTGCGCGCCTTCCTGCGCGAGCGCTGGCGCGGCCAGCAGCCCCTGCTCTGGGACGAGTCCCTGGCCCAGGCCGAATTGCTGGAAGCCATGCATTGCGGGTTTTTCGGCCTGGAACTGGGTGCGCCGCCGCCCGGGGACCCGTGAGACCATGAACGGCGAGGACCGGTCCGAAACCTGTGACGTGATGATCGTCGGCGCCGGAATGGCCGGCATGGCGGCCGCCCTCTTTGCCGCCCAGCGCGGCCTCACGGTGGTCCAGATCGGCCTCGCCGGCGAAATCAATTTCGCCAGCGGCATGCTCGACCTGCTGGCCGTGCACCCCGTGGCGGCAGGCCGGGTGTGGGCCGATCCCTGGGCCGCCATGGCGCGCCTGTGCGCCGATGAACCCCAGCACCCCTACGCGCGCCTGACCCCTGCGGCTATCCACGAAGCCATGAGCGGGTTTATGGGGTTCCTGGAACGGACCGGCTATCCCTACGTCACCCACGGAACGACCAACCTGGAGATGATCACGCCCGCCGGCACGGTGAAAACCACCTATGCCGTGCCGCACACCATGCGCCACGGCACCCGGGCGTTGGCCGACGGGCGACCATGCCTGTTGGTGGATTTCAATGGGCTGAAGGGCTACAGCGCACGGCAGATCGCGATGGGCCTGGCCCCGCGGTGGCCGTCTCTGCGCACGGTACGCCTGGACTTCCCCGGCATCGGCGGCGAGCTTTACCCCGAGCGTATGGCCCGCTCCCTGGAACTGGCGGATGCGCGCCGCAAGCTGGCCAGGGCCATCCAGCCGCACCTGGGCGACGCCGCGGCCGTCGGACTGCCGGCGGTCCTGAGCGTTTCCAGCACGCTCCAGGCGCTGGCCGATCTCCAGGACGCCCTGAGGGTACCGGTCTTCGAGATCCCCACCATGCTGCCGGCTGTGACGGGATTGCGCCTGCGCGAAGGGTGCGAACAGCACCTGCCGGCCATGGGCGTTCGCGCCCACTATCAGCAGCGCGTTCTAAGGGTCCGGCATTTGCCGGAGGGCGGCTGGCTGTTCGACGCGGGCGACCAGGCGGTCGCCCGGCGCATCCGCTCCCGGGCCGCGATCCTTTGCAGCGGCCGCTTCTTCAGCCATGGATTGCACGCCGAGCGCACCGGCATCCGCGAAACGATCTTCGGCCTGCCCGTCACCCAGCCGGCCCGCCGGAGCGACTGGCACCACTGGGACCTGCTGCACGCCCCCGGCCATCCCATCAACCGCGCCGGCGTGCCGGTCGACAGCCGCTTTCGGCCCGTTGACGACAGCAGCCAACCGGTATACCCTGACCTATTCGCCGCAGGCTCCATCCTGGCGCACCAGGACTGGGTGCGCCAAAAATGCGGCAGCGGACTGGCCATTGCCACGGCCTGGGGCGCTGTCGGCGCCTGCCAGGCTTTCATCGATTAAGGCCGCCTCCGCATAACGACAGCCGGCGAAGCCCCCGGCCGCTCGTGGCCGAGGCTACGGGGAAAGGAGATCCGCGCCATGGAGAGCTACATCGCCGCCCTGGACCTGGGCACCACCAGCAACCGCTGCATCATCTTCGACCGCCAGGCGCGGATCGTCGGCCTGGACCAGAAGGAGCACCGCCAGATCTTCCCCCAGCCCGGTTGGGTGGAGCACGACCCCCTGGAGATCTGGCACAACGCCGGCGCGGTGATCCGCGGGGCCCTCGCCCGGGCGGGCATCGGCGGCGAGCGCGTCGCGGCGATAGGGATTGCCAACCAGCGCGAGACCACCGTCGTCTGGGACCGGCGCAGCGGCCGGCCATACGGCAACGCCGTCGTCTGGCAGTGCACGCGCAGCGACGCGATCTGCCGACGGCTCGCGGCCGAGGGCGGCCAGGACCGCTTCCGGGAGAAAACCGGCCTGCCCGTCGCCACCTACTTTTCCGGGCCCAAGGTGCGCTGGATCCTGGACCGAATGCCCGAGGTGCGAAGAGAGGCCGCGGCGGGCCGGGCGCTCTTCGGCACCGTCGAGTCCTGGATCATCTGGTGGCTCACCGGCGGGCCTCAGGGCGGGGCGCATGTCAGCGATGTCACCAACGCCAGCCGCACGCTGCTGATGAACATCGACACGCTGGCGTGGGACGATGAGATTCTTGCGGCGCTCGACATCCCCGCGGCCATGCTGCCGGAGATCGTGCCCTCCAGCGATGACCGGCCGTGGGGCTGCACCCGCACCGACGGCCCCCTGGGGGCCGCGGTGCCGGTATGCGGCGCCCTGGGCGATCAGCAGGCGGCCCTGGCGGGTCAGGCCTGCTTCGGCGCCGGCGAGGCCAAGAACACCTACGGCACCGGCTGCTTCATGCTGCTCAATACCGGCGCCACCGCGGTGCGCAGCCGCCACGGGCTGCTGACCACCGTGGGCTACCAGCGCCGCGGTCACCCGCCGGTGTACTGCCTGGAGGGCGCCATCGCCGTGACCGGTTCTCTGGTGCAGTGGCTGCGCGACAACCTGGGCCTGATCCCAAGCGCTCCGGAGATTGAAACCCTGGCCGCCAGCGTGGCCGACAACGGCGGCGCCTATATCGTGCCGGCCTTTTCGGGCCTGTTTGCCCCGTACTGGCGCTCCGATGCCCGGGGGGTGATCGTGGGGCTGACGCGCTTCATCACCAAGGCCCACCTGGCGCGCGCCGTGCTGGAGGCCACCGCCTACCAGACGCTGGACGTGGTCGAAGCCATGCAGAAGGACTCCGGGGTGCCGCTCAACAGCCTCAAGGTGGACGGCGGCATGGTGGCCAACGAGCTGCTGATGCAGTTCCAGGCGGACCTGCTGGACGTTCCGGTCATCCGGCCCAAGGTCACCGAAACCACGGCCCTGGGGGCGGCCTACGCCGCCGGGCTGGCCGTGGGGTTCTGGTCCGGCCTGGACGAGCTGAAAGCCAACTGGTCCATGGACAGGACCTGGCAGCCGCGCATGGACCCGGACCGGCGGAGCAGGGGGGTTGCCGCCTGGCGCAAGGCGGTGCAACGCACGCTGGACTGGGTGGAGTGAGGCGCGCCGTCAGGAAAGGTCCTTGGGCTGGCCGGTGCTGGTAAGCACGCTGCTCCACACCCAGCTTTCCGGGTCCACCTTCTTGCGCTGCGAGACCGCCAGCGGGATGGGCACGTGCGTGAAGGTGCCCATCCAGAGGCCCACCACCATGTTGGTGCGGCCGGCCATGCCGGCATGGACGGCGTTCTGGCCGAGCAGCAGGCAGAACGCGGAGTCGTAGGGGTTGGCCGGCACGCCGCGGATGGTGTAGCTGGGATCGATGTACTTGAGCGTGGCGTCCATCTCCAACCTCTGAAAATAGGCCCCGATGCGCTCCTTCAGGAACACCCCGATGTCGCCGAACTTCAAGTTGCCCGAAGCGTCGCGTTCGCCGCTGGTCGTCATCAGCTCCTGGCCGGCCCCCTCGGCCACCACGATCACCGCGTGCCCCCGGCTTTTCACCCGGTCGCGCACGGATTCGAGCAGCTTTTCCAGAGTAAACGGGGACTCGGGGATCAGGCAGAAGTTGACGTCGCTGCGCGCGAGCGAGGCGAAGACGGCGATGAAGCCGGAGTCCCGCCCCATGAGCTTGACCAGGCCGATCCCGTTGCGCGCGCCCTTGGCCTCGGTGTGCGCGGCGTCGATGGCCCGGACCGCCTCGGAGACCGCGGTCTGGAAACCGAAGGAGCGCTCCACGTAGGAGATGTCGTTGTCGATCGTCTTGGGGATGCCGATCACGCTGATCTTCAGCCCGCGTCTCTGGATCTCCTCGGCAATCCCCTGGGCCCCCCGCAGCGTGCCGTCGCCGCCGATGGCGAAGAGGATCCCGATGTTCATGCGGTCCAGCGTATCGACCATCTCGGAGATGTCCTGA
>JALOOU010000009.1 GCA_025454255.1 Desulfobacterales bacterium | reverse complement strand
GGGGCACCTCCCCCGGCCGGGCGAGGTGAGCTTGGCGCACCACGGGGTGCTGTTTCTGGATGAGCTGCCGGAGTTCAAAAAGCATGTGCTCGAGGTGCTGCGCCAGCCCTTGGAGGACATGCAGGTGACGATTTCACGCGCCGCCTCGGCCTTGACCTACCCGGCGAGCATTATGCTGGTGGCCGCGATGAATCCCTGCCCGTGCGGGTACTACGGGGACCGAACCCACGCGTGCCGCTGCACCGCGGCGCTGATTCAGCGTTACCGCTCGCGGATCTCGGGCCCGCTGCTGGACCGGATCGACATCCATGTGGAGGTCCCGGCCGTTGCCTACCGCGACCTCCTGCAGCAAGCGTCCGCGGAGCCTTCGGACGCCATCCGCGGCCGGGTGGTGGCGGCCCGCCGCATCCAGGCCGCCCGCTTCGCACGCACCAAAATTTTCTGCAACGCCCAGATGGGCAGCCGGCACATCCGCGGTTTCTGCCCGATCGACGCTGCGTCGCGCCATCTGCTGGAGTCCGCCATCGACCGGCTCGGGCTGTCCGCGCGGGCGTTCAACCGGCTGCTGAAGATCGCGCGCACCATTGCGGACCTATCGGGCGCTGCCGACATCGCGGTCGCGCACATCTCCGAGGCGATCCAGTACCGCAGCCTCGATCGGGGCAGCCGGATGGCACGCTGACGGCCGCTCAGACCCATGGGGGGCTGGCCCTGAGCGCGCCAGCAATATAGAAGGAGACTCCATTCATGACGGGCACCCCTGCCCTCGAGAGCGATCGCCGGCCGCCGGCCGATGCCGAATCCGCGAACCCGCCCAAGGCGCCCGAGGACAAGGTTTACCGCACTCTGCACTCGCTGCGCCGTTCCTTCATCCGCATCGGCGCCGTGGTGCTGGCGGCCGCGATCGCCGGGTTCTTTCTCGCGGAGCCCATCCTGCGCAGCCTGCAGCAGCGCACCGGCGTGACGCTGGCGGCCTACGGCATCCCGGAGACCTTTTTCACCTTTTTAAACCTTGCGCTCGCCTTCGGCGTCTTCGTGAGCATGCCCTACATCCTTTTCGCCGTGCTCTCTGGGGTGCAGCCCCTGTTTCCGGCATTGACCCGCCGCATGGTGCGAGGCTTCTGGCTGGCGTCGGTGCTCCTGTTTTACTCAGGGGTGCTCTTCTGCCTGAAGATCTCCCTGCCTTACGGGGTCGCTTTCCTGCTCGAATTTCAAGGACCCCACATCGAGGCCATCATCTCGGTCCGGAAATTCGCCGCGTTCTGCCTGCTGTTTCTCTTCGGGTTCGGGATCATCTTCGAGCTGCCGCTGGCCATGATCCTGGCCGGGCGCGTCGGCATCGTGGCCCGCTCGACCCTGGCGCGCAACCGCCGCTATGCCATCCTGGGAATCACCATCATCTCCGCCGTCCTGACCCCCACGCCGGATGCCTTCAACCTCGCCCTGATGGCCGTGCCGCTCTATCTGCTTTTCGAACTGGGGCTGATCGGGATGCGCTTGGAACGCAGCTAGCCCGCCGGAGACGATAGTGGCCCAGATTCTCGATTTGAAGTCCTTCCGGGACAAGAGCCTCGAGCTGAAGTGCTTCGGCCCTTGGCGGAAGCGTTTCGGAGACGCCTACGGCATCGACGCCCGGGTTGCCGACCTTTCCGACAAGGCGCTCTTCTGCCTGGCTCAACCCGGGGAGAACAGCTCCCTCGCTTTCTATGAACTCATCATGGGCGCGCTCGATCTCGGCCCGGCGGCCAAGTTCTACTATCTCGAAAACGACCAGCAGATGCGGGTGGTGGACATTCACCTGCTCCTGGCCGACCTGGTGCGCTACGAGCTGATGCGGCGCCTGGGCTGGGTGGGGGGCTTTGCGGGGGCGCGGCTCAGTTTGGTCGAGGTGGTCCGCAATTTCGAAAGCGCCCGGCAGCTGGCCCGCTCGAGCCCCCCGGAGCTGAGCGAGGCCCACCCGGAATTTGCAGCCTATCGGCGTCTCACCAGCGGCGACAAGGACGTCTTCATCCGCCGGCTGCTGCGTGATGCCATCGACGCGTTCAAGCTGCACTTGGGGGAATAGGGCCGCTACTCGTCGATACGGGAGGCGACCAGCGCAATCAGCTCGGCGGGGGAGCGGGAGCGGAGGAGGTGCAGCAGCTGCGCCCGGTAGACCTGCACCGCGCTGAGGCCGAACACGCTCACATCGTAGGCCATCCAGCGGCCGCCCGTTTTCAGCTTGCGGATTTCAACGGGAATCGGCCGGCCCATCCAGGAGACCGTGGCGATGACCCGTGCCCGCGCGGGGCCGATGATCTCCTGGCGTTCAACCGTCACGCGCTCGCCGGCGTAGCGCCTCTGGAGCTCCCCCAGGTAATACTTCCCCAAAAACCGCGAGAAAACATCGACGAACTGGGTGCGCTCGGATTCCGTAAACGCCCCCCACTGGTCCGCAAGCGCTCGTTTCGAGAACTCTTTGAAATCAAACCACTCCGTCAGCACCTCGAACAATCGCTCCTGTTGGAGCGTCTTTCGCTCCGCGGCGTGGTAGGCCGGATCGTTCAAGATGCGGATGGCAGCGGCGGCCCCTTTGCGGGAGGCCTCCGCCGGTTCCTCGGCGCGGGCGGCGCCGGCTATGCTCGCCGCGCTCCAGGCGAGGAGGAAGACGCCGATGCGCGGCCAATGCAGGATCGTTGCGGGCTCAGAGAACATTCCTATTGACAATCCTCGGGGATCTCTATATTGCGCTATTCAATCTTTCAGGCAGTTTCTGCAATCGACCACATTTTTATAGAAGGAGGTCAGAATGACGAAAGCCGATTTAATCGAGGCCATGGCCAAAGATGCCGCCATCTCAAAAACCGCCGCCGGTGCAGCCCTCGACGCGTTTATCGACGGGATCGTCAAGGGTCTCAAGAAAAAAGACGGCAAAATCAGCCTGGTGGGTTTTGGTACCTTCTCCAAAGGGCGCCGCAAGGCCCGCAAGGGGAGAAACCCCCAGACCGGCGCCGAAATCAAGATCAAGGCGGCGACGGTTGTCAAATTCAAGGCCGGCAAGAAACTCAAGGCCTCCGTCTGATCGGTTTGCCAGGCAAACGGTAAGGGCGGTTTGCCGATATGGCAACCGCCCTTTTTTTCGAGCGCCGCTTTCTCTAAACACGCCAAGCGCTCAAAGCAATGGCATCCGTTTTACGCGGCCCTGAGCACGTTGCGAATGCGCTCCATCGCCAACTGCACCTTTTCATGGTCGTTGAAGGCGCTGATCCGGACGTATCCCGCGCCGCAGCGGCCGAACCCCACCCCCGGCGTGCAGACCACGTTGGCCTTCTCCAGCAGCAGATCAAAGAACTTCCAGGAATCCATGCGGCAGTCCACCCAGATGTAGGGTGAATTATCCCCGCCGATGCACGCATAGCCCAGGTCCGAGAGCTCGTTGCGGATGAGCTTGGCATTGCGCAGGTAATAGTCGGACAGCTCCCGGCACTGGGCCAAGCCCTCGCTGCTGTAGACCGCCGCGGCTGCCCGCTGGACGGGGTAGGAGACCCCGTTGAACTTGGTGGTGTGGCGGCGGTGCCACAGGGCGTGCACCGGCTGCGGCTCGCCCGCCGCCGTGTAGGCGGTGCAGGCTTTGGGCACGACCGAGTAGGCGCAGCGGGTGCCCGTGAACCCGGCCATCTTGGAGAAGCTGCGAAATTCGACCGCCACCTCTGCCGCCCCCTCGATCTCATAGATCGAATGGGGCAGGTCGGGGTCGCGGATGAAGATCTCGTAGGCCGCATCGTACAAGATGATGGCCTTGCGGGCGCGGGCGAAATCGACCCATTGCTTGAGCTGCGCCTTGCCGATGGTGGCCCCGGTGGGGTTGTTGGGGAAGCACAGGTAGATGAGGCCTACTTCGGCTTCGGGCAGAGCCGGGACGAAGCCGTTTTTGCGGGTGCCGTCCATATAGACGACCCCCTGGTAGCGGCCGTCCACGAAAGCCCCGGTGCGGCCGGCCATGACGTTGGTGTCCAGGTAGACCGGGTAGACCGGGTCGGGGATCGCCACGGTGATGTCGGTGGCGAAGACCTCCTGGATGTTGCCGTTGTCGCACTTGGCCCCGTCGCTAACGAAGATCTCGTCGGCGGCGATGTTCGCGCCGCGTGCCTGAAAATCGTGCTGGGCGATCTTTTCTCTTAGAAACTCATAACCCTGTTCAGGCCCGTAGCCGCGGAACGTCTCCGCCCGGGCCATTTCGTCGATCGCCGTGTGGAAGGCCTGGATGCAGGCCGCGGGCAGCGGCCGGGTGACGTCGCCGATGCCGAGTTTGATGACCTGCCTGCCCGGGTGGGCCCTCTGGAAGGCCGCCACGCGCTTGGCGATGTCCGCAAACAGGTAAGAGGCCTCCAGTTTCAGATAATTCTCGTTGATTTTAATCATGCCATACCTCCGGTCGCCGGCAGAATAAGGGGATCCTTTTCTTAGATGAGGCCGCGGCAAATTTCAACTTATTTCTTGACTTCAATTGGCATCCCTAATAGGAAAAATGGGCCCTTATCCGCGTTGCACCCGTTTTGGTCCAAGGGCCGCCCCTGTTGCGAAGCGGCATTCAACCCCAGCATGTGAAGGGAGGACTTCAATGAAAAAAGAACGGTTTTTTTCGGTGGGTCAGCTCCTGATGTGGGCCGGGTGCCTCCTGGCGGTGGTAATGCCGGCCGCAGCCGAGGCGCGCGACATCAAGGTTGGAATTGTCGACACCTACAGCGGGCCGGCGGCGGTTTTCGGCAACGATGCGCTCAACGGCTTCAAGCTGGCTGTCAACGAAATCAACAAGCAGGGGGTGCTTGGGGGAAAAATCGTCTTTACCACCCGCGATGAGCAGTTCAAGGTGGACATCGGCCTGAACGTGGCCAAGGAGCTGGTGCTCAAGGAGAACGTCGACGTGCTGGTCGGCACCATCAACAGCGGCGCCTCCATGGCGATCTCCGAGGCCGTGGCCAAGAAGGAGAAGATTCCCTTCATCGTCTGGACCGCGAAAAGCGAAAACATCACCGGCAAGGCCGGGCACCGGTATGTTTTCTCCACCGC
This sequence comes from Desulfobacterales bacterium, assembly GCA_025454255.1. GTDB lineage: Bacteria > Desulfobacterota > Desulfobacteria > Desulfobacterales > SpSt-501 > SpSt-501. The sequence goes on along the minus strand of JALOOU010000009.1, from coordinate 54,990 downwards.
CGAAAACACGGCCATGGCCGGCAAGTCGGCGGCGGTGGCGTTTGCCAAGAAGCCTTTTAAAAAATTCTGGATCGCCGGGGACGACTACGAGTACGGCCATGCGATCGCCGATGCGATCTGGCGCAACTTGAAAAAGATCAAACCGGAGGTGGAGGCCATCGGCAGAACCTGGTGGAAACCGGGCGAGCCCGACCTGATCCCCTACCTCACGGCCATTCAGGCCGCCAAGCCGGACTGCATCATTTTCGCTACGGGGGGCGTCAGCATGGCCAATGTCCTTAAAGCCATCAAGACCACGGGCATGGAAAACAAGATCCCGGCCTGGATCCACACCGCAACCGACCATTCCGTCTTGAAGCCCCTCGGGATGAACGCTCCGGAAGGGGTCATGGGCACCATCCAATACCACTACTACTACCCGGAGACGCCTGCCAACAAGAAGTTCGTGGCCGATTTTCAAGCCGCCTACGGCAACCCGCCCGGTTTCCCGGCGTTCAACGCCTACACGACCGCCCAGCTCATCGCCGGGGCCTACCGCAAGGCCGGCAAGATCGACAAAGAGAAATTCATCGATGCCATGGAAGGCCTGAAGGTCGACACGCCGGTCGGCAAAGTCGAAATGCGCGCCTGCGACCATCAAGCCGTCTATCCCATGTTCCTCGGCACCACTAAAATATCCCAGGAGTTCGGCGGGGCCATCGCCGCGGACATCATCACCCTGCAGGGCGATGAGGTGATGCCCACCTGCGAGGAGATCGCCGAGGCGCGCAAGCAGAAATAAGCGCTCTTTCGGGTCCGCCCGCCGGCCCTGCGCGACCGCGGCGGGCAGACCGCTTGTGTGCAAATGGAAAGCTACGTCACCGTTTCAGGGCTGATCAGCCAGTTTCTGGTGGGGTTGAGCCGGGCGATGATTCTCTTCATCGTCTCCTCGGGGCTGAGCTTCATCCTGGGGGTGCTGCGGGTGCCCAACGTGGCCCACGGCTCGCTTTACATGATCGGCGCCTTCGTCGCCCACACCCTGGCCATGGCCGCCGGCGGCGGGGCCGCCGGGTTCTGGCTGGCCCTTGTCCTCGCGCCGACCGCCGTGGCCCTGATCAGCCTGGCCGCGGAGCGATTGCTGTTTTGCCACCTCTACGAGCGCGAGCACCTGATGCTGCTGCTCTTCACCTTCGCCCTGGCCCTGATCCTGGGGGACCTCACCAAAATCACCTGGGGAGCCGACTACCGCTCCCTGGTGGCGCCGCCGTTTCTGCAAGGCTCGGTGATGGTGCTCGGCACCCCCTTTCCGCGGTACAACTTGTTTCTTTTGGCGGTCGGTCCGGTGGTGGCGTTGGGGCTGTGGCTCTTCTCGAACAAAACCAAGGTGGGGAAAATCGCCCGGGCCGCAGCGGTGGACCGCGAGATGGTCGGCGCCATCGGCATCAATGTGGGCCGGGTGTTCGCCTTTGCCTTCGTGTTGGGCTGTTTTCTCGCCGGGCTGGGCGGCGCCCTGGTGTCGCCGACCGTGAGCATCACCCTGGGCATGGACCACACCATCATCATCGAGGCGTTTCTCATCGTGACCATCGGCGGCCTCGGCAACATGTGGGGCGCTCTGGCGGGCTCGTTGATCTTCGGCGTCTCCCAATCGATGGGCATCCTGCTCTGGCCTCAGTTTGCGATCGTGTTCCCGTATCTGGCCGTCGTCATCATCCTCACGTTAAAGCCCACCGGGCTGCTAAAGTCCGTCTGGTAAAAGGCGTGCCACCATGACTCGCAGCCTCATCCTGTCGCGTTCGTCTTTTGGGTGGAGCGCCGCCCTGCTGCTGGTGCTGCTGCTGGTGCCGGCGTGGGCCGGCCGGTTCACCATCTACATCCTGGCGTTCGTTTTCGTGATGGCGCTCTTGGCCATGAGCCTGAACCTGCTGGTGGGCCACGGGGGGATCTACCAATTCCACCATGCGGCGTTCTACGGCGTCGGCGCTTACACGGCCGGCCTCATTGCGGCCAAGACGGCCTGGCCGGTCTGGGTCGGGTTTTGCGCCGGACCGCTGATGGCGGCCGCGGCGGGGTGGGTCATCGGCCTTTTCTGCGTTCGCCTCAACAAGCTCTATTTCGGCATGCTGCAAATTTCACTCGGATCGCTGATCTGGATCATCGCGTTGCGGTGGTACAGCCTGACCGCCGGCGACGACGGGATCCACGGCATCCGCATGCCGGAGCTCCTGTCGGGCAGCGTCACCATTTACTACTTTCTGCTGGCGGTCGTGACCGTGTGCCTGCTGAGCCTGTATTTAGTCTACAAATCCCCCTTCGGCGTCACGCTGCGGGCGATACGGGACAACCCGCAGCGCTGCGAGGCGGTCGGCATCAACGTGCGGCGGCACCAGCTGCTCGCCATCATCATCGCCACCTTTTTCGCCGGGGTGGCGGGCGTGCTCTTCGTCGTTCTGGAGGGGTCGATTTTCCCGGATATGCTCTTCTGGGTACTCTCCCTCGAGATCCTCATCATGTGCCTGCTGGGGGGATGGTTCACCTTTTTCGGGCCGGTGGTCGGCGCGGCCATCATGGTGACGCTGCGCACCTTCGTCGGCAGCGTCACCGAGTACTGGACCATGGTTTTGGGCATTGTCTTGATTCTGCTGATTTTTTTCCTGCCCGAAGGGATCATGGGGATCAACTTCCGAAATTGGAGCCGGCGCCGTTCCCGCCGCGCGGCCGCCCGCGCCGCGGAGGATACCGATGCTGCTGGTTGAAGACCTTCACAAGTCCTTCGAAGACTTCACTGCAGTCGACGGCGCCAATCTCCAGGTCCGCCAGGGAGAGCTGGTTGCGGTCATCGGCCCCAACGGTGCGGGCAAGACCACTCTTTTCAACCTGATCACCGGGCACCTCAAAGCTGACCGCGGCCGGATCCGTTTCCTGGACCGGGAGATCAACCGCATGGCGGCCCACGAGATCTGCCGCCAGGGCATCGCCCGCTCGTTTCAGATCGCCAACATCTTTCACCGGCTGTCGGTATTTCGCAATGTCCAGGTTTCGGTGCTGTCCCAAAAAAAATTGAGCCGGTCCCTTTTTCGGCCCGCCCAGACGCTGGTGGTCGAGGAGACCCGTCGGATTCTCGAAAGCGTGGGTCTTTTGGGCAAACAGCTGGACATCGCCGGCTCCCTGTCGCATGGGGACAAGCGCATCCTGGAGATCGCGATCGCCCTCGGCAATGAACCCCAATTGCTGATCCTGGACGAGCCGACCGCCGGCATGTCGCCCGAGGAGACCGCGAGCACCATGGAGCTGGTCAAGCGGCTCGCCCGCGACCAAGGGCTGACGATTCTCTTCTGCGAGCATGACATGGACGTGGTTTTCGACGTGGCCACCCACATCATGGTGATGCAGCACGGCCGCACCCTCATCCAAGGCACGCCGGAGGAGGTCCGGCGCAACGCCACGGTCCAGGACGCCTATCTGGGGGGGGCCTGACGCATGCTCGAGGTCCAGGGCATCCACACGTACTACGGCCTGAGCCACATTCTCTTCGACGTCTCGTTGAGGGTGGAAGCGGGCCAGGTGGTGTGCCTGCTCGGCCGCAACGGCGCGGGCAAGACCACCACGCTCAAGAGCATCATGGGGCTCGCTCCGCCCGCGCGCGGCCGCATCCGCTTCAACCAGAGGGATGTCACCGGGTGGCCGCCATACCGCATGGCCCGCCAGGGGGCCGGCTTCGTCCCGGACAACCGGCGCATTTTCGCGGACCTGACCGTCGGCGAGAATCTGGAAATCGCCGCCCGGCAGGGCCCGGGCGCCGAAAAATGGGACCGGGAGCGCGTTTACGATCTCTTCCCGGCGCTGCGCGCGATGGACCGGCGCCGGGGAGGGCTGCTGAGCGGCGGGGAGCAGAAGATGCTGGCGATCGCCCGGGCGCTGATGACCAACCCGCAGTTCCTGCTGCTCGACGAGCCCACGGAGGGGCTCGCGCCGCTGCTGGTGAAATCCTTGGGCGAGCGCATCCGCAAGCTAAAGGAGCTCGGGCTGACCGTGCTGTTGGCCGAACAAAATCTCAGGTTTACCTTGGGGTTGAGCGACTACGGCTACATCATCGACAACGGCCGCATCTGCCACCACGGCCGCGTGGCCGAATTGGTCAACGACCCGCAGGTCAGGAAGATCTGCGGAATTTAAAGCCGCCGCTGCGACCGCTTTGAAGCGGCGCTGTATGCCCGGGCACACGGCCGGACGGGGCGGCATAAACTGCAAAACGGAGTGGGGTAGCGCGTATGGCTTACTACGAGATCGGTGAAATCGCGCCGAGAAAACCCGCCGCGGGGGTCGAGGTGCGGATCGTCCACGGCGAACGCCTGACCGTGGGCTTCTTCACCATCGCTCCAGGCGCCGCCGTCCCCGAGCACGCCCACCCCCACGAGCAGATCGGCACGGTGCTCACGGGGCGGATGGAGCTGACGATCGCAGGCGACAAGCGCCTGGTTTCAGCGGGCGCCGCCTACCAGATCCCCCCCGATGCCACGCACTCCGCCCGCTGCCTCGAGGGCCCGGCCGAGGTGATCGAAATCTTCGCCCCGGTCCGCGAGGACTGGAGATAGCGGGCGCTGCGCGGCGCTGCTCCGCCGGAGCGGCGTTGCGGTTGCAGTTGCACCGCGAAGCGTCATCGCCATCGTCCCGGCCCGTTGCCATGCGCCAGCCCAAAGAGATCTTCCGTGACTCCTCCAGCCGGATCTACTGCTTCGCCGACACGGTCGAACGCTGCAGCTGCCTTCTCGCGGCCGGGGCCCGGGTCATCCAGTTGCGCCACAAGACGGCGGACGATGCCGCCTTCGCAGCCGTTGCGAGGCGGATGATGGATTGTGTGAGGTCTTTCGATGACGCGGTTCTTATCGTGAACGACCGGGTGGAGGTCGCCCGGGAGGTCGGCGCCGACGGCATCCACGTGGGGCAGAAGGACCTCGACTGCGGCGAGGTGGTCCGCCGGGTTCCGCCCTCCATGATCGTCGGGGTTTCGGCGCGCACTCCGGCGCAGGCGCGAGCGGCGGCTGCCGCCGGGGCCACTTACGTGGGGGCGGGGGCCGTGTTCGCCACGGCCACCAAGCCGCAGGCCGATGTCATCGGCCTCAAGGGTCTCGCAGCGGTGGCCGCCTCCGTGAAGATTCCCGTGGCGGCGATTGGCGGCATCACCCTTGAAACCGTGCGGCCGGTGCTTGCCGCCGGTGCGCGCTACTGCGCCGTCATCTCCGGGATCAACGACGCCCCCGACCCGGCGCTTGCGCTCCGCCGGTTTTTAGCCCAGGCGGCCGCTCTCCCAGCCGATCCACAGGCCTAACCCCAAGACCGCCCCGGCCAGGACCGCCCAGTCCCTCGACCGCAGGGGGGCGGGCCGCGGACGGCGCCGCGCCGGGCTGGAAAACCCGCGCGCCTCAATGGCGAGCGCCAGCTCGTCGGCCAGCAGGAACGACTGCACCAGGAGCGGGAGCAGCAGCGCCGGCCAGTTGGCGATGTTCCGCAGCCGGGGCCGGAGATCGATGCCGCGGGCCTGCTGGGCATCCCGGATCGCACGGAGCTTCTGCTCGATCAACGGCACGTAGCGCAGGCCGGCCGTCAGCATGAACGCCGGGCCCCGAGGGATCTTGAGCTGGGCCAGCGCGGCGCCGAGCTCCTCGGGGGGCAAGGCGGCGAAGCCGACCGCCGCGATCCCGAGCAGACTGAAAACCCGCAGGGCCAGTCCCAGCGCGGTCGCGGAGTCGAAAAAAACGAGGCCGAGGCCGAACACGAGCGCCGTCATCGGGGCCGACAGCTGCAGGCTGCCGACCAGGCGCCGGCGGCCCAAGCGCAGCAGGAGCACGCCCACCGCTGCCGCCAGCAGCCCGAGCAGCGGGGCGGAGCGGGTTGCGAGCACGGCGGCCACGCCGGCGGCCATGAGCGTCAAGCGCGTCAGCGGGCTCACGCCGGCGCGCGAAGATAAAGCGGCCGGGTGAGGCGCGGCGGCCGCCGGCGCCGCGCCGTGAGGGCCGGAAAGATCCAGCCTGCCGAGGATGTCGGCCTTTCCCCCGTCCCCGGCAACGCGGCCCTTCTCCAGCAGGATCCAACGGTCGGCGCAGGCCGCGGCGAATTCCAGGTCATGGGTCGCCACCAGAACGGCGACCCCCCGGGCGGCGAGCGCGGCGATCGCTGCGGCGAGCTGCTCTTTGCCGCATGCGTCCAGGGATGCGGTCGGCTCGTCCAGGATCAGGACTTCGGGGTCCGTCGCCATCACGGCGGCGATCGCCGCTTGTTTTTTTTGGCCCTCGCTCAGCCGGTAGGGGGGGCGTTCGAGGAGTCCCTCGATCCGGAAACGACGGCTGAGGCCCTCTATCCCCGGGGCTGCCGGCGTGCGACGCCGGCGCAGGCCGACCTCGAGCTCCTCGCGCACCGAGGGCTTGAAGAACTGGTCGTTGGCGTTCTGGAAGCAGACGCCGATGCGACGGCCGAGCGTTGCGGTCGGGTTGGCGGCGATACTGCGGCCGTGGAGGCGCACCTCGCCTGCGCTGGGCTTCAGCAGCCCGATCAGGTGACGCGCCAGGGTCGACTTGCCGGCGCCGTTGCGGCCGACCAGGGCCGCGACCTCTCCCGGCCAGAGCGCGAAGGAGACATCCTCCAGAGCGGTGCGGCCCTCGATAACGTGGCTGAGATGCGCCGCGGCCAGCAGCGGGACCCCGACGCGCTCAACCGCAGGGGCGCTGCGGGCCGGATAGGCCGGCAGCAGGCGGTGCGCTGCGAGAAGGGCGCGGGCTTCGGCCGCTGCGCCCGAATGCGCGCCGCCTCCTCGTTGAAAAACGAACAGCCTGCCGGCATCCTGCAGGAATTCTCCGGCGCGCTGCTCGATGACGATCACGGTTTTGCCGCTGCGGTGCAACCGGCGCAGCAGGCAGCGCACCGTTGCGCTGTAGCTCCAGTCCAAGTTGGCGAAGGGCTCGTCGAGCACGAGGAGCGGCGGGTCCAACGCCAGCACGGAGGCGATGGCGGCCAGGCGCTGCTCGCCTCCGGAGAGCGTCTGGGGCGAACGGGCGAGCAGCGCTTCGATGCCGAGGTCGGCCGCTGTCCGGCGGATGCGCGCGGCGATCTCCGGCTGCGGCAGACCCAGGCCCTCCAGCCCGAAGGCGAGCTCGTCGTAAACGCTGCTGCAGAACAACTGGGCGTCCGGGTTCTGAAAGACGAGCCCCACCCGCGAGAACAGGTCCGCGGGCCTGTGCGTCCGGGTGTCCAGGCCGTCCACCACGATGCGGCCCTCGAGCCGGCCGCCGAAAAAATGCGGTATCAGCCCGTTCGGCAAAAAGGCCCAGGTGGATTTGCCGGAGCCGTTGGCGCCGAAGACGACGGCGTAGTCGCCGGCGGCCACGCCAATGCTCATCTCCTTCAGGACCCAGTCGCCCCCGGGATAGCGGTAGCTCGCGTTTTCTAAGGCGATCAGGGCGCCCAAACGTGCACCTTGCGCAGAAATTTCAAGACCCACAGCCCTGCGGCGGCGCCGGCGGCCGAGCTCAGGCCGAAGGCCGCGACCATCCCTGCGACCGCCATGGACTTGCCCAGGAGCAACGGCCCCACCAGCCACGCGCTGACGAGCGCGCCGAGCAGACCCGTGCCGACCACCTCCCCCAGGCCGGCCGCCCAGGGTTTCCCGAAAATTCGATAAGCCGTGCCCGCCAAAAGCGCCCCGATCATCGCCCCCGGAAATGCCAGCAGGGTGCCGAGCCCGAGGAGGTTGCGGATCAAGGACGCCAGAAAGGCGATGAGCAGGGCGGGCACCGGTCCGAGAACGACCGCGGCGATGACGTTGATCATGTGCTGGGCCGGATAGCACTTGGACAGGCCCACGGGAATGTACAGGGGCGACAAGGCGACGGCCAGCGCCACCAGCACGGCGGCGCGGGCGATGTCCCTGGTTTCCATGGGTTCCTCCGATCGATAAAAAAAGCCGTTTCCGCGGGGAAACGGCTTGAGTCCTTGGATCGGTTGAACGCTCCCTACGCTGGCATTACCCAGGTCAGGTTCAACGGGTATGATCTCAGGCGGAAGCCGCCACCCCGGTCAGATCGGTGCAAAAGCTATCGAATACGACGCAGGCTGTCAAGCGGGCCGGCGCCGGGCAAAGGGGCCGCCATCGGTCGGCCCCTTTGCCCGGTCAGGACCCGAGCAGCGCGGGGACCTCGTGGATGCCGGTCAGCACGCGGTCGGCGCCGCCGAAGTCGCTGCCGCGGCTCAGGCCGTTGGGGATGACCCAGCACTCCAGCCCCGCGGCCTTGGCCGCCCGCAGCCCGCGTTCGGAGTCCTCGACGGCCACGCATTCGGCGGGGCGGCGGCCCGCATGGGCGAGCGCCCGCAGGTAGGGCTCCGGATCGGGTTTGGTCCGGGCGACGTCATCGCCGCTGACGACGAATTCGAAAAACGGGCCGAGGCCGGTCCGCGCGTGAATGAGGTCGAAATGGGCGCGGCGGGAGCTCGTCACGATGCCCATAACCGCCCGGCCGGCAAGCGCGTGCAGCGCCTCGGCCGCGCCGGGCATTGCAAGCGGTTCGCTCCGCAGGAGCTCCTCGTAGAGCCGGTCGCGCGCGGACCGGTGCGCGGCGATCTGCGCCGCGGACAGGCCCGCCGCCAGGTGCCACCCCCCGACGGCCTCCCGCAGGTAAAGGTCGCGGTACTGCTCGGCGCTCAGCGCAACTCCCAAGCGCTGCAGCACGCGCCGGTTGGCTGCGTAGTAAAGCGCCTCGGTGTCGACCAGGACTCCGTCGTTGTCCCACAAAATGACGTGCTTGCCCATCGCCTCCCCGGAGAGCCGGGCCCTTCAGCCCGTGATGACGAAGAGGTGCACCTCACGCGGGCCGTGGGCGCCGTGGACCATGGTGGCCTCGATGTCGGCGGTCTTGCTGGGGCCGGAGATGAGGGACATGTAGTTGGAAAGCCCCTCCGGCCGAAAGCGCTCCGCCCAGCGCAGCAGGGCGAAGAGCTCCTTCATGTCGGCGAGGACCTGGTCGAGCGTGATCACGGCGATGTGGATGGAGGGCACCAGCGCCACCGAGCGCGGCTGGCCGGGGCGGTTGCGCAGGACGAGGGTGGCCGTTTCCGCGAGGCAGAAGTCGGCGCCGGTCACGCCGATGAACGAGGCGATGACGGCGGCCCGCTGGCGGTCGCGTTGGGCGCGGTCGCACTCGCGCCCGGCGCCGGCGCCGGGCGCGATCGGGTCGGTGATCCGCAGCGGGACCTGACGCCGGGCCAGCGCCCCCTCGAGGCCGAGGCGGTCGATCAGCGGGTGCCGCCAGGCGGCCACGCTCTTGGCCTCCCCCCACTCCGGCCTCTTCTCCGCCACGACGGCGGCAATGCCCTCGCGCGCGGCGGCCGGGTCGAAGACCGGCACCACCCTAAGATTGATGGGCGTTCCGGCCTCGATCAGCCGCTCCAAGAGCCTCCGGCGGTCCGCCGCGGACCGTCCGTCGATCCGGTCCAGCATCTGCAACTCATCCGCCGAAGGTCCCTGGGCGAACAGCTGCGTCGCGTCGCGGGAAAGATCCGGCGCATGTCCCAGCGCGGTTCGCAGGCGCCGAAAGAATCTATCCTCTGCGGCCGTCTTCATCACCAAGGCCCTCTCCCCCCCCGCACCCCTCCGAGCCCGGCTCGCCTGTCGGGTTTTTTTTCGCCCACTCGCTATTCACCCTCGCGTTGCTCGGCGCCTTCCTTTTCCGCCACCGCTCCATGAACGTCTGCTCCGCCAGGGGGTGCAGATCCCGGCTCTGGGTCCAACCGTGGATGGGGGGCGGCAGCCGCCGGATCATGGCGCCGGCCCGCGGGAGCAATCGCTGCCCGGTCGCGGCCAGCTTCAGAGCCATCTCATAGACGGTTCGGCGGCGGATCAACCACGACCATCCCCGGTAGGCCAGCCCCTCGATCCGGCTGGCCGGTTCCACCTGCCAGGCGGCGTCCCCATAGGCCAGCTTTTCCCGCAGGGCGAGCAGCATGCGCGGCAGGTCGATGTCCATCGAACAGGCGTCCTTGCAGGCGCCGCAGAGGGTTTCACCGCGGCAGAGGTCCTTGGCCCGGTTGACGCCGGTCAACAGCGGTGTCACCACCGCCCCGACCGGGCCGGAGTAGGCAAACCCGTAAGCATGCCCGCCGATCTTGCCGTAGACCGGACAGATGTTGAGGCAGGCCGCGCAGCGGATGCAGCAGAGCATCTCCCGGAACTGCGGGTCGGCCAGGATCCGGCTGCGGCCGTTGTCGACGACCACCAGATGGAACTCCTCGGGTCCGTCCGAGTCCCCCTGCTGGCGGGGCCCGCCGACGAAGCTGACATAGGTGCCGATCGTTTGGACCGACGCTCCGCGGCACAGGAGCCTCAGGATGATTTCGTATTCGTCGAGGCGCGCCACGATGCGCTCCATTCCCATGAAGGCGACATGCACGCGGGGCAGGGTCGTGGCCATGCGGATGTTGCCCTCGTTGGAAACGGTGGTGATGTGGCCGCTCTCGGCACAGGCCATGTTGACCCCGGAGGTGCCCATGTCGGCGGTCAGGAACTTTTCGCGCAGGGCCTTGCGGGCGGCCTGGGTCAGCTCGGGCGGGCTGGTCGTGCGCCGGATGCCGAGCTTGGCGGCAAAGAGGTCGGCGACCTCATTGCGGGTCTTGTGGATGGCCGGGGCGATGATGTGGGAGGGCTTTTCACCCGCCAGCTGGATGATGTACTCCCCCAGATCGGTCTCCACCGCCTCGATGCCCGCCGCCGCGAGCGCCGGGTTGAGGCCGATCTCCTCGGTCACCATGGATTTTCCCTTGACCACTAGACGCACCTGATTGCGGCGTGCCACTTCCAGGCAGTAGTCCACGGCATCCTTGGCGGTCGCAGCAAAGAACACGTGGCCGCCGTTGCGCCGGATCGTGGCGGCAAGGGTTTCCAGGAGAACGTCGAGGTGTGCGACCGCTTTTTCACGGATCGCATGCGCCGTGACCCGCAGGTCCGGCCCCTCGGGCAGCTGGAGGTAGGCCGCGGCCGTGCCCCGGCCAAAGCGTTCCTGGAGGGAGGCGAGGGATCGCCGCAGCACCGGATCGGCGATGCCCCGCCTGGCCTCAGCCACGTATTTTTCAGTGCTGATGTCGGACATTATGCACGGCTAAGGGTTCAAGGCTCCCAGGGTTCGAGGGTCCAAGTGAACAGTTTCTTGGCAGCTGCACTCCCTGTGCGGAGCCTCCCGCTTTCAACTCGTTGCTCGTTTCTCATCACTTCCGATGGGCCAGTACTTCCGCGATGTGCATCGTTTTGATCGGAAGGCCGCGGCGGCTGACGGTCCCGGCGATGTTAAGCAGGCAGCCCGTGTCGCAGCCGACCACGGTCTTGGCGCCGGAGGCGACGATGTGATCGACTTTGTCGTTGACCATCGCCGCGGAGATATCGGGGTACTTCACCGCGAAGGCGCCGCCGAACCCGCAGCAGTAGTCGGAGTTCTTCATCTCCACCAGCTCCAGGCCGGCCACGCGGCGCAGCAGCCGGCGGGGCTGCTCCTTGACCCGCAGGCCGCGCAGCAGGTGGCAGGAGTCGTGGTAGGTCGCCCGGCCGGGGAAGCGGGCGCCCACATCCTCCACCTTCAGCCTGTCGACCAGGAACTCGGTGAACTCGTAGGTGCGCGCGGCAACGCGCTGCGCCCGCTCACGCCATTGCGGTTCGTCCTTGAACAGCTCCGGGTAGTGGTGCCGCACCATGTGGACGCAGGAGCCCGAAGGCGACACGATGGCGCCGGCGGTTTCGAAGATCTCGATGAACCGGCGGGCGGCCACGCGGGCCTCCCGCCTAAATCCGGAGTTGAACGCCGGCTGCCCGCAGCAGGTCTGATCCGTCGGACACTCCAGTTCAAGGCCGAGACCCGCCAACACCCGCACCATGGCCTCGCCCACGTGCGGCCAGACGGTATCGACCAGGCATTGAATGAAAAGTGTGACGCGGGGATTAGCGATCATGGCAATCCCTGGATCTCCCGTTTGTTCGTCGAGAATAACACTTCCGTCGCCCCCCGCACCCAGGAGGTCCGGTTATTGGATCATCAGCCCCGGCAGGTAGGTGACGATCTCTGGATACACCACAAGCAGGACCAGCGCAAGAATCTGGAGCCCGACAAACGGGATCACGCCCCGGTAGATCTCGGTGGTCATGACATCCGCCGGCGCGATTCCTCTCAAATAGAAAATGGAGTAGGCAAACGGCGGGGTGAGGAAGGAGATCTGCAGGTTGACCATCACCAAGACGGCGAACCAGACGGGGTCGAAGCCGAAGGCGGCAGCCACCGGCGTCAGCAGTGGCACCATTATGAAAACGATCCCGATCCAGTCGATCACGCAGCCCAGAAGAATCAGCAACAGGTTGACGCCGGCCAGGAACCCCCATTTGCCGAAAGGCAGGCCCGTAAAGAGCTCTTGGATCAGATCATCGCCGCCGAGAGCCACAAAAACCGTGGAGAAGAAAGATGCGCCGACGGCAATCATCATGATCATGCTGGTGATTTCCAGCGTCTGAAGGCAGGCCTCTCCGACCAATTTGAAGCTGAGCCTTCCGTATAGACCCGCCAGTGCCATGCCGGATAGCGCTCCCACCGCAGCCGCCTCGGTCACGGCGGCGATGCCGAAAAAGATGCTGCCCAGCACCGCCAGGATCAGCAAGGCGGCCGGTGCCACCGATGTCAGGAGCAGGAAAAGCTTGCGCCTCACCGGCACCGACCGCTCCGCGGCCGACATCGGCGGGCCGTCCTCGGGGCGAAAATAGCAGCGCACGGCGATGTAGAAAATGTAGAGTCCCGCCAGCAGCAAGCCCGGGAATACGGTGCCCAAGAAAAGTTTGCCGACCGAAATGCCGGCCAGCGGTCCATAGATGACGATCAGCACACTGGGGGGTATCAGGATGCCCAGCGTTCCCCCGGCGCAGATGGCACCGCAGGCGAGGGATTTGTTGTAGTTTCGCGACAGCATGGCGGGCAGGGCGATCAGCCCGACGGTTACTTCGGAGGCGCCGACGACGCCGGTTGCCGCTGCGAAGATCGCGCAGATGGTGATCGTGCTGACCCCCAAACCGCCCCGCAGGCCTCCCAGCAGGAGGTAAAGAGCGCTGTACAGCCTCTCCGCAATGCCGGATTTTTCCATGTAAACGCCCATGAAAAGAAACAACGGCACCGCCAGCAAGTCATAATTCTTCATTACGCCTTCGAGGCGCACGATGAAAAAACCGAACACCTCCGGCCCGATGAAGGCGTACCCGAAAATGAGCGACAGCCCCCCCAGGACGAAGGCGGTGTTGTACCCCAGGAAAATGCTCGCAAAGAGGCCTGCGAAGATCAGTAGGACAATGATCTCGGGACTCATCGGCACGATCCTTTCCCGTGGGTCAAAACGAGAACCGCGCGCAGGAATTCGGCCACCCCCTGAAGCAGCAGCAGGAGGACGCCCAGCGGCATGACGGTTTTGAAGGGGTACAAAATCGGCATCCAGTAGCCCTGCATGGAACGTTCATTCGTGACCCAAGAGAGGTAAACATATGGAATGAGCTTGTAGAGCAGAATGCCCCACAAGGGGAAAAAGAAAATCAGAGAAAAGAAGATGTCCGCCAGCGCCTTCTTTTGGGAAGAAAATTTTCGGTAAAAGATGTCGATGCGGACGTGCTTTTTTTTGAGCATCGTGTATCCTGCCCCCAGCCAGAAATAGGTCCCGCCGAGCATATAGCTGATATCAAAGGCCCATTTGGTGGGGGCATTGAAAACATACCTCAGCACGATTTCGTACCCGAGCACCAGAGTGAAAACCAGTACCAGCCAGCTGACGGCCTTCCCGCACCCATCGTTGACGGAGTCGATCATCCGAATGAGTCTGTTCATCTCTCTGGGCTCCACCCCGTGCGGGGGGCCTCCGGGCAGCCAAGCGATTGGGTGTCATTCACCTGCTTTTCGCACAACGCTCCGGTGCTCATCATTTCCCCTACTCGAATTGCGGAGTCATGAGGGTTTTGTAGCCGTTATACTCTTTGCGGAACTTCTTCTGGGACTCCCACACCTTTGCGAAAAAGGGGTCCTTGGCTGCTTTTTGATCCATGAGAGCCGTGGCCTGGCCGTAGAGTTCTTTCTGGATCTTGGGGTCCAAGTAATGAATGGTGACACCCTTCTGCTGGAAAAAGGTCAGCGCCTCAATATCTTTGGTGATGCTGTTGGTAAGCATGCGCATGGTGGTCATCTGGGCGGCGCCTTTAACGATGTCCTGGAGATCCTTGGGCAGCTTTTCCCACGACTTCGGGTTGACGAGGATATCTAAAATGGTGCTCGGCTGATGGATCCCCGGGACCAACAGATATTTGGCGATCTCGTGAAAGGCCAAGGTCTTATCCATGCTGGGGATGCTGAATTCACCGGCGTCGATGACGTTGCGCTGCAGCGCTTCATATATCTGTCCGGCCGGCAGCATGACGACCGATGCCCCGGCGGCGCTCAGGATCTCCCCCCAGTAGCCGGACGTGCGGAACTTCAGACCCTTGAAGTCCTCCATGCTCCTGATCGGTTTGTTGGACCATGCCAGATTCTCTGGTGGGATGATGCCGCAGGGAGCCACGTAGCCGAAACCGTACGGTGCGTAAAGTTCCTGGTAAAGCGCCATGCCCTCGCCTTCGTAAATCCAAGAGAGGTAGGGGACGGCCTCCATTCCGAAGGGCAGGTACCCGAAAAGCGCACCCGCCGGCATTTTGCCGATCCAGTAGGCCGGCGACGCGTGCGCCACGTCGATGTTGCCCATGCGGGCGGAATCGAACACTTCAAGGGCGCCGACCAGCTTTCCGGCGGGAAAACTCTTGATCTCCAGTCTCCCCCCGCTCATCTGGTTGACGGATTCCGCAAAAAAATCGGCCGCCCACTGGATCTGGGTTCCCCCGGGCCACGCCGAAGCCATTTTCCAACTAATTTTCTGGGCTCCGGCCGGACCGGCCACGGCGGTGAACAGAGACAACACGATTGCCAAGGCGAAAACGCTTTTTAGTTTCATGAGAACCTCCCGCGGAATAGATTTACATGCGATTACTTGTTGACTCCATTGCATGCGTTGAATCTGATCCATTAGCAAAGCCGCTGAACCGGGTCAACATCATTCGGCGTCGAAATTGAGCTGTTGCATTAACGGTAACCACGTCCCATGTAGGAAACCAACGAAAGGTTTGATATTAGAGCACAGGGCTGGTACGATTCCAACAACCGCACCCGCTCAAGCCGGATCGACAACGTCTGCTGCAGGATACCCATGAACGAAAACCAATCCGCGCTCATCCAGCTGGTCGACAAGATCGAACAGCTCGGTCAGTTCCAGGACAAGATCGAGTTTCCCGCAAGCGTTCAACAGATCTGGGAGGCCTTTCTGAACGATGTCCGCAACCTGATCGAGGTGGAGGGCTGCGCCCTGTTTCTAGTGGACGAGGTCACGCAGGAGTTCGGCTTGAGCTGCGTGGAGCCACCATCTGTCAGGGCGGCCTGCCAGGAGGAGAGCGATGCCCAGATCGAGTGCGGGATTTTCCCCTGGGTCCTCAAGCGCCGCCAGCCGGCCCTGATCCCCGCGTTGGGCCCCGTGCGCGGCCGCACGCTGGTCATGCTGCCGCTGGTCACGGTGAAGCGCACCCTGGGAATGGTGATGGTGATCAGCCCGCTCCACGAAAGCCTGGTGACCCAGGAGAACATGCGCCTGCTGGCGGTGCTCGCCAAGCAATGCTCCCTGGTCATGGAGAACGCGCTGCTCTACGAGGGGCTGAAAAAAAAGAACGAATCGCTTGAAAAGGCGAACAAGCAGATCCGATACCTGGCCCAGCGCGATCCGCTGACGCGCTGCTTCAACCGCGGCTACATGAATGAGCAGCTGCCCAGGGATATCCGGCGCGCTTTACGCTATCGGCGGGCGCTTTCCGTCGCGCTCTGCGATCTCGACCACTTCAAGGCGATCAACGACACCCAAGGCCACCAATGCGGGGACCAGGTCCTCAGGGACTTCGTCAAAACGGTGAGCGCGCTGATCCGCACCGATTCGGACTGGCTGGCGCGCTACGGCGGCGAGGAGTTCCTGCTCGTGCTGCCCGAAACTTCGCTCGAAAACGCCCAGCGGCTGGCCGAGCGGCTGCGCCAGCAGATCGCCCGCCGCACGTTCGACTGGCACGGCGAGCAGGTCTGCATCACCGCCAGCTTCGGGCTGACCGGTTTCGACGGGGAGCGCGTAACGGAAAAAATTGCGGCCGACGCCCTGCTGCGCTGTGTGGACGAGAACCTCTACCGGGCAAAAAAGGAAGGCCGCAATCGAGTCTTCAGCGGCGCATTTGCCGGCTGAGGGTTAATCCAGCAGGCCATCCCTGAGCTGCCCGATCTCTTTTTCACCGACCCCGGCCTTTTTCACCAGGTAATCGAGCGCCGTTTGATAGTGATTGCGGATGTAGTCCAGGAGTGCGCGGATGCGGCTTTCCGGGGCGGTGAAGTACGGTTCCACCCGGGCGATGTCGACCCCCATCGGCTGGAGATGGGCGTAGATCGTTTGGCGCGTTTCGGCATTGTACCCGTCGGAGAGCCCGTAGTCGCGTACCACGGGCTCCTCGGCCACGCCCAGGGCCAGCAGGATCAGAGCGGCACCGGTCCCGGTCCGGTCTTTCCCGCCGGTGCAGTGGAACAGGAGCGGTCGGTTCTTCGGATCGGCCAGGTCGCTGAACAGCCGCTGCCAGACGTGGGGATAGTGCTCGATGCTCTCGATGTAGCCTCGCAGCATGAACTCCTCGGAGATCCAGTCGACGTCGCCCTTCTTGATGCGGTCGAACACCGCGGTCGGCTCGAAATCGCCGTGTTGGATCGGCAGTCGATGATAGCTCGCATCCGCCGAATCCGGGAACCGGTTGGGCATTTTCAGAACCTCGGCTTCGGTGCGCAGATCGTAGACCCGGCGAATTCCCAGGTGTCGGATGAACTCCACCCCCCTGTCGGTCAAGCGGGAGAGGTGGCTCGACCGGAACACCTGCCCCCATTTCACATGCCGGCCGGCCGCCGTCGCGTACCCTCCGAGGTCCCTCAGGTTCGGCGCCCCCTCCACGGCGGGACGCCGTTCGCCCACAATCCGGGTTGTTCCGTCGGCCGCCGCCAGTTTGAAGTAATGGGGGCGGCCCGGATGCAGGTGGTCGAGGGTGACCACACAGCGCGCGTTCACGCGGGCGAGCGGGGCGGTTTCGTCGATCCGATCCGGCGATAGACCGCCGTAGATCGTCATGGAGGAGCTCCCCGGGGTCGGATTCCACCGGATCACAAATCCGTCGTCGCTGCGTCGATCGACGGTGACGGCGGAAAGCGTTTGATTCGAAACGGGGTCCATCAAAGCCGGTCCTGCGTTTTGAGATCGTCATGGATATGAGACGATCATAATACACTCGGGTGGGGACTTAAAGCAAAACCGGTCCGCCCTACAGGCGGCGCATTCCGTAGCATAGCGAATAGAGGATCGCCGCGGTCGCGGGAGATCCCCATGGGCCGGTTGACAACCGCCAGGGGGGACACTAAGATCGCGGCCGTCACGTCCGTCCAGCTCAGCGCGCGAGTGGAATTGGAATCATGCAAGCATTCTGGGAGTGGTGGCAGCATCTGCCGCAGCAGCTTAGCCCGGTCATTTTTCAAATCGGGTCCTTCAAGCTTCAGTATTACGGGCTGATGTACATCGTGGCATTCGCCATCACCTACGGCCTGGTCCTCTACCGCCTCAAACACGAGCGCCGCTTCCAGGTATCCCGCCAGCAGGTCAACGACCTGACCACGGTGGTCATCTTAGGGCTGATGATCGGCGCGCGGCTCGGGTATGTGGTCTTCTACCATCCTTCCTATTTCATCCGGCACCCGCTCGAAATTATTCTGCCCTTCGAGTTTTCGAACGGGATCACCTTCACCGGCATCTCCGGCATGTCCTACCACGGCGGCCTCATCGGGATCCTGATCGCGGCCTGGCTCTACACCAAGAAGAACCGCCTGTCCCTAAGAGAGATGGCGGACCTTTACGTCCCCGGCATACCGCTGGGGTACACCTTCGGCCGCCTGGGCAACTTCATCAACGGCGAGTTGTACGGCCGGATCACCAACGCCCCCATCGGAATGTATTTTCCACTGGCGCCCGAGATGGCCCTGCGCCACCCCTCCCAGCTCTACGAGGCCTTCTTCGAGGGGGTCTTTCTGTTTGCGGTGCTCTGGAGCATCCGCAACATCAGCATGCCCCGGGGCGCCATGCTCGCCCTCTACATGATCGGCTACGGGAGCGTGCGCTTTTTCATCGAGTTTTACCGGGAGCCGGATGCGCATCTCGGTTTCGTGGCGGGGTTTATGTCCATGGGGCAGCTCCTCTGCGCCGGCATGATCGCCGCCGGTGCGGCCCTCTTTATCATCCTGCGCGGCTCGCAGCGCCCCTCGGCGTGATTGCCCTTGCGCACCTGCCGAAAGCACGGATGACCCATCCGCAAGGTTGCAATCACCGGGTTCCAGCTTACTATTGCCTTCAACGCACCAGGCACACCACTTAACGTCAAAGGAGAAGCTACAGATGGCGGATCGTTCGCAGGTGACGCTTTACAGCGGCGGCCACAAGGGCGCCGAGGCCGAGTTCGGAAAGTTTGCTGAACGCTGGGGCCTCCAGGAGGTGAACTTCTCCTTCGAGGGGCACGAGATCGAGCGCACCCGCGGGGTGCGGGTCCTCTCGCCGGCCGAGCTCGACAAGGGCGACGTCAGCATGGAGATCGTCTCCACCCGCATGCGCCGCGGCTATTCCAAAGCGGACAAGATCCGCAAGGTGATCCAGTCCATTTTCCACATGGTCAACAACGGCTACCAGGTGTTCGCCATCGGCTGGATCCAACCCGACAGCACCGTGAAGGGCGGCACCGGCTGGGGGGTTGAGCTTGCCAAGCTCTTCAATCGCGACGTCAGTGTTTATGACCAGGAGCGCATGTCATGGTTCTCCTGGAAAAACAACCAGTGGGTCGCCGAAGCGCCTGTCATTTCAGAGAAAACCTTCGTCGGCACCGGCACCCGCAACCTCTCCGATGACGGCCGCAAGGCCATTCGGGAACTTTTCGAACGCTCCTTCGGGCCTGCCCCAAAATGATTCCATCGGCCCCGCCGTGCAAAGCTCCCAGCGGGGCCTTTGACTGCTTCCGGCCGCACCTTGCTTGCCGGAGGCGGCGGCCGGCGCGGCCGGGCCGTTGCTTCTGTAAGCTGCCGGTGCGGTGCACGACAACAGGTTCTTCAACCGATCGTACGTCCCGAACCGAAAAAGGGATCAAAAACGAAGGCCGTCAAAGATGAGAGCACGTTGGCTCGCATGGATCGTGTTCCTGGGCGGTTGCGTCGGGGTGCCCGACGGGGTGGCGCCGGTTGAAAACTTCGAGCTGGAGCGCTACCTGGGAACGTGGTACGAAATCGCGCGCCTGGACCACTCCTTCGAGCGCGGGCTCTCCCGCGTCACCGCAGATTACAGCCTGCGGGAGGACGGCGGCGTGCGGGTGGTGAACCGCGGCTACTCCGAAAAGGAGAACAAGTGGAAGGCGGCCGAGGGCCGGGCCTATTTCGTCGACCGAGCCGATCGGGGCCACTTGAAGGTCTCCTTCTTCGGCCCCTTCTACGGTTCCTACATCGTTTTCGAGCTCGACCGCGACGGCTACCAATACGCCCTCGTCAGCGGGCCCGACACCTCCTATTTCTGGATCCTCGCGCGCCGCTCCGAGATGGACCGGCAATTGAAGCAGCGGCTCATCACCAGGGCCGCCGCTCTGGGCTTCGACACGAGCCGGCTGATATGGGTTGCGCATTGACGAGCGGCCGTCCACCCTGCAGTCTGCCCCTCCGTGGGCGGTTGGTTGGACTGCGCTGAGAGAAGACGGATGATGCCATTCAGCGTGTCGTCGGCGGCACCCGGACGAGGCAACGACATGCCGTCCGCAGATCTTTACCGTGATCTCGTCGAGAACATGCACGACGGGGTGTACTTCGTGGACCGCGACCGGCGGATCACCTACTGGAACAAGGGGGCGGAGCGGATCACCGGCTACGCTGCGGCCGAGGTGGTGGGCAAATCCTGCGCCGACAACATTCTCGTGCACGTGGATGCCATCGGCCGCCAGCTGTGCCACGGCTCCTGCCCCCTGGTCGCCTCCATGGCCGACGGTGCGCCGCACGAAGCCGAGGTCTACCTGCACCACAAGCAGGGCCACCGGCTGCCGGTGTGGGTACGGACCTCGCCGCTGCTCGACGACCACGGCGGCTTTGCCGGCGCCGTTGAGATGTTCACCGACATCAGCCCGCGTCAGGAACTCGCCCAGCAAGTCGAAGAGCTGAAGAAGCTCGCTCTGGTCGATGCCTTGACCGGGCTTCCCAACCGTCGCCATCTGGAGGCTCAACTGCACTCCCGCTTGGAGGAGCTGCGGCGCAGCGGGGCCGGTTTCGGGCTGCTTTTCGTGGACGTCGACCACTTCAAACAGGTCAACGACCGCTACGGGCACGATACCGGCGATCAGGTTCTGAAAACCGTCGCCAACACGTTTTCGCATTCCGTGCGGCCGTTCGACGTGGTGGGCCGCTGGGGCGGGGAGGAGTTTGCCGGGCTGTTCCCGCACACGGACAGGCAGACCCTCAGAGGGCTTGCCGAGCGGCTGCGCGTGCTGGTGGCCCACTCCCAGGTCGGCGCCGGCAGCGTGGAACTCGGCGTGACCGTCTCCATCGGGGGCAGCGTCGCCAAACCCGAGGATTCCGCCGCCGCGCTGCTCAAGCGCGCCGACACCCTCATGTACGCCAGCAAGGCCAACGGCCGCAACCGGGTAACTATCGACTGACGAAGAGGGAGCCGCTCCGCATGGATAAGGTTCTCGTCACCGGCGCAACGGGCTTCATCGGCTTCGAGGTGGCCCGGCAGCTCGCGGACCGGGGGCTGCGGCCGCGGCTTTTGGTGCGCCGGCCGCTGCGGGGGATGATCCTGAAGGGGCTGGAGGCGGAGATCAGGCAGGGGGACCTGATGCAGCCGGAGAGCCTGCGCCGGGCGGTGGAGGGGGTCGACACCGTGATCCACCTCGGGGCCCTGGCGGCGTTCATCTCCTATCGGCTGGTGCGGCCCTCCATCGTGGAGGGCTCCCGCAACCTCATGCAGGCCGCATGCAGCGCCGGGGTCCGGCAGGTCGTCTATGGCGGCAGCCTGCTCGTCTATGGCGATCAAACCTCCAGCATCGACCAGGCGACGCCGCCGGCCCCCGCCTCCGGTTACGGCCGCGCCAAGCTCGAGGCCGAGCAGATGATGCAGGCCATGGCCGAGGAGGCCGGGCTGCGGTTCGCCTCCATCCGGCTGCCCCACACCTACGGTGCGCGCAGCCTCTTCTTCGAGGAGGCCCGCCGGGGGCGAATCCTGTTCCCGGGGAGCGGCCGCAACCGCTACGCCCACCTGAATGTGGTCGATGCGGCCCGCGCCCTGGTCCATGCGGCCGAAGCCGGTTCGCGCGGGGTCATGGTGGTGGCGGACAACCTGCCCTGCACCTGGAACGAGTTCTTCGAGGCGGTCCGAACCTTCTACCCGCGTCTCAAGGTCACGCGGATCCCCAAGGCGCTGGCGCTGATGGGGGCCGGCCTGCTGGATGCGGCCTGTACCCTGCTCCACCGCCCGAACCTCTACTCGGTGGGGGCGGTGCGCAGCTGGAACCTCCATCAGCCGGTCGAGCCGGGGACCCTGCCGACGCTGCTCGGCATCCAGCCCCTCTATCCCACCGTCCAGGAGGGGGTCCCCGCCGTGCTGGACGAGGCCATCGCCTTCTGTTGGCGGCACTCCATGAAGGATTTCTGCCGGTAGCCGCAGGTCAGTCGCTTTTCGCAAGCTCGCTTTGGATGGCCGCTCCGAGCGCCTCGATCGTGTAGGGCTTTTTGATATAGGCCCCCGCGCCCAGGCGCTGGGCGCGGCGGACCCGGTCGGTCTCGGCGAAACCGCTGGTGATGACGGCCTTCTGACGCGGCCGATACGCAAGCAGCCGCCGGTAGGTTTCAAGGCCGTCGATGCCGGGGGACATGATCATGTCGAGGACGACGAGGTCCACCGCGTGCTCCTTGAGGAAGCCGAGCGCCTCCTCGCCGCTGGCCACCGAGGTCACCGCGTAGCCCAGGAGGGCGATGATGCGGGTCGCGATTTCGCGCTGTTCGGGAACGTCGTCGACCACCAGCACACGCTCGCCTTTGCCCCGCAGCGCAGCGACCGTGCTGCAGGCCCTGGCGGGCCCCAGCTCCTGGCGGGTGATGGGAAAATAAAGGGCCACGCAGGTCCCCTGGCCCTCGGCGCTGCGGATGTCGATAAAGCCCCCATGGTCTTTCACCGTGCCCCACACCACGGCCATTCCGAGCCCGGTGCCGCTGCGCCCCATTTTTTTCTTGGTATAAAACGGTTCGAATATCCGCTGGAGGTCCTCTGCGGAGATGCCCGTCCCGCTGTCGGCAACCTGCAGCTGCGCATAGTCGCCGGGGGGAATTTCGTGGTAGCCTTGCAGCGTTGCCTCGAGACAGCGATTCTCGGTGGCGATGCGAAGGCGGCCTCCGTCCGGCATGGCCTCGGCGGCGTTCGACACCAGGTTCATGATGCTCTTCGACAGGTGAACCGGGGAGCCCAGGATGTTGAGCAGCGCCGGGTCGAGGTGCGCCTCCAGCTCCACGAGCGGGTGGAAGGAGCGCAGGCGCGCCAGCTCGGGGCTGGCCAGGTAGTCGCTGACCAGGCTGTTCAGATTCACCACCTCGGAGACGGCGACCCCGCGGCGGGCCAGCGTGAGCAGATCCTGGACGATGGCAGCGGCCTTTTTGCCGGATTCCTGTATGACCTCGATCGGCCGCCGCAGCGGGCTCTCCCTGGGCAGGTCCAGGAGCAGGAGGTCCGGGTAGCTAACCACGCCGGAGAGCACATTGTTGAGGTCGTGGGCGACCCCGCCGGCCAGGGTGCCGATCGCCTCCATTTTGCGGGCGCGGCTGAGCCGCTCCAGCAGAGCCTCTTTTTCCTTCTGCGCGCGTCGCCGCTCGGTGATATCGCGCGTCACGCCCAAGATCCCGGCCGGTGCGTTGTCCGGCCCCAGCAGGAAGGATGCGGTGATTTCGGCCCAGAGCGTCGTGCCGTCCTTGCGCTTGACCTCGAGCTCGAGGGTCGAGGGGGCCGCAAGCGAATTCGGATCACCGCCTGCCGCGGTGCGGCTCTGAAACTCCTCCATCACCTTTTGGATCGACCGCGGCGTGAGCACATCCTCCAGGCGGTGGGAGCGGTACTCCTGCGGTGTCCACCCCTGCTGCTGGTACACCGCCGGGCTGACGTAGGTGAAGTTCAGGTCGAAATCCATGGTCCAAATGACGTCGCTGATGTTTTCGGCCAGCAGCCGGTATTTCTGCTCGCTCTGGCGCAGCTCTTCGCGGGTCCTCAGCAATTCCACCCGCTCCGACTCGAGTGCGGCGGCGGTTTGAAGCGTGCGTCGGTTCATCGCCTGCAGGCCGTTCACTAGGACGGCGACCCCAATCGCGGCGGCCGCATTCAAAACGACGAAGTTGACGCCCGCCGTTATGAAGCGCGTGGTCGACAGCACCTCCGGCAGCCCCCAAAACCACGCCAGGCCGATCAAGGAGATGGCATTTAAGGCGGTCGCAGTCAGCGAGGCCCGCAGCCCCAGCAGGATTCCGGAAAAAACGGCAAAGGCGAACAACCAGGCCGGTCCTCCGCTCAGAAATCCGACCTCGAGGATGATGAAAATTCCAACCAAGTAGAGGATGCCAAGAACGGCAAGCGCTTGCCGGACGAAGCCGATTCGAGGCCACAGCAGCAGGCAGCCGGAGGCCGCCAAGCCGGCGATATCGACCCCGAGCAAAAGCCAGAGCTCTTCCCTGAAGGCCAGCAGAGCCGCCGGAGCCAGGGCCAGGAAGGAGAGCGTCCAGCCTCCGGCCAGGATGACCCGCAGGATCCGCTCGCGCCAGAATCTGAGACTGTCCTGGACCGGGTCCCGATGGTCAAAAGAGGTCAGCAGCCGGCCGAGTCGAGACTGTTTCAGTCGAAGGATCAAAGGGTTGCAGCTCATGAACTCAATTGGGTATGCCAGCTACGGGGGGATCGGCGTTCGGCGACGGCGGCCGGAAACAGAGCGCCGTCGCCACGCGCGGCTCACGGCAACGCCGGCTTTGATGCACACCCTTATCGTTATCGGTAGGATCGCCGCTCAACTTGAACCGTTGAGCGCTTTTTGCGCAGAGGGCGGGTCGAAATCGCCCGGGCCCTCCGATTACGCGGAGCCCTCGACCCGTTTCAGTTTGTCGCGCAGCGTCTTGCGGTCGATCTTCAGGACCGCTGCCGCCCGGGTTTTGTTGCCGCCGACCCGGTCAAGCACGTGGCGGATGTATTCGTGTTCGACCTGTGCGAGGCTGCGATCCAATCCGCGGCTGTCGGAAGCGCATTCGGAGCGCATGCCGGCCGGCAGGTCCGGTGCGTCGACAAGGTCCCCCTCGGAGAGAGCCATCAGCCGTTGAACCAGGTTTTCAAGCTCGCGCACATTGCCCGGCCAACCATAGCCCCTGAGGATTTCCAGCGCGCGATCCGAATAATGAGGCTCGGTGCGATTCATCTCAGCGGCGTATTTGGTCGTGAAATAGCGCACCAGCAGGATAACGTCCTCACCGCGCGCGCGCAGCGGCGGGATTTCGATGTTGATAACGTTCAGCCGGTAATACAAGTCCTCCCGGAACCTTCCGCCGGCGATCAGGTGTTGCAGGTTTTTGTTCGTGCCGGCGAGGATGCGCACGTCGACCTTTTGGGGCTTGGCCGAACCGACCATGCAGATCTCTTTTTCCTGAAGCACCCGCAGGAGCTTCACCTGCATCCCCAGGCTGGTTTCGCTCACCTCGTCTAAAAACAGGGAGCCCTTGTTTCCGGTCTGAAAAAAACCGGCGCGCGTCTCGGTGGCTCCCGTAAATGCGCCCTTGACCCGGCCGAAGAGCTCGCTCTCGAGCAGCCCTTCGGGGATGCCGCCGCAGTTGACCGGGACAAAAGGGTGCGCCGCGCGGTCGCTGCGGTAGTGGATCGCGCGGGCCACCAGCTCTTTTCCGGTGCCGCTCTCCCCGGTGATCAACACGGTTGCCTTGACGGCGGCCGCCTTCTGGATGGTGTGGAACACCACCTGCATGGCTTCGGATTGCCCGATGATTCCCGAGGGTGCGGGAGTTGCGGCCTGCCCGAGGGTCCTTTGCCGCTGCGCCGCCAGGGTTTTTTCGACGGCCCCCATCAGCTCCTGTTTGGTGAACGGTTTGGCCAGGTAGTCCTCGGCGCCCAGGCGCACCGCCTCCACCGCCCCGCCGAGGGACGGGTAGCCGGTGACCATGAGAATGCCGACCCCTCTGTAATGGGTGCGAATATGCCGGATCAAATCCAGCCCGCTGGTTTTGGGCATCTTCATGTCGGTGATCACCAGGTCGAAGGCGGCCTCCTTGAGCAGCCGGGAGGCCTCATCGGCGCTGGCGACGGCGATGACCGTGTGGCCCGCAGGAGTGAGGTGCCGTTTGATCAGCTCGAGGGCGTCGGGCGAGTCGTCCACGGCCAAAATAGCGGCCGGCCGCGTGCTTGAACTGGGGAATGCATGGCTCACGTTTTCCTCCCTGCGGTCAATGGGCCGCGGCGCCACGGGTGACGCCGGCCGGCAGATAGACCTTGAAGTGGGTGCCGCGAGCCGCTCGGCTGCTGAATTTGATGCGGCCGCGATGGGATTTGACGATGCCGTGCACGACCGACAACCCCAGCCCGGTGCCCTGGTCGACGTCCTTGGTGGTGAAAAAGGGCAGGAAGATTTTTTCCTTGATGTCGTCCGGGATGCCGGAGCCTGAATCCTTTACGGAGAGAAGGATGTCGGCCCCTCGCAGGCGAGTGGAGACACGAAGGCGTCCGCCTTGCTCCATCGCGTGAATGGCGTTGACGACGAGGTTGACAAGGATCTGCCGGACCTGGGGCTCGTCGCCGGGGATGTCCGGCAGGGTCGGGTCCAGATCCAGTCGCACCTCGATGCGATGCTGGGCGCAGCGGGCTTCGAAAAACGAGGCGACCTCCCGGGCCAGCCGGTTGACGTTCACCGGATCTTGCCGGGGTGAGATCTGGCGGGCGAACAAGAGCAGCTTGCGCACGACCTCCCGGGCGTGCAGGGCGGCGGCTTCGACGCGGGCAATATCCGCCTCGGCCTGGGCGGGCATGCCGGGGATTTCCTTGAGCAGTTCGGCAAACCCCAGAATGCCCGTCAGCGGCTCGTTCAGCTCGTGAGCCACCCCCGCCGCCAGCTTGCCGATGGTGGCGAGCCGGTCGGCATGCTGCAGCTGCTCCTGCAAACGGGCCTTTTCCGACTCCGCCTGCTTGCGCTCGATGATGAGGGCGATTTCACGGGCCACCGAATCGAGCAGGCGCCGCTCTTCAGCCAAAAACGGCCCTTCGTCCAGTTCGGGCCGGGGCTCGCGGTAAACGACCTCCACGGCGCCGCGAACCACGCCGTCTATCGCGATCGAGGCCGATTGCCGGTACGGGGTAGGCGTGAAGCCCCGGGTCTGAAAGTCATGGCCATCGAAGCGGACTCGCGCTTCGGTGATGTCGGGGTTCAGGTAGCCGGGCGGCAACAGCTCAACCACCCGCTCCAGAAACACCTCCACGGGCTGTGCGCTGTCCATCGCCAGGTTGGCGATGCTGTGCATGCAGGTGAGCTCTTTGACCCGCTCCCGCAGCTCGAAGCGCGAGCGATTATGACGCAAGGACAAGCCGATGATGACCGCCAGCCGGGTGAGAAAAATGTGCGAATTCTCATCCGCCCGGCGTTCAGAGGAGAAGGACAGCACGATGCTTCCACAGTGGAGGTTGCCGTCGGGGATGAGCAAGAAGGCATGCTGCGCAGGGCCTCGCCGCGAAGGCGCCAGCTCTTTTCGAGCGGCGTCGTACAAGTAAACAAGCCGGCGCTCGGCCGCCCCCTGCGGCGCGGATAGAAAAAGGGGCTGCAACCGCTCCACCAGTTCGCGGGGAGCGGATTCGACGGCTTCGATGCAGCTTGCGGAGGGGGCCGATTTTTCCTTCCATCCGCTGCAGGCCGGCCTGTCGCTATTCACGCATTTGGCGTGGAAGATTTTTTGTTTTTCCTGGTAGACGACCTCGGCCGCTTCGCATTCGAAGAACCGCAGCAGCGTGCCGGCGGCCTCTTTCAGCACCTCCAGCGTCATCCGCCCCTCGGCTGCCGAGGCCATGATCCGGTCGAAGAGCCGACGGTAGCCGGCATAGGATTTTGCGCTCAGCGGCTCGACGAATCCATCGATGGGTTGGGGGGAACGGTGAGCGCTCTTGGCCATTTGTTCGATGCGCCAAAAAAGGCGAAGCTGCCGGGCGGGCAGCTTCGCTGGGCCGAAGGTTTGGCTGCCCCGGTGCCGGGCGTCAGGCCCGGCCGCGCAACCGGGCCGCATGGGCGACCCGCTCGACGGCGATCATGTAGGCGGCATCCCGCATGAACACGCCGCGCGCATCCGCCAGGTCGGCCATGGCATGAAAGGCCCGGGTCATGATGGAGTCGAGGCGCTTGAGCACCTCCTCCTTGTCCCAGTAGAAGTTCATGGCCGCCTGTACCTGCTCGAAGTAGGAGCAGGTCACGCCGCCGGCGTTGCACAGAAAGTCCGGCAGGACATAGATCCCGCGCTGCTTCAAGACGGGGTCGGCATCCGGCGTGGTCGGCCCGTTGGCCCCCTCGGCGAGCAGGACTACGGAGGGGGCGATCTGCCGGACGGTGTCGGCGTTGATCTGGTTTTCCAGCGCGCAGGGGACCAGGATCTCCACCGGCTGCTTGATCCACTCCTCGCCCGGCAGCACCTCGTAGCCGGCCGCGACGGCTTTCTGCCGATCGATCGCACCGTAGCTGTCCGTGATGGAGACCAAAAAGTCGGGGTCGACGCCGTCGCCACGCCGGTAGGTATAGGCGATGTTGTCGTGCGCGTCCCAGCAGGAGACGCTCACCGCCCTGCCGCCGGCGGCGGTGAACCAGCGCAGCGCATACTGCGCCACGTTGCCGAAGCCCTGGAAGGCGGCCGTCATGCCGCGAACCTCGCGGCCGAGCCGCCGCATCGCCTCGCGCACGCAGAACATCACGCCGTAGCCGGTCGCCTCGGTGCGGCCGAGAGAGCCGCCCATGCCGATCGGTTTGCCGGTGATGAACCCGGGGTAGTGGCCGCCGGCGAGGATTTCGTACTCATCGAGCATCCAGAGCATGTGCTGCGCGTTGGTCATGACGTCGGGCGCCGGCACATCGCTCACCGGTCCGACATTTTTGAAGATCTGGCGCACCCATCCGCGGCAGAGCTGCTCCTGCTCGCGCGGCGACATCCGGCGCGGGTCGCAGATGATCCCCCCCTTACCGCCCCCGAGAGGGATGTCCACCAGGGAGCATTTCCAGGTCATCCAGGTGGCCAGCGCGCGGACCGTGTCGGCGGTTTCCTGGGGGTGGAAGCGGATCCCGCCCTTGGCCGGGCCCCGCAGGTCGTTGTGCTGAATGCGGAAGCCGCGGAACACCCGGACCGAGCCGTCGTCCATTCGAACCGGAATGGTAAAATGAAATTCGCGCATCGGCCAGCGCAGGAGCTCCCGCATGCCGCTCTCCAGGGAAAGCAGGTCCGCCACGCGGTCGAACTGGGCCTGGGCCATTTCAAACGCATTGAAACCGTCCTTCATCGCACCCTCTTCGTTTTCGTTTTAAGCGTTGCCTGCCGCCTGCGTCGGCGGTTCGTCAGCAAGCCGATCCCACAAGAAAAAGCCAAACTTGCGTGAAAGCGGTCGCCGCAGTACGGCACCCGTAGGGACGACTTCGCAAAAACCCCGCAATCTGCGTTGCGCTTCATCCCGTGGCCGCTGCGGCGTACGATACGCATGCCTCGCGGCACGGGATTCGCGCCTTGATCTTGGGCTTTTTACAACCTCGCGTGTTTCAGGAAATTTTTAGGAGCTCATCCGCAACGAAAGATATGAACTGGTTTCAAGACCTCGGCTCACGGTTGCGGGCAAGGCGGCAGACCGATTCGAAAGCGCCGCAACCGCTACCGGTTGTGAGCACATTCGAGCGGCCGGGGTTATGACCAGTTCATAGCATTTCCTCCTGGTTAAACAAACCCATTTCTTCGAACGAGGCCGCCTCAGGCGTACTCCTCGCACTGCCACACCCCGCTCAGGGGCTTGGGAAGCCGGCAGGCTCTGACATGGTCGCAATTCTCGCAAAGCCCAAGCAGGGGCTCCTGGTCGCAGGCCTCTGGTTCGGCCGCCGCCCGCTGCTTCACCAGGGACAACCGCGGCCTGGCAGAAAGGCCGCATTCGTGCATTTCGCATTGGGCGATGGGCACCGCGGCCCTCATCAGCGCGGCGCAATCACCGGCATGGCGGCAGTTGGAACACAGCCCGGCGTGGATCAGCCGCTCCATGCGGGCCATCGCTTCGGCAAGGGGTTGATCTGCGCTGAAGCCCGTTACGCTGTTGCTCTTCGATTTTCCGGTCGCCATTGTCGACTCCTTCTTCGGGCATGGGCGTTGGTGTGTGAGGTGTCCGCAGCTTGTCGGTCCCTGTCACCGACACTCTGCAGATGCTGTGCCAAAATCAGCCGTCACCGCCGCAGATGGTCGTTGATCTGCGCGACGTATTGAAATAAATACAAAATCAATGCCGGAGGCGCGCCGGCCGACGGCAGGTTGCAGCCACGGCGCACGCCGATGCGCCGAGGAATTTCTCCCCGGCAAGGCGATTTTCCCCGCGATCGGCTCCCCCGCCGGCGATCATGCCGAAAAGGCCCCGGCCCGGGGGTCGCCATCGGCCGGCGGGGGGGGCGCCTGCCTCGAGCGGGATTCTCCGGCGGTGACGCGGGTGCGGTTTGCCGCTTGCTTTGGAGGCCATATGGCGGCATACAGGAGTCAATCCTACCGGAGGTTCAGCCCATGTTGGACATCGATTCCATCCAGCACCGCTTCGACACGTTCCGTTCGCTGATGGCCAACCGCATCCGCGAGATCCTGCTCGTCTCCAGCGTTTACGACGCCTACATCCTGGAGGAGGACGGCACGCTGGAAGAGCGCCTCTGGCAGCAGTACGCCGACCGGGGGCTCTCGACGGTGCCCCGGATCCGCAAGGTTTCGAGCATGGAACGGGCCCTGGAGGCGGTCCAGGAGGAGAAAATCGACCTCGTCCTGGCCATCGTGCACGAGGAGATGGGGCTGGCGCTCGAGCTGGCCGTCAACGTCAAGGCGGCCCGCAGGGAGCTTCCGGTGGCGATCCTGGCCACGGACCCCTCCTCCCTGCCCCAGCTGACGGATGCGGTTGCCGCCAGCGGCGTGGACCGGGTCTTTCTGTGGCAGAACGACCCGACGCTCCTGGTGGCCATCATCAAGTACTTCGAAGACCGCGCGAACGTCGACCACGACACGGCCGCCGGGGGGGTGCGGGTCGTCATGCTCGTGGAGGATTCGGTCGCCCACTACTCCACCATCCTGCCGGCCATCTACACCGCGATCATGCTCCTGACGCGCCGCTTGATCGACGAGGGGCTGAACCTGCTGCACAAACAGCTGCGGATGCGCTCGCGCGCCAAAATCGTCCTGGCCGACAGCCTCGAGGAGGCCGTTGCCCTCTACCGGCGCTATCGGCCCTATGTGCTGGGGGTCGTCACCGACGTGCGCTTCGCCAAGGCGGGCCAGTTGGACGACGAGGCCGGGTTTGAACTCGTGCGCATGCTGCGCCGGGAGGACCGCGACCTGCCGATCTGCATCCAGTCCGCCGAGCCCGAGAAGAACCGCCCGCGCGCGCTCGCGCTGGGGACCACCTTCATCGACAAGAACTCGACCCGTCTGATCGAGGACCTGCAGCGGTTTCTGGAGGAGTACATGGGGTTCGGCGACTTCATTTTCCGCATGCCCGACGGCCGCGAGATCGCCCGAGCGGCGAATCCCCGCGCGCTGCTGGGGCACCTGCGGGAGGTGCCGATCGAGTCCATTTTGCACCATGCCCGCCAGCAGCATTTTTCGCACTGGATGATGGCCCGCACGGAAATTCGAATCGCCGAGCAGCTCTACCCCAAGCGCGTCGAGGATTTCCAGGACCCGGGGGAGCTTCGCCGCTTCCTGGTCCAGGTCATCGAGGCGGTGCTCTACGAAAAGCAAAGCGACATCATCACCCGCTTCATCCCCGGCCGCAGCCCCTACGAGGTGCAGTTCATGCGCCTGGGCGAAGGGTCCCTGGGGGGCAAGGCCCGGGGGATCGGGTTTTTGCGCTATCTCCTGTCGCGCCTGGATCTGCGCCGGTTTTTCCCCGACATCGCCATACAGATTCCACCGACGCTGGTCGTCTGCACCAACGAATTCAGCCTCTTCCTGGAAGAGAACCGCTTATGGGAGGAGGCGATCCAGGGAAAACTTCCCTTCCCCGAGCTCCAGACCCGATTCCTGCAGGCTGAAATACGGCCTGAGTTGTCTCAGGAGCTGCGCTCCTATCTGCTGGCGGTGCGGGAGCCGCTGGCGGTGCGCTCCTCCAGCCTCCTGGAGGATTCCCTGCATCTGCCCCTGGCCGGGCTCTATGCCACCTACATGCTGCCCAACAGCGAGTCCACTGTAGAGGAGCGCCTGGCCTCGCTGCTGGCCGCCGTGAAGTTGGTGTGGGCCTCGACCTTCGGGGACGGCCCGCGGGCCTACTACCGCCAGACCAGCTATCGGCTGGAGGACGAGCGCATGGCCGTGGTCGTCCAGACCCTGGGCGGAGGCCGCCGGGGAGACTATTTCTACCCCTCCTTTTCCGGGGTGGCGCAGTCCCACAATTTCTACCCCGTCGCCTACATGAAACCGGAGGACGGAGTCGCCCAGATCGCACTCGGGCTGGGCAAAACCGTGGTCGAAGGCGGGGCCATCGTGCGCTTCTGCCCGCGCTACCCGATGCTGCTGCCGCAGTTCGCCGACATCCGCGACTGGCTCTACTTCACGCAGAAGGAGTTCTACGGCCTGGACATGGCAGCCATCGAGGGGCCGCGGGACGCCGCCACCATGGACCGCTTGAAGCTGCTGCCCCTCGCCGAGGCCGAAGCGCAGCGGGTGCTGCAGCCGGTCGCCTCCGTGTACCAGGCCGAAAGCGGGCTGCTGGTGGACAGCTTTTTCTACGACGGTCCCCGCATCGTGACGTTCCAGAAGGTCCTGCGCGACCCGCGCCTGAAGCTGGGCGAGTTTTTAGCCAGCCTCCTGACGGTCAGCGAGAAGGCCATGCGCACGCCGGTGGAGATCGAATTCGCCTGCGATTTGCCCGAAGAGGGCCGCCCGGTCCTCTATCCCCTCCAGCTGCGGCCCATGGCCGCAAAAAAGCGCTGGGAGCGGGTCAAAATCACCGTAGGCCATAAGGAGCGCGCCCTCTGCTACTCCGACACGGCGCACGGCAACGGCTCCTACCGCGGCCTCCACGATCTGGTGTGCGTTGCGCCCGAATCCTTCGAGATATCCAAAACCCGGGAGATCGCGCGTGAGATCGGCGAGGTCAACCGCCTGCTCGCTGCGGAAAACCGCTCCTACGCACTCGTGGGCTTCGGCCGCTGGGGCTCCACGGACCCATGGATGGGGATCGGCGTCAGCTGGGCGCAGATCTCAGCGGTGCGCGTGCTGGTGGAGGTCGGCCTGAAAGGGTTCAACGCCGAACCGGCCCAGGGCACCCACTTTTTCCAGAACGTGACCTCCTTGAACATCGGCTGCCTCTCGGTCCCGTACCAGTCCAACTCGTTTTTCAAGTGGGAGGCGCTGGCGGCCGTGGCGCCGATCCGCACTACGGCCCACCTCAGGCTGCTGCGCTGGTCCGAGCCCTTGAAAATTCGGATCGACGGCCGCATCGGCGAAGCGGTCATCCTTTTGCCCTGAACCCCGCCCTCAAGGCCGGCAACGCCACTTGTCTTGGCGGCCGCAGGGGATTACTATGGGGCTATTGGGACCCTTCAGCGGCTGTCGGCTCAGTCGCTCCATCAGGGGACCGGAAGAAAAGGAGCTCTGCGGTGCGTGCGCAACGTTTGCCGATCCATGTTCTTTCCGTGATCTGTGTGCTTTTTCTGGCGGTGTCCGGGTGTGCGACGGTCAACCGCGGCGGTTTGCGCAACAGCCGTGAGGTGGGGCGCGCCTTCGAGACGCTTCACGTCTACCCCAATCACCGCTACTGGTTCTACAACCTGGAAAACAGCCCCTACGCCGTCGTCGGTCTGGCGGCGCCCTACCGGCTCGAGGACCAGCTTTGGACCGAGGTCGACCCCGAGTCCAAAACCTTCGCGAAAGTGGTTGGGCTCGTTCAGAATTTTCCGGTCAGAGGCTCTTTCACCACCGGGGCCTATATCTTGGATGCCCAGGCCCAGCAGATCGGCGTGTGGTACTCGAGCATGAATGCCGGCATCAGGGTCGACCCCGAGACCCGGATCGTCACCATCAGCACCGGCATGCCCTTTGTCGATGACGACCGCAGCTACGGGAGCGGGGTGGGCGTCGGCATCGGCTCCGGAGGCTCCGGGGTCGGGGTCCGAATCGGGTTTTGACCGGGGTCGGGCGTTTGCAGTCGGGGCAGAAACCACCGCTTCATCCGGGGGGGGTAAATGAAACTCACCACACGCACCATCGGCCGGTGCCTGACGGCAGCCTTCGTCGCCCTCTTTCTGGGTGCCTGCTCGACGGCGAACATCGGAGGCATCCAAAACAGCCGCGGCGTCACTTTAGATTTCGAAGAGCTTCGGCTCAACCCCGATTTGCGCTACTGGTACTACAACCTGCAGAACGATCCCTATGGGGTCGTGGGCCTGGAGCGGGACTATCGGATCGACGACAGCCCGCTGTGGCAGCCGGTAGCCCCGGACTCGCCGGTTTTGAAAAAGGTCGTGGGATTGGTCCGGGATTTCCCGGTGCCGGGGTCCTCTTCGGCGGGGTTTCATATCACCGACCCGCAGGGCAGAGTCATCGGCGTGTGGTACTCCAGCCTGACGGCCGGCATCACGGTGGATCCGGCCACGCAGCGGGTCTCCATCAGCACGGCCCTGCCCTGGGTCTTCAGCGACGACTATTAGCGTGGGGAAGCGCTTTTTATGTCGAATCCAACGCCACGGCTCATAGGGCTGCTCGGGCTCATCGTTTTGGCAGCATCCGGCTGCCAGTTCGAGACGGCAGGCTCCGTCCAAAAAAGCGCGGACGTCGCCCGGGCGTTTGAAGCGCTGGATGTCCACCCGGGCTACCGCTACTACGTCCTCAACCAGGAAAACGAACCCTATGGGGTTGCCGGCTTGGGGGAGGGGTTCTGGATCAGGGACCCGGCCTGGCGCGAGGTCGCTCCCGGGTCGCCGACGTTCGAAAAGGTGGTCGGGCTCGTCAAGAGCTTCCCCGCGCCGGGAGGCTATACCGAGGGGTTCACGATCCTCGACCCCCAGCGCCGGCAGATCGGAGTGTGGTATTCCAGCCTCGGCGCCGGGATCACCGTGGATCCGGACACCAAACAGGTGATGATATCCACCGCAACCCCGTGGCTGGGTAAATGAGGCGGGCGGTTGGGCGCACACGACTCCCGATGACAGAAAAATCGACCTTCGAAAAACTGACATCCTCCCAGCAGCCGCTCTACGGGCCGCGCCGGCTCCTGCTCTGCGGCTTCGGGCCCGAAGCCCAAACCAAATTCGCCACTCTTTTGGACTGGGCGGGGATGGCCGATGTTCCCAAGGTCTGGGCGACGGGCGAGCAGGGGGCTGCGGTGCTCTCCGAGCTGATGGCGCTCCCCGACGGCAGCGGCGCGGGGACGGCATCGAGCCTCCCGCGCGCGGTCATCGTCGGTGGCATCACCCAGGCGCAGCTGATCCACCTGATGAACGCGTGCAAGAGATCCGGCATGCGGCCGCCGCTGTGGGCCTGCCTGACCCCGGTCTCCGAGACTTGGCCGTTGGAGCGGCTTTTGGCAGAGCTCGCCCGGGAGCGCGCGGCCATGGAGAAACGCCGGCGCTAACGCACGATGCTCAGGACCAGGTGCCCCTCCACCGAGCCTTTGCGCACCGGGTGCTGCTCCTGGCCGGTGGCCTGGGGGACCTTGTCGGAGACGTAGCGGTAGGCCTCATCCACGGTGACCATGCCGTCCCGATCGCCGTCGGCCCCGCCCTTCAGCCCCTCGATCAGATAGTAGGTGAACACCCCGTGCTGAAGCTCGTCCTTCTCGACGCTGACCTCGTTGGCGGAGCTGGCCGTGATGATCACCTTGCCTCGCCCGCCGGCCACGCGGTCCAGAAACCCGTCTGAAATGGTCGCCCGCAGGTCGCCGACGCTGATCGTGCGGCCGCCGCTGGCGCCGCTGTAGCAGGAGTCGGCGATGAAGACCAGCCGGTTGGAGCGGATGCGGTTGAAGATGCGTGCAACCTCCACCATCGGCATGGCCGTGGTGTAAAGGTCGGCCGGGTCGGTGTCGAACGGCAGCAGGTATTTCTCCAGGCCGTCCCCGTCGGGGCTGGAGGCGTCGCGCTCGGTGGCGCCGTGGCCGGCGAAAAAGATGACCACCATGTCGTTTTCCCGGGCGGAATTTTTAAGCCGCGTCCCGAGAGTGCTGCGCAGGTTGACGAGGCCCGCCTGCTCGTCGAGCAGCAGGGTGACGTTCTCCGCCGGCACCCGGTTGTCCTCGACCATCAGCCGGTAGAAGGCCTGGGCGTCGTTCACCGCGTATTTGAGCTTCGGCAGGCGGGGGTAGTCGTTGATGCCGATGATGACGGCCCAGACGTTGCGGCGCTTCGGATGGTACTGCACCAGCAGGGTGCGCTCCGCGGTCAGCTCGTCGATGTTGGTGGCCGTCACCTTGAGCAGGTTTTCCCCCTCCGCGAGCTGAATCCGGCGGTCGAAATTGATCCGGCGGGGGGCGGTCTCGACCACGCGTCGCAGGCCGCGGGCGTCGTCGATCGGCACGGGCCGGTCGTTGAGGAAGATCTCGACGGCCTTGAGGCCGCGCTTGTCCTCGACCGCTCCGGTCAGTCGCACGCTGCCGGACTCGCTCTGGTGGCCGTCCTCGGGGGCGGTGATGAGCAGCAGCGGCGGGGTTTTGCCCTCGGCCACCAGGCGGCTCATGCGCTCGCGCTCCCGGCGCTCGCGCTCGAGCTCCTGGCTGAGCCGCGCGGCGCGCTCCCGCTCCTGCTCCAGCTGGGCGCCCACCCGCTCCAGCTGCGCCTGGCGCGCGGTCAGCTCGGCGAGGCGCTGTTCGAGCTCGCGGCGCTGCAGTTCGCGCTCCTCTATGCCGGCGGCGC
Source organism: Desulfobacterales bacterium (assembly GCA_025454255.1). Lineage (GTDB taxonomy): Bacteria > Desulfobacterota > Desulfobacteria > Desulfobacterales > SpSt-501 > SpSt-501. Next base: position 18,677 of record JALOOU010000009.1, on the reverse strand, counting down.
CCTTGGGGGCGGGGGCCTGCTTTAACGCCAGGAGCCGGCTGCGGGTCTGGCCGATCTCCTGGGCGGTGAAGGCTCTGGCGACCTCTAAGTCCCGCACGTTGTCGGCCCGCATGAAGGCCTGGGCGATGCCGGGGTGTCCCGGGACGCGCTCGTTCAGCTGCTGCAGGAAGTCCGCGATCTGGTTGTAGTCCTCCGTGTTCCAGACGACGATGATGGCATCGAAGTAGCCGCTGTTGTCGGCATGCTTCTTGTCGTTGATCCCCAGCGTGAGGCGGCCGGAGGCTACGGCCACAAAGGTGTCCCCGAGCGCGTTGAAAAAAACCGGGCCCTGGTACTCGTCTCCGATGTACTTGACGAAAATGCGATCGCTGGGGCTGCGGCCTTCGTCCGCAGGGCCCAGGAAAACCCGGCCCTTGGCCATCACCGAATAGAGTCTGCCGGCGGTGAGATCGATCGGCGTGGGGGTTTTTTCCTGCCGGCCGAATACCCGCACCGAGGCCATCTGGGCGACGGTGGCGGGAATTTCGTGGCGGGGGAGGAGTTCGGCGGATGAGGGTTCCTCTTTAAAGGAGCGGGCATCCGGAATTCCCGGGCCGCTGCCTGGGCCGCGGAGCGCGCAGCCGGAGGCCAGAATCAGCAGGCACAGGGTCAGCGCCGCTGCCTGCCGCAGCCGGCGGGAGATCGTGCCAGAACCGGGCTCACACATGAATGGACTCCTTCCAAAAATGAAATTGGAGACGGCCATCCGGCTCTTGGAAAAGACGCCGGCCGCTCCAATTCGTCGGTTATCGCTGATCGATGCCACTATAGCTGAAAACTCCAGGGCGGCGCAACCGGGAAGGGGTGTTCGGGCCCTCAGGCGGCCGGGGGATCCCGGCGGACCACCAGGAGGGTGACATCGTCCGAGGGGCTGCTGCGGCCGACGTGGCGGTCCAGCTCCGCCACCACCCGTGCCACCGTCTCGCGGGCGGTGAGCGGCAACTCGGCGGCCAAGGCTGTCAGCCGCGCCTTGGAAAAGTGGTTTCCGGCGGCATCGGCGGCATCGGTGACCCCGTCGGTGTATAGCAGAAGGCAGTCCCCCGGTTCGAGAACAACATCCGCGGCCCGGAATCGGGCCCCGGCCATGGCGCCGACGGCGAGCCCGGTCGCTTTGAGCCGGTGGAGGACCTGCCCGCCGCGCAGCACCAGAGGGGGCTCATGGCCGCCGTTCACAAAGCGGAGCCGGCCCGTCGCCGGGTCGAGGATGCCGAAGAACAGGGTGGCGAACATGCCCGCCTCGCCGTGGGTCCCGGCGATGTACTCGTTCGTCTGCCGGACGGCATCCACGGCCACGCGCTCCGACCAGGCGAGGAAGTCCGCCGGGTCCAACCCCGGCTGATGCTGCAGGGCATAGGCGCGCAGCAGGCTGCGCGTGAGGGCCATGAAGAGCGCCGAGCCCACGCCGTGGTCGCAGACATCGGCCATGACGATGCCGGTGCAGCGGCCCTGCGCCATTGCAAACACGTCGTAGAAATCCCCCGACACCTGCCGCGCCGGCTGGAAGTGGGCGGCGATCTGCCAGCCCCGGGGCGCGGGCAGCTCGGCCGGCAGAAACCCGGCTTGGATCTTGCGGCCGATCTCGAGCTCGTGCTCGGCGATCTGCCGCGCCTTTTGGATTTCGGCGCGCCGGCGGGCGTTCTCCACCGCCTGCCAGACGGACATACCGGCCCATCCCATCAGCAGGACCAGAAGCGGTTGGGCGACGGGCACGATCCGGTTTGCGGCTGCAAACAAGAGACCGGCCGCCGACACCAGCACCACGGCCATGCCGGCCGTGCCTGCGGCGAACACGACCGCCGAGCGGTGCAGCGAGAGCAAGAGCAGCGCGATGATCACTCCGGCCTCGACGCCTCTGGAGGCCAGCGCCGGCATTTCACGCAGAAAAGTTTCGCTCAGAATGGTGTGCACGGCGTTGGCGTGAACGCCGCTCAACGGGTAGGACTCGTCGATCGGCACCTGCCCCATGTCGGCCGAGCCCGTGGAAACGTCGGACACCAGGGCGATCTTGCCGCTCAGCTCCTCCTGCCATTGCTCAAGACGCCCGGGGTCGTCGGCCGCGGCGTAGACATCGGAGAAATGATAGTGCTTCATGCGGCCCCAGGGGCCCACGAAGTGGATGCGCATGCAGCCGCGGGCGTCGACCGGGATGCGGATGTCGCGCGCTTGGGATGCGCCCGGCCGGAGAGCCCCCTTCAACGTGATCGACCCCGGTCCGATCTCGACGCGGCCGGGGGGCACTTTGAAATAGTCGCACACCGCCTTGAGTGCGAAGCTCGGGTAGAAACCCTCTTCGAGGCGGGCGATCAGCGGCAGCCGCCGGATGACCCCGTCCGCATCGGGGATCAGGGTGAGAAACCCCAGGCCGAGCGATAGCTCCGCGAGCGGCACCAGAGTGATGAGCGGGTCGGTCCCCGTGTAAAATTCGTCGACGGCCCCGGCTGCCGGCAGCTTCCACATCGACTGCCGCAAATAGGCCAGCGTGAGGGGGTCTTGGGCGGACCCATCCCGGGGTTGAGGGTCGGCGACCAGCCGGAAGGCCATGCCGAACACCACCTCGCGCGCGGCTCCGGCCGCTTCCATGAGCAGGCGGTCGTTGGTCTCGTTGGTCTCGCCGGCGAAGATGATGTCGCACATCTGCACGGCCACTTTGATTTTTCCAAGGTTTGCGATTACCCGGGCATAGTGGGCGCGCGACGGATGAAAATCCTTGAGGGCCAGCAGGCTCGTATTGTTTAAATCGACATGGACGATGGCATCATCATATGGGGTTTGCCAGGAGGAACCAGCGGTTTTCAAGGGGAAAAACCGGTCTACCAGCCGCTCATTCCAGGTGTCGAGGCCCTCGGGGAACACCAGGTGAATCAGGTGAACGGCCGCCCACGCGCAGACAGCCACCAGAAGCAACGGCCGCCATGCCGGTTTTTCAGCGGTGGTCAATGGTGAAGGTCCTGCTGAAGAAGCCGGGAGCGGTGATCTCGACCGCCAGCGGGGTGATGTCCGGCAGGGCGGCTGCGCCTGCGGCCTGCGGCGCGCGCAAGCTGCCGCCGATGCGCACCGGTTTCTCGGCCGGGGCGCTGAGCGGCAGGTGCTGCTGCCGCAGTTGCTTGATCTCGTTTAAGATGGCATCGGCCGATGCGCGCAGCTCCGGCGGGTCCTGGAGGGTGCGGTGGCGGGCGAACAGCTCCTCCAGCCGTTCGAGGCGCTTGCCGGAGGCCAGCATAATAAACTTCTCCTGGCCGGCATGGCCGTCGAGCTCGAACCACTGGGCGCCCGCCGGGACGAAGAGCCGCGTGCCGGCCCTGATTTCGGCGGAGTGCGCTGCCGCCGGGACGACGAGGTTGAGCTCGCCCTGGGAGCTCAGGTGCAGCAGGTAGAAATGGAGGTCCCCTTTGGGCTCGAAATAGAGCTTCAGCCGGTCCCCGGCGCGAAGGGACGCCTCGGCCTGCACGGGGACCACCTTGCCCCTGCCCGCCTGCGGCTCGACGTGCGCTCCGAAGGCGTAAAGAAAGCCGATATCCCCCGCGCCGGATTGGGCCTGAGCAAAACAGGCCGTGAGGGCCGCGATCAGGACGGCAAGCGGAACAGCGATGGTGGAACGCATGAATTTCTGCATGGAGCCTCGTTAGCGGCCTCGGATGATCGAGGCGGAGACAGGTGATTCAAGGCGATCGGCTCGATACTAAAGAATAAGCCTTGCGGTTGTCAATACGGGTGGGCTCGCAACATGTCCCTGACACAGACGACATTGTAGCAAGCCCAAGTTCAAGGCGTTCAGATCCCGTGTCGCGAGGCGCGCGGAGCGCAGGCCGCCGCGACCACGGGATGGAGCGCAACGCAGACAGCGGGGTTTATAACGCCGTCACTTTTAGAGCTCGGCGTGCGGTCGGCGGCCGCCGATTCGACAGCGGGACCGGCCTTCACAGCAGCCATCCTGAACCTGCCGCGCGCGCACTCCCTGGGAGCCGGAAGGCCTCACGACACAGAAGAAGCGTAGGGGGGATCCGCAATCGGCCAACTGAAAAAGGTTGGAAAAAGGCAGCAGGCTGCCTCCGTCACGGCCGCGTGCCGTTGAGCCCGACGAAGGTGCCCCCGTTGCGGTGGCACAGGGCGCGCATCAGCGTCGCAAACCGCTGCCCGGTGTTGCCCGGCTGCCGGGTCCTTTCGATCACCGTCGGGAACCCCACCCCGTGAATCCGCACCCGGCGTCCTGCGCCGGCGGCCGCGCGGTTGATGCGGTCCACCTCGTCCAGCACGGGCTGGACGGCCGGCCCGCTGAACTCGTCCCCGAAGACATACAGGCTGATCTTGCGGTCCTCGGCGTGGAAGGCGCGGATGGCCTCGACAATGCCTTCGACCGGGCTGCTGTTGCTGAAGGGCTGCCAGGTGCCCAGCGTGGAGAGGATCACCCGCCGTCGGCCGGCGGTGTCCGGGATCCATCTGCCCGCGTACTGGGAGAACATGTAAATGCCGTCGTCGTTCATGATCTGCAGGCCCTTGAGCTGGGGGTAGACCTCCAGGGCCTCCTGGAGCTTCTTCTGCACCAGGGGCCAGGCGCCGCGCTGCATGCTGTTTGAGGTGTCGATGACGAAGACGACGTACTCGCTGTCCACGGGGATGCCGCCCACCTGGCCGTCGGCCCTGCGGCGCGGCTGCAGCTGCTGCAGCCGTTTCTGCTCCTCGGTCAGCTGCTGCAGCGCCCTGGCGAGCTGCTCGGCGATGATGTTCTGGACCTCGGCATCCCCCTTGGAGGCGGCAAAGCGGCCCTCGATCTCCGACACGTCGCCCTGCAGCCGGGCCAGCCGCTTCTTCTCCTGGGAGAGCTGCTCGCGCTTGGCGCTGAGCTCGCGGTCGAGGATCGCGCTCTCGCCGCGGATCTCGTAAAACTCCTGCGCGAGCCGCTCGATGCGGGCCTTCAAATCGACCTGGGCGGCCTCGATCTGCTGGGGCATGGAAAACTTCGACAGCACGAAGAGCAGGATCATCGCCCCGAACCCGCAGCAGATGCAGTCGAGAAAGGAGAGGCTGAAGAGCTCGATGTCGCGCTCCCTCTTTCTCACGGCCAATCCTTTGGCGGGCAGATGAAGGAGCCCCGGGTGTCGACGGCCAAGCGCCAGAATTCGCTGGCGGCCAGGGGGTCCCCCTCCATGGGGAATAGAATCGTGTTGACCGGCAGCCCCGCCGGCAGCCGCTGGACGGCCTCCCTGAAAAGGCTCAGGCGCTTGTCGGCCGAGACCCGGTGGCCCCAGGGCTTGTCCCTGCCCATGGTCGGAAGGCCGTCGGTGAGCAGAAACAGGTTGTCCGGGGGCGGCGACATCCGGGCCGCCGCCTCGAAGGCGTTGATGAGGCTCGTTCCTTTTTCGGGCGCCAGGCGGCGCAGCTTCTCGACCGCCCGGTTCAGGCGGGCGACGTCCGCGGCCTCAACCCCCCCCCCCTCCTCCAGCAGCGGTTGAGCGGACTCGTTGAAGACGTAGATCTGGACGCGGCTGGTCGGCGGGAGGTTGGCGGTGAGCCAGTCGACGGTGGCCACCGCCTGCTGCCACTTGGGGGCGCGCAGCTTCTCTGCGCTTGCCATGTTGCGGCGGCGGATGACGCCCACCACGGTTTCATCCAGCATGCTGGCGGAGGCGTCCAGGAGGATCAGGATGCGCTGTCCGCCCATCTTCAGCCCGGTCAGGTACTGGCGGTCGCCCTGCCCTGGAAAGGGCCTGAGGCTCCGACCCAGCTCCTCCTCGCGCTGGGCCCCGGCCTGCAGCCGCTTCACCTCCTCCTCCAGGGAGCGGATGTCCGCCTTGAGCTTGTCGACATGCTCCCGGACGGCGAGCGCCTGCCGGTCGCGGTCGGCCAGCTCCAGGCGCTTCTCGGAGAGCGGCTGCAGGAGTTTTCGGGAAAGCCCCTCGGTCTTCGCGAGCTCCGCTGTGATCTCATCGAGGCTGTTGCGGGCTGCGACCAGATGGCGCCGGCCTTCCAGGACCGCCTGCTCCCAGCGGTCGGTTTCGGAACGCAGCTCCTCGGTCAGGCGCTGGCGCTGGGCGCTGTTCTGGGAGTTGACGATCACGAACAACAGGATGATGGCCCCCAGGCCGCAGCAGATGCAGTCGATGAAGGAGAGGCTGAAAACGGAGAGCTTCCTACGTTTCATTGCGCTCCAGACAGGCGATCGCGACGATCTTGTCGGCGGCGGCCCCCAGGCGGATCGCATCGCCGACCGTGAGTTCGACCGGGCCTGCCAGGCGCCGATCGTTCAAAAAGGTGCCGTGGGTGCTGAGATCGGTGAGCACGGCCGTTGCACCCTGGAGCCGGACGGTGCAGTGCTCCGGCGCGACCCCGTCGGCGTCCGCCGCGATGCGGAGGCCTGGGCCTCCGGGCGGCGGGGCTTTGCCGACCGTGAGCGGCTCTGCGGTCAGGGGGTAGGCCAGGTTCCGATAGAGCAGATGGGTCGGCTGCGGCACGGGCGCTGTCTTTTTCACCTCCGGCGAACGGGGCGGGCGGCTCCAGGGGCGGCTGGTGAAAAAGGGCGCACCGGCCGGCTGCCGTCCGGCCGTCAGTTCACGCCACAGGCCGGGAAGCGCCAGGGCGGCGGCGCCGGCCGGCAGTTCCACGACCCGGCGGATCGTCAGCGGCCCCAGGCGTTCGAGGATGCCGGGCAGCCGCGCCGCGCGCTGCGACACGTAAACGGCCGTTGCGGTATCGGAAGCCCCGCCGCGCTTTCGGGCATCGCTCACGGCCGCCAGCAGCCCGTCGTAGGCCGGCTTGGCGGCCTCCAGGATCACCCCGCGCGCCAGGTTCACGCTGTAGGTGGAGTGCCCCGCCGGTATGTCGATGGCCGCCGTCGGCTGCCTGCCGAGCGCCGCCAGCGCCGGGGGCAGGCGGCGGTAGAGCTCCTGTTCGGTCTCGGCGCTGTGAAACGGATCGAAGCGAGTCGTGCGCACGAACTCCTTGGCGGCTGCCTGGGCCCAGAGTTTGTAGAGCCCCTCCAGACCGGTCTCGTTGACCCTGAGCGTCTCCTGGAGCTCCAGCCGGCCTGCGGCCTTCAGCACGGACACCTCGAAGCGATGCAGATGCACGTCCACGTGGAGGTGCAGGCCTTCCGGCCCGGGCGCGGCCGCTGCCACCGGCAGGCTGACGAACCCCTGTACGGGGATCTCCAGCTCCTGGCTCATCCCCAGGATCAGCCCCAGCTGGGTGCGCTGAAATCCGGCCGGGACCGCGATCACCAGAGCGTTGCCGAATCGGCGGGCCTGGTGCCAGATCCGGGCCAGGTGGGCGCAGGCCACTTCCGCCTGGCTGCCCGCCTCCGGCAGGGGCGTTTCCAGCGGGTCGGTGGAGAGCGACTCCCAGAAACGGTTCATGATCTGCCGCGGGTGCAGCCGCGCGCGCTGCTCGGCGGCCTTGCCGGTGATGAGCGCCTTTTTGTCCGGCAGGGCGAACCCGGGGCTTTCCAGGCTGTCCGCGTCGATTTGCAGCAGCTGCGGGGGATCGCCGCCGGCCACCAGAATACCGGCGTCGCAGAGTTCAAGTCCAAGCAGGTTCATGCGACAGGCCTCGTTGAGGGTTCAAGGGGCCAAGGGGTCGAGGGTAACGGCAGGCAAGCGCCCCGCTTTTTTCGCGCGGCGGCCTCGACTCCGCGCTCCCTTATCAGGTTGCATGCAGCCGCTGGGTGAGTTTTTCCTCGCAATACTCCTCGGCGTCGAGGATGAAGCGCTCCTGCAGCAGCTGCAGCTGGTGCAGGATGAACATCAACAGCAGGCTGACCAAAAGCGCGATCAGGGTGGAGTTGAACGCCACTCCCAGGCTGCGCGTGACGCCGAAGATGTCGCCCTCGATGGCTTGATGGGCCTGGCTCAAGGCGTCCCCGATGCCCCGCACGGTCCCCAGGAACCCGATCGAGGGGATGGCCCAGGCGATGTAGCGAATCATGGCGAGCTCCGACTCCTGGCGCTCGCCTTCGGCCTCGCAGTAGGCGTGAACCGCGGTGGCCACGTCCTGCACGCTGCGGGTCGTTTGGAAGCGCTGCAGGCCGGCCAGCAGCGCCCGCGGCAGGAGCGCCCGGCGCTGCGGCTCCGGAAGGGCCTGGACCTGGCGGGCCAGCTCCCGGGTGTCGTCCGGCAGGATGCGCACGCCCTCCGCCAGAGGGATGAAATCCCGGCCCAACAGCGCGCGCTGCCGCAGGATCATCACCCATTTGAACCCCATGATCGCAAGGGCCCAGAGCGCCAGGATGATAGCGGCTTCCTGCTCCCAGTCGTAGATCAGGACATAGATCGACCGTTCGGGTGCGGCCGATTTGTCCAGCTGCAGGGCCGCGGCCTGCTGGGCGAGAATGGCGTCGCCCCGGGGACGGACGATGCCGACATAGGCGGCGTGCACGAGGATGACGATCACGATGAGCGCTACCACCTGATAAAGAACCTCGAAGGAGAGTCCGAAGAAGTGTTTCATGGATGGGTCCTCGGTTTGGGTCAGCCGGTCGCCCGTCAGCCGGATTCATGAGCCGTCAGGCCGAATTGCTATCACCATCAGATGTCCGCAGGGAAATCGATGGCCTGGTCCGCCTGCACCTTTTCCGTGGGCTCGAAGGGCTTCAGCGGCTCGCTTTTGGGCGGCGCCGCAGGCGGTTGCTCCCGGCCCGCTTCGCCCGGGCCCTTGCCCCGGGATGGCGGCGGGGCGGCCTCCTGCGGCTTTTGGCCGGCTTTTTCGGGGCCGGTGTTCGTTTGCGCCGCGTAGCTCGCCCGGCCGCTGTCGGGAGCAGCAAGGCCGCCTGCCCTGAAACCCGACCCGAGGCAGACCACACAGAGCAGGGTGATGGCGATCGCTCGCATCTCTTTTCGATCTCCTCGCGCGCCGACCGAGGTTTTCAGCTGCCGGGCGGCGGGTGAAAAGCTCAGTCGGCGTAGCGGCAGACCCGGAACCCCAGGTCGTTGCGCGGGGCGGCGCTGTAGTCCCGGAAGGCCGAGCGCAGGCTCGCGATCCCGGCCGACCTCCAACCGGCGCCCTTCACCACCCGGTGGGACCCCTCCCGCGGGCCGCTCGGGTCCGCTTGTTCCTGCTCGGCCTGCGAGGGGTCGATGCCGTAGAAGTCGTGGCACCACTCGGCCGCGTTGCCGCCCATGTCGAGCAGCCCCGTCGCCGCCGCTCTGAAACTCCCCGCCGGCGCGGCCGCGGGAAAGCCGTCGTTGTAGCCCTCGATGATCGCATCCAGCAGGCCCCTGGCGGACTCATCCGCGTAGTTGCCCGCCCCCGCAGGCGGCGGGTAGCCATCGCCCCACGGGTATCTGCCGGAGACGCCCTGGCGCGCGCTGAACTCCCATTCGGCCTCGGTCGGCAGCCGGTAGCCGTTGCCCAGGGGTTCGGCGGCGACGACGCGGCCGTCTTTCTGGATGTAGACCGGCGGCAGCGATTCCCTGACGCTCAGCCAGTTGCAAAAGAGGGCCGCCTGCTCCCAGGAGACCATCACCGCCGGCAGCTCGTCGCGGTTGAGGTCCTGGTTCTTGAAGGTTCCCGACGCGTGCGTTGCCAAAAACTGCCTGAACTCGCGGTTGGTCACTTCCCGGATCCCGATGTAGAAGGCCCGCGTCAACCGAACCTGCTTGAGGGTTTCATTCGCGCGGCGGCCCTGCTCGCGCCGGGAGGAGCCCATGAGGAAGGCGCCCGGCGCTACGCGCCTGAGCTCGTAGCCGTTTGCGGCGCGGATCGTGCCGGCAGCGCCGGAAGCCGCAACGGGGTCCCGGCGCTTGAGCGCCACCTTCAACTCCTGGGGAAGCCCCGGCCGGGGCAGGAGGCGCGTCCGGAAGGGCTCGCGGCCCTCCCTGCGGATTTCGATGTCGTGCTCGACGGCCGGCAGCCTGAGCTCAGCCGGCACCCTGCCGCGGCCGGCGCCGTTGACGAAGAGCTCGGCATCCGGCGGTTCGACCTTGAAATGGACCACCCCCTCCTGGGCGGTCAGCTGCAGCTCCAGGCGCTTGACCTCGCCTGCGGCGACCGCCACCTTCCGGCTCGCAGGTTCGAAACCGGATTTGGTCAGCTGAATCTCGTGCTCTTTGCCGGGGCCGACCTCGACCTCCACCGGCGTCTGGCCGACATAGCGGCCGTCGACGAGCACGCTGGCCCCCGCCGGCCGCGAGCGAAGGTGGAGCCGGCCGTCGGCCGGCTCCAGGCGCACCTCGGGAAGGGCCACCGGCTGCCCGGCGCCGACCTCCACGCGGCCCCGCCAGGTCTTGAAGCGCTCTAAGCCGACCTCGATGTCGTGCGCACCGGCGGCAAGCTCAAGCTCGATGGGGGTCTTGCCCATCGGCCGGCCGTTCACCTTGACCGCAGCTCCGGCGGGGATCGAACTGAGGCTGACCCCGGACCCGTCGGGGGTCAGGGCGATCACGATCGCCTGAGTACGGCCGCAGCCCTCCACCTCCACCTCCGCGGCGGCCGGCCGATAGCGCTCGGCGCGGACCTCGATGCGCCGGCGGCCGGGCGCCGCCGCGAGGGGCTCGCCCGCGACCTCCCCGGCCGGTTGGCCGTCGACCAGGACCTCGACCGCCTGCAGCGGCTCCTCCGGCCGCCCGTCGCGGTGCGCCGTGATGCGCAGCCGACCGGGGAGTTTTTCGAAGGCCAGCCGGATCTCCCGGCGCACGCCCGCGCCGACCTCGAACCGGTGCGCGATATCGCGATGGCAGGCAAGGGCGGCCCGCAGCTCATAGGACCCCGGCCGCAGGAGGAAATGATCGCCGACGCGGGGGGTCGGCCACCCACCGGAGAGCGAGAGGGCATCCGGTGCTGGGTCAAGGTGGATCGACACCTGCTGCGCCGTGAAGACGAACCACAGGCCCCCCGCCAGCGCCAGCACGAACGCCCCGGCGGCCAGGATGCCGCACCAGGCCGCCGCGCGCCGCGCTCGGCGACCGCCTCCGCGCCGGGAGGAGCGGAAGGGGACCGGCTCGACGATGACCGGCTCCGCCGGATCCGCGTTTGAGGATGTTTTTTCAGCCATGGACCGGCCTGTCCTAACCGCCGCGGCGGGCGGGGGTCAAACCTTTTCCTTGCAGACGACGGTCACGCGGATCGGCTCGGGCCCCGGCGCGACCACGAGCTCCAGGCGTTCGTCGCGGTAGCCGTCGCGCGATGCGACCACGGTGTACGTCCCCGGGCGCAGGCTCAGCTCGCGCGCACTGAAGCGGCCGAGCCGGCCGACGCGATACACGGAGACCTCCGTCAGCGCATCGGAGGAGATGACCACCGGCACCGGGGTCTTGGCGATCCGGACCAGGTCGCCCAGTTTGTCCGCCGCATGGCCGATGCGCGCGCCGACCGGCGCTGCGGCCTGCACCTCTTGAAGCAGGCGCTCGGCCTTCGCCAGCTGGGCGTCGGATTCGAGCAGCCCGGACTGGTTCACGAAGAAGGCGACGCGCTGCTCCAGGTTCACGAGCGCCGCGGTGCGCTCCCTGCCCTGCCGGGCGAACTGAAGCGCCGGATCCACACCCAGGCACTCCTCGTAGGCCGCCAAGGCGCCGGCCCAATCCTCGCGCTGCTCGGCGGCCAGCGCCCGCTGGCGCGCGGCCTCGATCCGGGCGGCGTCCAGGCGGTTCCGGGTCTGCGCCAAGGCCTCGGCAGTGTCCGGGGCCTCCGGCCGCAGGGACCTGGCCTTTAGAAAGTGGGCCTGGGCAGTGGCGGGGTCCCCTGCGTTCAATGCCGCAAAGCCCTCCGCCATCCGGCGGCGGAACTCCTCATCGGCCGGGCGGGGATTGGCGCGCGGCAACCCCTCGCGGGCCGGCTGGGACGGGGGGGGCGAGCGCAGGGCTTCCGGATGATCGGACCGGGCGGCGGCAGGGCTCGGGCTTGCCGCATCGGCGGCTGCGGCCGCCTGGGGCGCGGGCGGGGGGGAGGAGACCGCTTCTGTGGGCAGCGGCGGCGCAGAGGGCTGCAGGGGCTGGGTTGCGGCCGGGGCGCCCGGCGAAGCCGCCGCCGGCCGCGGTTCCGCCTCGGCCGGATCCGCGGCGAGAGGCGCCGGTACGGGATGGCGGGAGAGATGCCCGCTCCACCAGAGGCCGCCCGCCGCCAGGCCAGCCAGCAGCAGCGCTGCGGCGATTTTCCATCGGCGGTTCCGCCGGCCGGCGGCCGTTCGGCTGCCCGCCGGCGGCGAGGGCCGGAGGCGGATGGGTGCAATGATCTCTTCCCCCCGGGCAGCGGAGGGCTCCCTGAGGCTCATCCGCTGAATCCTGTCTCCGTGCGGTAGATTTCGCGCAGCAGCTCGCGCCAGCGCTTGAACTGCTCCTCGGCCGGACCGGTCAGCTCATAGGTCTGCCCCTCGAACTCCACCCGGATCGGTTTCATCTCGCTGCCGAACGTTTCGCTCAGTTCCCGGATGGATTCCGAGTGCATCTGCGCCTGCTTGGAGATGTTCAACCCGTTGACGATCACCTGCCCGCCGATGATGGCCATGCCGATCTCAAGCGGCCCGATCTCCCGCCGGCTGGCACCCATGGCGATGGCGCCGGCCAGCAGCAGCGCCCCGCCCACCTGGCGGATCAGCGCATCGCGCTCGATCTTCTGCCGCGCCTGCTGCTCGTCCAGGTTGCTCTTGCGCCAGCTTTCGTAGGAGGGCCACATCCGGGCATAGAAGCTTTCGTACTGCTGGTTGAGCGCGTCCACGAAAAGATGCTCCCGTTCGCGGATCTTGAGCAGCCGCGCCAGCATGGGGTCTCCCTCGGCCGGCAGCCGGTTGACGGCGAGGGTGTCGCCGGAGCTTTTGCGCAGGTAGCCCTCGTAGGCCTCGGGTGCGTAACGGGTGGCAAACCTCAGCTGCGATACGGCGCGCAGCGCCTGCGCCTCCTGAGGGGAGCGTTTCATGCGCTCTTCGGCCAGGTCGTTGGCGATGCGGTTGTAGAGGTCCTGGAAGGCGTCTTTCTCCCCCACTTGAAGCGCGGCGTAGGAGGCGGGCGTGGCGTCGGCTTCATAGGTCCTGTCCAGCCAAAGCGCTCCGGAAGCGTCGCGGGCCTCGATCCGGACCGCGAGGGTTTCGCCGTTGGATTCCACGATCGTTCCCGTGACCAGGAGGTCCACGCTGTCGGCTGCGGCGGGCAGCACCCGAACGGCCCCCCAGTGGCTGCTGAGTTGCAAGGTGGTCTTGAGGTGATAGGGAATAAAGTTCTGCTCGGCCTTGCGGATCTCGGGGTGGGTGCCCTCCTGGCGGGCCTTTTCCGCGGTCAGCGGCGCAGAGGCGAAAACGACCACGCCGACATCCAGTAGCTGCTCCTCGGGGGTTTCCCGTGGGGCCTGGAAGATGGCGGTAGGGCCGACTTTCGTCGTGGCGCAGGCCAAAATCGACAGGGCGCCGATGAGCATGATCGCCGCCGCGGCCAAACGGATCGGTTCAGGGCCTGGCCTGGCTCTTTTTATAAGCTTCATACTCTTTCCACAGCTTGGCCTTGAGTTCGGGGTCGGTCTCTTTTTCGGCCGCCTCGCGCAGCTGACGCGCAACGATATCATCATCTGCGCTCGGTGGGTAGCCGCTGGGAGGGGCCCCCGTGCCGCCCGACCCCCAGCCGCCCGCCGCCTGGCCGGGGCCGGCGGCATCGCCCGGTTTGCCGCGGCCCTGCGGGTCCTTGGCCTGCTCCGTGCCGGTTCCGCCCTTTTCTGCTTCGCTTGCCGCGGCCCCGCCGCCTTGAGCCTCTGCCGGCGCGCCCGCGCCGGCGGAGGTCGTGCCCGCGGCTTTTTCACCCGCCTGCCGACCGGCTTCGGCCGCCGCTTCGGCCAGGCCCTGCATCCGTTTGCTCGCGGCGGCTTTGATGAGCTTGAGCTCCTTGAGGAGCATTTCGTCGAAGGCGGCCAGAGACTCGTTGAATTGACGGTCCAGCGCTTTGAGCCGATCCGCGGGCTCCTCCTGCGAGCCCGGGGATGGCGGTGCCGCACCGGTTGCGGCAGAGGCGTCGGGCGCCGCGGTTTGGGACCGGGACAGATGGGCATGGTACGCCGCTTCCATTCGGCTTACCAGGTTGTTGTGTTCGACGACCATATCCTCAACCCGCGCCAGGTAGGCTTCATAGGCCGCCACCACCTCGGCCGAGGCCTTGCCGGAGGCCTTTAGCGCAGCCAGCTCCGCGGAGACGCGGTCACGGGTCTGTTCGCTCAGCCTGAGCTCCGCGCGCGCCTTTTCAAGCTCGGCCGCAGAGGTCGCATCGCCGTGTGCCGAAACAGCGAGTGAAAGGAGGAGGCCCGCTGCGGCTATGAGGGGGGCGGCTTTCAAAAAGAGGCCTGGCACCTGTGCGGCGTCGAGTCTAACTAACTGAATTGATATTAATTAGCGCCCTGAGTGTAAGGGCTTAAGGCGCGGGTGTCAAGCACGAGTCGACAGCGAAGGTCCAAGCTTAAGGCTGAGGCAGAGGTTTGTGCAAAACCAAAGCGGAGAGACCGGGATTCGAACCCGGGATACCCCTTTCGGAGTATACTCGCTTAGCAGGCGAGCGCCTTCGACCTACTCGGCCATCTCTCCGAAAAAGCACCAAAATTCTGGAGACATCGCTGCGGTCTTTTCAACCGCTCCTATCTTGTCCTGACTGCGGCCGGGGCCAGGATAACGTCAGAATGCGGTTTAGTGGCGGAGGGAGTAGGATTCGAACCCACGTCCCGTTGCCGGGAAACGGTTTTCAAGACCGCCGCTTTCGACCACTCAGCCATCCCTCCAAAGAGTTCTGTTTCTACCATTTGAACCGATAACCGGTCAACAATTTTTGACCGGCGCGCAGGGCCGGCTCATAACCGGCGACGAAAGGGGCATTGGCTATTCGACGCCCCACCCGTGTGAAAAAAGTTTCTGAATCGTCGCGAAACCTCGCCCAGCGTCGTTGTTTTGACAAAAATTCGGATTTTAAGTATAATCAGCACAATGAGCTTGATCTTGCGCACACTGTCAGGTAGAGGTATGAAAGTTGCAAAATATAGAAAGTGAAGCGGCAACGAAATCCGGTTCAACCTTTAGCTCGCGGAGCCTGATATGCTGAAAGCCAAACCGATAATCGTCTTATTCATCCTGCTCATCCTGGTTCCCTGCGGCGGCATTCACGCCTCCCCGTTGGGGATCGCCGGAGAGTACAACGTCTTCATGTTCGGAAACATCTTCCAATGGGATACCGACGTGGAGGGCCGGGTGGCCGCCGGGGGCGATGTCGTTTACGGCCTGCCCGACGCTGGCAACGGGTTTTCCGTGGCCAGCAAGGTCGAAGAGACCCGGGGGCTGGCCGACCTGGTGGCCGGCGGCAGCGTCACGCTCACAAACGGCAGCGTCGGCTATTTCGGCCAAGAGAACTCCGGTGGCAGCGATCCTGTGACGGGCCGCAAATACCAGGACGGCACCATCGCCTACGGCCGAAGTGCCAGCATCGCGGAGACCGTCGGCTACGGCAGGGCCTACCAGGGCAATCCCATCGATTTCAAGGTGCAACAGAGCTACCTGCAGGGGATGTCCGCCTTCTGGGGGGGGCTGTCGTCTGCCGGGATGATCGTCAAGCCATGGGACGGCCAGGTCTACCTGGTCGGCAGCGACCCGGCGCTGAACGTGTTCAACCTGGACTCGTCTTATTTCACCCAGAATCTGGGGTTTTTCCTGAACGTGCCCCAGACATCGACGATTCTGCTGAACATCAGCGATGCGGATGCCGACAAACGGATCCGGCTGACGGATATCGGTTTTTACATGTCCAGGGAGTTCATGGCGGCCGATTACATCGCCCGAAACGATGAGCAGGCGATGCTGAAATATCTCTCGGGCAAAGACGCGCTTTATCCGCACGCCAACATCCTGTTCAATTTCCTGGATGCCGAGAATCTTTTCATCGACCGGATCGAAATCAACGGCAGCATCCTGGCCCCGTGGGCCGATGTGATTTTCGAAAAAGAGAGCCACATCGACGGCAACCTCATCGCCAACAATCTGTTCGGCCGCGGCGAATCCCACACCATCCTGTTCAACGGCCGGCTGCCGGTTCATCCGGTCCCGGAACCCGCCACGATTCTGCTCATCGCCGGAGGGCTGCTGGGGTTGGCCGTTTGCAAGCGGCGGTCGAAGGATCTTTCATAAGAAGGCCAGCGCCGCCTCCCGCAACCGCCGCGCCCCAAGAGGCGCGGCTTTTTTTGGCGACCTCTCCGCCGGCTGTCCGGGTGCTCTGAATGGCTGCCTCGCGCGACAACATCGTCCTGATCGGGATGCCCGGAGCCGGCAAGAGCACCGTGGGGGTGCTCCTGGCCAAGCGCCTGGGCCTGGGGTTCATCGACACCGACATCCTGATCCAGCAGCGCGAAGGCCGCAGCCTCCAGGCGCTCATCGCGGCGCACGGGGCCGAGGCGTTTTGCCGGATCGAGGAGGGCCACCTGCTCTCCCTTGCGCTCGCCTCCCATGTGATTGCCCCCGGAGGCAGCGTGGTCTACAGCTCAAAGGCGATGGCTCATCTCAAGGCCGGCGGATGTGTGGTCCACCTCGACATCACGGTTGAGCAACTGAAGCGCCGGCTGCACGACGTGGACGGCCGCGGGGTCGTCATCGCCCCGGGCCAGACGATCGATGGCCTCTACGCGCACCGCCGGCCCCTCTACTTGGCCTATGCCGACGCTACCGTCCGCACCGACGGCGTGACGCCCGAGGAGGCGGTGCGCGCGGTCATTTCGGCGGTGACCCGTTGGGGTCATCCGCCAGCGTCGCCCGCCCGATGACCGCCTTGCCGAACTTGCGCCGGATGCTCTCCAGGGTTTGATCCACCCGTTCCCACTCCTGCCGGGACGCATTCGCCGCTGCGAATACCTCCAACTGGCGGGGGGCGTTCGCCGGCACGAATCCACTGGCCCCCAAACCGATCAGCCGGACCGGCAGGGCCGGCCGGTGCGCTTCCAGCAGCCGGACGGCAAGTCGGAAGAGCTCCTTGGAGGATTGGGCCGGGGGCGAGGCCGTGACCTGGCGGGTGGCGAGGGTGAAGTCCGCGTGCTTGATTTTGAGGATGACGGTGCGCGCCTTGACCGCCTCCCGGCGCAGGCCGGCGGCCACCTCGTCGGCCTGCGCGAGCAGGCAGCGGGAGAGCAGCGCGACATCGCGCGTGTCCCGCTCCAGGGTGCATTCGCTGCTGATCGACTGGGCGGTGGTCTCCGGCGAGACGGGCGTGGGATCGACCCCCTGTGCGAGCTCGAGCAGCCGGGTGCCAAAGCTGCCGAAGGCCCGGATCAACAGCGGTGCAGGCAGCCGGCGCACGTCGCCCAGGAACCGAACGCCCATTCCGGTCAATTTCGCCAGCGTCTTGGGACCGACCCCGGGCACCTTCGCAACTGCAAGCCGGTCGATGAATCCGATGACCTGCTCCGGGCCGATGACGGTCAGGCCGTCGGGTTTTTCGAGGTCCGATGCGATCTTGGCCAGAAACCGCTGGGGGGCCACTCCGATCGAGCAGCTGAGCCCCACCGCCTGCCGGATCCGCTCCTTTATGGTGCGGGCCGCAACCGCCGG
This sequence comes from Desulfobacterales bacterium, assembly GCA_025454255.1. Taxonomy (GTDB): domain Bacteria; phylum Desulfobacterota; class Desulfobacteria; order Desulfobacterales; family SpSt-501; genus SpSt-501. Next base: position 1,165 of record JALOOU010000009.1, on the reverse strand, counting down.
AGCCCCGTGCAACCGTTCGGTGCCGCCCAAATCCAAAAACGCCTCGTCGATCGAGACCGGCTCGACCCGCGGCGAAAACCCTCCCAGGATGCCCATGACCTCCGCCGACACCTCCTGGTAGCGTTCCATCCGCGGGCGAACGAACACCCCCTGCGGGCACCGGCGGCGCGCCTCGATCATCGGCATGGCCGAGCGAACCCCAAAGCGGCGGGCCTCGTAGCTGGCTGCGGCCACGACCCCGCGGCCGGATGTGCCGCCGACGATGAGGCACTCGCCCTTTAGCCAGGGGTGGTCGAGCTGCTCCACCGAGGCGTAGAAGGCATCCATGTCGACATGCAGGATCATGGGCGTGTCGCTCCGCCGGAGGTGGGCCGGGGCCGTCGTGGAAATTGGGTGTTGCAAATCCGGGTCGAGCCGCTGTAGTCTACACTTTCGTAGGTAGTGGAACCATCTAGACCAAAATTGTAGGGCGGCCCCATGAAACCCAGCGAGCGGATCGAGGAGATCTCCCTTCTCTACGAGATCAGCACGGCCCTCAACGAGCACCTCGACCTCAAGCGCTCACTATACAAGGTCCTCGATATCCTTTCCAGCTCCATGCGCATGGTGCGGGGGACCATCACCCTGCTGGACCCCCTGCGCAACGAGATCAACATCGAGGTCGCCCACGGGATATCGCGCTCCGCCATCGAGCGGGTGCGCTACAAGCTCGGCGAGGGAGTCACCGGGCAGGTGATCGAAACCGGCAAGGCCGTGGCCATCCCGCGCATCGGCGATGAGCCGCGCTTCCTGGACCGCACCGCGAGCCGCCGCAAGAAGGAGGACCAGGACCTCTCCTTCTTCTGCGTGCCCATCAAAAAGGGCTCGCAGGTGATCGGGGCGCTCAGCGTTGACCGGCCCCACGACGGATCCTATTCGCTGGACGGCGGCAAGCGTCTGCTCTCGGTCATCGCCACCATGATCGCCAGCCACGTCATCAAGCTCGAAACCATCCGGGTCGAGCACGAGCGGCTGCGGGACGAAAACCGCCGTCTGCAGACCGAGCTCAAGGGCAAGTACAGCATCGCCAACATCATCGGCAGCAGCAACCGCATGCGGGAGGTCTACCAGATGGTCTCCCAGGTCTGCCGCAGCAACGCCACCGTGCTCATCCGCGGGGAGAGCG
>JALOOU010000188.1 GCA_025454255.1 Desulfobacterales bacterium | reverse complement strand
GCGCAGCCGCAGCGCCGCCTTCGGCCTGGGCCTGATCGCCCTGGTGCTGCTGGTGGCCCTCATCGGCCCGGCGCTGGCGCCGCACGATCCGCTGAAGCCCGCCCCTCTGGAACGGCTGAAAGGTCCGAGCGAACAACATCCTTTCGGCACCGACAGCCTGGGCCGGGACATCTTCAGCCGGGTGATCTACGGCGCGCGCATCTCGATCCTGATCGGCCTGATCTCGGTCTCGATCTCGCTCCTGCCCGGGACGCTCCTGGGGCTCCTGGCCGGCTACTTCGGCGGCCGGGCGGACAGCCTCGTCATGCGCCTGATGGACATGCTGCTCGCCTTTCCGGCGATCCTGCTCGCCATCTTCATCACCGCCATCCTGGGCCCGAGTCTGCCCAACACCATGGTGGCGGTGGGGATCGTCTACATCCCGCACTACGCCCGCATCGTGCGCGCGAGTGTGCTCTCCCTCAAGGAGCAGCTCTTCGTCCAGGCCATCGCCCACCTGGGCGGCGGGCACGCGCGCATCCTGGGGCGGCACATCCTGCCGAACGCGCTGCCGCCGATCATCGTCTACGCGACGCTCGGCATGGGCACGGCCGTCCTGCAGGCGGCGGCCCTCGGTTTCCTGGGGCTCGGTGCCCAGCCCCCCCAGCCGGAGTGGGGCGCGATGCTGAGCGAGGGGCGCCAGTACATCCAGCTCGCTCCCCACGTGGCGGCCTTCCCGGGCGCGGCCATCCTTCTGCTGGTGCTGGGGTTCAACCTCTTCGGGGACGGCCTGCGGGATGTGCTGGACCCCTCGCTGCGGTCGGTGTGAAGGAGCGCGGCGTGAGCGGGACGGTTCTCGAGATCATCGGGCTCAAAACCCAGTTCCGCACGCGGGCCGGGGTGGTGAAGGCCGTGGACGGCCTCGACCTCGAGCTGAAGGCCGGGGAGACCTTCGGCCTGGTGGGGGAGAGCGGCTGCGGCAAGAGCGTCACGGCGCTCTCCATCCTGCGCCTGCTCCCCCGGCCGGCCGGCCGCATCGCCGCGGGCCGCATCCTCTTCGACGGCAAGGATCTCGTGGCGCTCGATGAGACGGAGATCCGCAGGATCCGCGGCAACCGCATCTCCATGATCTTCCAGGAACCCATGACCTCCCTCAACCCGGTCTTCACCATCGGGTTCCAGATCGAGGAGGTCCTGCGCAGGCATCGCAGCATGAACCGGGCCGAGGCCCGGGACGAAGCGGCCCGGACGCTCGGTCTGGTGGGCATGCCGGAGCCCGAGGCGCGCCTCGACGACTACCCGCACCAGTTCTCGGGCGGGATGCGCCAGCGCGCGATGATCGCCATGGCGCTCGCCTGCCGGCCGGCGCTCATGATCGCCGACGAGCCGACCACGGCCCTGGATGTCACCATCCAGGCCCAGATCCTGGATTTGATCGCCCGACTGAAGCAGGAGTTCGGCATGTCGGTGCTCCTCATCACCCACGACCTGGGGGTGGTGGCCGAGATCTGCCGCCATGTGACGGTGATGTACGCCGGCAAATCCGTCGAAAGCGCCGGCGTGGAGGCGCTCTTCGGCCGGCCGGCGCACCCTTACACCGTGGGGCTTTTCAACTCCCTGCCGCGGGCCGGCGGCCGGCCCGGCGGGCTCAAGCCCATCCCGGGCGTGGTGCCGAGCCTGGTCGACCTGCCGCCGGGATGCGCCTTCCAGGAGCGCTGTTTCAGGCGGCACGACACCTGCCGCGAAGAGCCCCCGTGGCGCGAGATCGCGCCGGGCCACTATGCCCGCTGCTGGAAGCCGCTGGAGTAAAGCCATGGCGCAGCCGATCCTGGTGGCCGAACAGCTTGCCAAGCACTATTCCCTCAAGGGGGCGGGGTTCTCGCGCCGCCGCGGCAAAGTGCGGGCGGTAGAGGAGGTCTCTTTCAGCGTGGCGGCGGGCGAGGTCTTCGGCCTGGTGGGCGAGAGCGGCTGCGGCAAGTCCACTCTCGGCCGGGTGCTCCTGCGCCTGGAGGAGGCGACGGGAGGCCGGGTGCTGTTCAACGGCGAGGAGAATCCGCGCCGCCGGGTGGGAGAGTTGATCGGTGAGCCGCTCGACATTCACGGCATCGGGTCCCTCGGTGAGCGCCGGGGGCGGGTCAACTGGCTGCTCGAGGTGGTCGGGCTCCTGCCCGAGCACGCCCGGCGCTTCCCGCACGAATTTTCCGGCGGGCAGCGGCAGCGGATCGTCATCGCCCGGGCCCTGGCCCTCAACCCGCGGCTGCTCCTGGCCGACGAGCCGGTCTCGGCCCTGGATGTGTCAATCCAGGCCCAGGTGATCAACCTCCTGCAGAGCCTGCAGGCCGAATTCCAGCTGACCTACCTCTTCATCTCCCACGACCTGCGGCTGGTGGAGTACCTGGCCGACCGCGTGGCCGTCATGTACCTGGGCCGGCTGGTGGAGCTGGCGCCGAAGGCGGAGCTCTACCGCGACCCCCTGCATCCCTACACCCAGGCCCTGCTTTCGGCTGCGTTCACCCGCGCTGCCGCGAAAGCCGTCCGCTCTGCTCGCAGCAGCTGCCCGAATTCCGCGAAATCGCCCCCGGCCGCCGGGTTGCCTGCCATAACCGGTAAAATGAAAGTCGGAGTGGAAAAAAATAGTAACGAGTAACGCATGAAGATCAGTAACGAGTAACGAGTAACGAGAAAAGGAAGGGTCCGAGGGGCCAAGGGTCCGAGGGTCCGAGGGAAAAGGAAAAAGTAACGAGTAACGAGTAACGAGTAACGAGTGAAAAGAAGGGATCAGTCGGAGTCGGGGTAGAAAAAGTCGGAGCAGGAGCAGCAATGCCTATAATGCGCTAGAATGCCTAAAATTTAAAGAGATCAACCGAACACAAGCATCCATTCAACCAATACCCCAATCACCTATTCACCAAACACCAGAAACAAAACACCAAACACGAAACTCTCTTTCTTAAACCCTTCCGCCGCTCCAGCGCAGTTTGGATTTGAGGACGTCGAAGTAG
>JALOOU010000059.1 GCA_025454255.1 Desulfobacterales bacterium | reverse complement strand
GATGGCATGGCTGGAGATCGTGCGCTACCACGACGAGCGGCGCATGGAGCGGGTGATGTTTCTGCCCATGCTCTGCCAGCACTGCGACAACGCCCCCTGTGAATCGGTCTGCCCGGTTTACGCCCCCCACCACTCGGCCGAGGGGATCAACAACCAGATCTACAACCGCTGCATCGGGACCCGCTTCTGCTCCCAGAACTGCCCCTACAAGGTGCGGCGCTTCAACTGGTTCGACTGGCAGTGGCCCGAGCCCATGAACCTGCAGCTCAACCCGGACGTCACCGTGCGCAGCAAGGGCGTCATGGAGAAGTGCTCCTTCTGCATCCAGCGCATCAAGGCCGCGCGCACCCGGGCCAAGAACGAAAAGCGGCCGATCAGAGACGGCGAAATCGTCCCCGCCTGCGTGCAGACCTGCCCGACGGGGGCCCTGGTGTTCGGCAGCCTCATGGACAAGGCAAGCCGCGTGCGCCGGCTGGCGGAGGACCCCCGGGCCTACCAGGCCATGGGCTACCTGAACACCAAGCCGGCGGTGATCTATCTTAAAAAAGTCCTGCACGAGATATGACGGCTGCACCGAAAGATCGGCTTCTGTGTTGCGCATCACCCCGCGCTCGCTGCGGCGTACCTGAAGTACGCCTCGCTCGGCTGGGTTCGCGCGCCTTGAATCCGGTCATTGGGTGAAGCCGTCGGGGTGTTTCCAAAGAAGAATTATGCGTGGGAGTTCAACGTTGAAGTTCACTTTTTTTGAACCCTGAACCTTTGAAGCCATGACCGAGCTCACATACGCCACGATCGACCAGACGGTGCTCAACACCTTAACGCCGCCGCGCAGATCCTATTGGGCGGCGGTGGCGCTGATGCTCTGCGGCGTGCTGCTGGGGGCGGTCGCCTGGACCTACCAGATAGCAACCGGCATCGGCGTGGGCGGCCAGAACATACCGGTGGCCTGGGGCACCTACCTGATCAATTTCGTCTTCTGGGTGGGGATCGCCCACTCCGGGACCCTGATCTCGGCCATCCTGCACCTGTTCCGCGCCGGCTGGCGCAACCCGATCGCGCGCGCGGCCGAGACCATGACCGTGTTCGCGGTCTGCTGCGCCGGGCTCTTCCCCTTCATCCATCTCGGCCGGGTCTGGCAGGTCTACTACATGCTGCCGATCCCCAACCAGCGGCTGCTGTGGCCCAACTTCCTCTCCCCGCTCATGTTCGACGTGGTGGCCATCAGCACCTATCTCACCGTGAGCTCGCTCTTCTGGTATACGGGGCTGCTGCCGGATTTAGCCGTCGTGCGCGACCGTTCGACGGGGACGAAACACCGGATCTTCCGTGCGCTCTCCCTGGGCTGGACCGGGGCCCACCACCAGTGGTTGAACTACGGCCGCGGGTATCTCTTCTTCGCCGCGCTGGCCACCCCGCTGGTGATCTCGGTGCACAGCGTCGTCTCCTGGGACTTCGCGCTGGGGATCGTCCCGGGCTGGCACACCACGATCTTCGCCCCCTACTTCGTGGCCGGCGCCATCCACTCGGGCCTGGCCATGGTCTTGACCCTGATGATCCCCGGAGTACTTCATCGCCTGGTACAGCCACAACCCGGTCGAGTGGGAGTCCTTCCGCTGGCGCGCGATGGGCGAGTACGCCTACGGGCTCTACTTCATGGCCGTTTGCAACGTTCTGGTGCCCCTGCTCTTTCTGGTCAAGAGCGTGCGCACGAACATCCCCTGGCTCTTCGCGATTTCGCTGGTGGTCAACTTCGGGATGTGGTGGGAGCGCTTCGTCATCATCATCGGCGGCGTCGCCCACGATTTCGCCCCCCACGCCTGGGGGCTGTATGCGCCCCGGCTGGTGGAGTACTGCATCATGATCGGCAGCTTCAGCCTCTTCTTCTTTCTGTTCCTGCTCTTCTGCAAGCACCTGCCCTCGGTCTCCATGACCGAGATGAAGGAGACCCTCACGCATGCCGACTGAGGCCCATGTCATGGGGCTTTTCCGCGACGAGGCCAGGGCGGCCGCGGTCATCGCGGAGCTGCCGGCCGCCGGTTTCCGTTTCCGGCGCGCCCACAGCCCGGTGCCGAGCCACCGGATCTTGGAGGCGCTGGGGCCAAAGAAGAGCCGGGTGGGCTGGTTCACCCTGGCGGGCGGGATCTTCGGTTTCTTCGCGGGCTTCGCGCTGGCGATCTTCACCTCGACCCAGTGGAGCCTCATCGTCAGCGGCAAGCCGATCGTCTCCCTGATCCCCTTCTTCATCGTGGGCTTCGAGTTCACGATCCTCTTCTCGGTCTTCGGCAACGTGATCGGGCTGCTCCTGTGTGCGCGGCTGCCGGACCCCCGGGGGCTTGCGCTGTACGACCCGCGCTGCTCGGGCGAGCACTTCGGGGTGCTCGCCGCCTGCGAGGCCGGCCGCCGGGCCGACCTGATGGAGTTCTTCAGGGAAAAGGGGGGGGAGGTCAGGGCCTTCGAATGAACACGCGCGCCGCATCGATCTGTGCGTCCGCCCCCGGGAGAGGGGTGTGGGTCCCGGCGGCCCTGCTGGCCGCCGCCGGGACGGCCGCTTTCCTGTTCGGCGCCGCGGGCGAGCACCCCGGCCGGGCCTGGCAGGCCTATCTGATCAATTTTCTGCTGTGGTCCTCGCTGGCGCAGGGGGCCGTGTTGTTTGCGGCCGTGACGAGAATCACGGCCGCGCGCTGGAGCGGGCCGCTCGAGGGGCTCTCGGGGGCTTTCGCCGGCTTCTTCCCGGTCTCCTTTGTGCTTTTTCTGCTCCTGGTCTTCGGCGGCCCCCATGTCTTTCCTTGGGTGCACGCGGACCTGCACGGCAAGGAGTCCTGGTTGAACGTGCCCTTTGTCATGGCCCGCAACGGGGCCGGCCTGCTCATCCTCTACGGCGTCGGCTTCATGTTCCTGCGCCAGGCCCTGCGGCTGAGGATCGGGTCCGCGCCGATCCGATCGGGCCTCCGGCGCCTATTGGCCGGCAGCGCGCCGGACAGCCCGGCCGAGGCCGAGCGCATCCGCGGCCGCATGACCCGCTGGGCCGGGCTTTACTGCTTTCTCTTCGCCCTGGTGCTGAGCCTGATCGGCTTCGACCTCGTCATGAGCATGGACCCGCACTGGTATTCCACCCTTTTCGGCGCCTATCATTTCGTCAAGGCCTTCTACCTGGGGCTGGGCGGGCTGATCATCCTTGCCGCCGTGGTGGCGCTGCGGCAGGGCCGGCACTCGGGGCTCGATCCCCGCCACTTCCACGACATCGGCAAGCTCTTCTTCGCCTTCTGCCTGCTGTGGGCCGACTTTTTCTACGTTCAGCTGACCGTGATCTGGTACGGCAACATCCCGGAGGAGACGTATTACGTGATCCTGCGGACCTTGCTGCCGCCCTGGCGGCCGCTGGCCTGGACCGTTTTCATCATCGTTTTCATGATCCCCTTCATCCTCCTGATCAACCAACGCGTCAAAACCCTCCCCGCGGCGGTCCTGGCCCTCTGCAGCCTGGTGATCGTGGGGCTGTGGCTGGAGCTCCTGCTGCTGGTGGGCCCGCCGCTGAACCACGGCGCCGTCGAACTGCCGCTGGACCTGAGCGATGCCGTCGTGTTCTTAGGGTTTCTGGGTCTGATGGTGATGGCGGTTGCCGCCATGCTGCGGACCTTCCCGGAGCTGATGCCCTCGGCCCGGTCGACGAAGGGCTGAAGGGCGCGCGATGCAACCGGAAAAGAACGATATGCCCGAGCGAACCCGAGCCGCAGTCCTGATCAGCCTGGGCACCGTTGCCGCCATCGCCGCGTTTCTCTATTTTTTCTACGTCTGGCCCCAGCCGGCCGGGCCGGAGCAGCCGATCCCCTTCAGCCACAACGTCCACAGCGGCGTGAAGCTGATCCAGTGCCAGTATTGCCACCCGTATGTGGCCTATTCGAATTTTCCGGGCATGCCGCCGGTGGAGAAGTGCCTGCACTGCCACGCCTACATCATCCCGGAGTTTCCCTGGATCCGCAAGGAGCACCAGTATTTCAACACCGATACCCCGACCCCTTGGGTCAAGGTCAACTACGTCGCCGAACACGTGGTGTTCAACCACCAGCGGCACATCAACAGCGCCGTCGCCTGCGAGGAGTGCCACGGCGAGGTCAGCCACTCCCAGCGGCTGCCGCAGAAGATCTGGCGCATGGGCTACTGCCTGGAGTGCCACCACGCGAAGAAGGCCAGCGTGGACTGCTGGATCACGTGCCACAACTAAGCCGCGCTGCACCGGGCAGCCGACCTCTGCGTGGCGCTGCCTTTCGCGCTTGGATGTCGGCTGCCGGGCGCAGCGCGGCGGTGAATAGAAAACGCAATCGCCATCCCGGGCGACTCGTAAACAGGAGTTCGAAGTGAGCCCAGCTGAAGAGAGCACCGCGCACGGCAACCAGACGGCCAAGGCCTTCACGCTGACTTCGGCCATGTGGTTCGCCTTTGCCACCACCTTCGGCATGATCGCCGCCGGCTACCTGGTGGCGCCGGATTTCATGGCCAACGTCGAGTACATCCACTTCGGCCGGGTGCGGCCGATGCACGTCAACGCGGTCCTCTTCGGCTTCGTCACACCGGGGCTCATCGCCGCCGCCTTCTACTACATCCCGCGGCTGTTGAGGACCCGGCTCTACAGCGAGCGGCTGGGGGTTTTCTCGGCGGTGTTCTGGAACATCAGCGTCGCGGCCGGTATGGCGGGGGTCGCCCTCGGCTACAGCCAGGGGCGCGAATATGCCGAGCTGCCGTGGCTGGTCGACATTATGATCGTGATCAGCTTCGGCCTGGTCATCGTCAACTTCCTGATGACCATCCGGCGGCGGACCGAGCCGATCCTCTATGTCTCCATCTGGTATGCCGCCGCCGCCGTCGTGCTGACGGCCTGCACCTATTTGCTGGGCAACGTGGTCTGGAAACCGGACACCGGCGCGCTCGCCGGGATCCCGGACGCCATCCTGCTGTGGTTCTACGGCCACAACGTGTTCGGCCTGCTGCTCTCGCCCATGGCGCTCGCGGTGGCCTACTACGTGCTGCCCATCGCCACCCGCAGCCCGCTTTACAGCCACACCCTGTCGCTGATCGGCTTCTGGTCGCTGATCATCGTCTACACCCACATCGGGACCCACCACCTGCTGCAGGTCCCGGTGCCGACCTGGCTCAAGACCATCTCCATCGTGGACAGCGTCGCCATGGTCATCCCGGTCATGGTTTTTCTGATCAACATCTGGTACACGGTCAAGGGCAAGCTCGGCGACGTCCACGCCGATATCGGCGCCAAGTTCATCTTCACGGGCACGATATACTATTTCTTCGTCAACATCCAAGGCTCCATGATGGCCCTGCCGGACGTGCAGCGCATCACCCATTTCAACAACTGGGTGGTCGGCCACGCCCACATGGGGGTCTTGGGCTTCGCCGGCGTGACGGCCCTGGGCGGGCTCTACTTCATCCTGCCGCGGATCACCGGGCGCCCCTTGCACAGCCGTTTCCTGGCGGACTTCCAGTACTGGCTCGTGCTGATCGGGATCACGGGCTTTTCCATCGTGCTGACCATCGTGGGGCTGATCCAGGGCCAGGCCTGGTACAACGGGGAGACTCTCTACCGGACCCTTCCGGGGCTTCAGCCCTACTTCATCACCCGGCTCTCCTTGGGGCTGCTCATCATGGTAGGGGCCTACACCGGGCTCTACAACGTGGCCCGATCCCTTTATTTCAACCGCGGAGCCGCTGCATGAGAATGACCCCTGCCGTCATCCTGGTCGGCGTGTTATCGCTGCTGGCGGCCATCGCGCTGACCATGGTCTACTGGCCCTACGCCCAGCAGGACCGGACCCCCTCGGAGATCTTCCGGGCGCGAACGGCCGAAGAGGAGGCCGGGCGTTTGATCTACATCCAGAACGGATGCGTCTACTGCCACAGCCAGTCGATCCGCGCCTTCGACTGGGACATGGGCTCGGAGCGCATCGCCCAGTCGGGCGACTACATCGCCGACGAGCCCATTCAACTGGGCTCGCAGCGCACCGGCCCCGACCTCTCACAGGCCGGCGGAGAGCACCCGGACGACTGGCACATCGCCCATTTCATCAACCCGCGCTACACCCGGCCCAGCTCGCTCATGCCGCCGTTCGAGTGGCTCGGAACGGAGCGCATCGACACCCTGACGCGCTACGTGCAGAGCCTGGGCCTCAAGGCCGCGGACCGGCGCATGGAACGCCAGAAGCACTGGAAAGCCGAATCGATCAAGGCCTACGAGGCCGGGGTGGAGGCCAACGCGCGCTGGCTGGCCGAGCAGGTGCCGGAGGGCTGGCGCAGCATCCCCAACCCCTACCCGACCTCGGCCGCCGCCCTGCAGCGCGGCCACAGGATCTACCAGTACTACTGCATCGGCTGCCACGGCCCGATCGGAGACGGGATGGGCCCGGCCCAGCCCTGGATCTATCCGCCGCCGCTCAACTTCACTACATTGACAGGGCGCGAGATCTCAGGCGGCATCATCTACTACCAGCTCATGAACGGGATCACCGGCACCGCCATGCCCTATTTCAAGCGCGATCTCGAGTCCCAGAAGATCTGGGAGGTGGGCGACTACATCGCCCACTATTTCATCAACCAGAGCGATGCCAACCATGAGCCGAGGGGCATCGATGCGGCGTGGGAGCCCTGACGGAAGAGTGACGAGCAACGAGCGGCGAGTCGGAGTTCAAAAGACAGAATGCCACTGACTCGCAACCAGGCGCTCCGGTTCAGGGCCCAAAAATAAGATCCAAGCGGGTGTCGCTATGTACTTTCCATACTTTATCGCCTACATGGCGGTCGGGTTTGCGGTGAGCCTGGGTGTCTTTTTCTGGGCGCTGAACCGCGGGCAGTTCAAAGACCAGGAGCGGGCGCGGTATCTGCCGCTGGAGCAGCGGGCGAGCGCCCCGGCGGCCAAGCTGACCCGCAAGGGGCGGATCGAAACCGTGGGGTTGTTTGCGCTCGCCTGCTGCGGTCTGGCCGCCAGCGCCACGGCGATCGTGTTCGCCCTCACCCAGGCCCGCTAGGCGCGCGCGCGAGGAGACCATGCGCATTTTCGACGTCTTGAACATCCAGCATTTCGTCCTGTACCTGTTCCCGGCGCTGGCGTTCGTTTTCCTGTTCGCGGCCGCGCTCGGCTACCGCGCCACGCGGCGCAAGGGGTCTGCGGAGCGAATGCAGCGCATCATCGAAGAGTATCCCGGCGGCATTCAGGGGAGAAACGCCCCCTTTCCCCTATTCTTGACCCTGACCATCGCCGGGACCATCCTCTGGTCCCTGCTTTACATCATCCTGATCGGAGTGCTGGGGGTGAGAATCTGAGCATGCATCCGGAACACGGCGTATCGACGGCGAGAACCTGGCTGCTGGTGGCGGCCATGCTGGGGGTTGTCTTCTTCCAGGGGTGGCTCGCCTACACGGTGATCGGCGACCTCGGCCAGCCGGACTGGGACTACCGCCCGGTCCCCGACGTTTACGGCGAGTCGCCCTATGCCATGTATCCGCCGCTGCCCTATCCCCAGCACGTGCGGGCCCCCCAGGGCGGAGAGGCCTACCCCAAGAAGATTCTGCCGATCCAGGGGGTGCCATGAAGAAGCTCCTGGCCATTCTGCTCGTCGTGGCCGCCGGCGGGGTGGCTGCCTTCCACCTGCTGACGTTCTACGACAACGACTTCCGCTACGGGCGCATGCGTGAAACTCCGGCGGTCAAGCCGCACGAGGAGCCGCTGCCGATCATGCCCGCCGGAGTCGTGCCCGTTTCCGGCGGGGATGCCCTCTACCGCCGCACTCCCGCAGCGCAGCTTGCATCGCCGGTGGCGCTCGATGAGGCCGCCGTCATCGCCCGCGGGAAGGCGGTCTACTTCACCTTCTGCGCCCAATGCCACGGCCTCGAGCACAACGGCGAAGGCACGGTGGGCCAGAGCTTCAAGCCGCTGCCGACCGATCTGCGCGGCGAGATGGTCCAGTCGAAGCCGACCGGCGAGCTTTTCCACACGGTCAGCTACGGGATCCCCGGCGGTCGGCAGCCTGCGCTCGAAACCACCGTCACGGTGGAGGACCGCTGGAGCGTGGTCGCCTACGTGAAATCGCTTGGGCTGCGCCGCTGATCTGAGCCATTCCGCATGCCGAACATCCGGCCCGCCACCGACCCGTCCGTTTCCGCACGCACCGCGTGCGACTTGTGCGGCCTGCGTCTGGGCGCCGGCCGCGTGGAGGCCGCATTTTCCGACCGCTCCTACGCGTTTTGCTGCACGGGCTGCCGCCAGGTGTTCTCCATTCTGATGCAGGCATCCGGCGCGGCCGACCCGGCCGCCTTCCGTCAAACCGAGCTCTTCCGCAAATGCCAGGAGAGCGGGATCATCCCCCGCACCGAGGAGGATCTCCTGCGCCGGCCTCTCCCCGCAGCGCCGCCGGCCCCCGGCGAGCCGCATGCAGATTCGTCGTCTCGGGCAGGGGTGCTGCATCTGAGCTTTAAAATCGACGGCATGTGGTGCCCGGCCTGTGCCTGGCTGATCGAGACCGTCCTCCGCGGGCAGCCGGGGGTGGTCTCCGCCGTCTGCGACTTCGCCACCGACCGGCTCAGCGCCAGCTACGACCCCGTGCGCACCTCGCCGGGGAGGCTGACCGCCGTCATCGGCTCCTACGGCTACCGCGTCAGCGACTCGGGCGGGGAGAACGCTGCGGCCGACCACCACAGGCGCGCCTGGGTCCGTTTCGGAGTGTCGACCTTTCTCACGATGAATGTCATGATGCTCTCCTTCGCCCTCTATTTCGGTTTTTTTTCGGAGCTTTCCGCCGACTCCGCGGCCAGCATCGGCTGGCCGACGGCCGTGATGGCGGCGGTCGTGATCGGCTACGGCGGCCACCCGCTGCTGAAACGCGCCTGGCTCGGGCTGCCCCGGGCGGCCTTCGGCATGGAGACCCTGGTCCTGGTCGGCGCGCTGAGCGCCTTCGGCCTGAGCCTCGTCAACCTGCGGGCCGGCAGCATCCATCTTTACTTCGACACGGCCTGCATGCTGGTGACCCTGGTGCTCTTAGGAAAAATGCTCGAGCACCGGGCCAAGCAGCGGGTGCTGGAGGGGCTGGAGCAATTCCTCTGCCTGATGCCGGCCAAGGTGCGGATCATCAGCGACGCCTTCCCGGACGGCCGCTTCGCGAACTCCCGGCAGCTGGCCGCGGGGGATCTCTTTCGCGTGCTCGCAAACGAGGTCGTCGCCACAGACGGGGTGGTCGTCAGCGGCAGCGGCACAGCGGACGAGTCGGCCCTCTCCGGCGAGCCCCTGCCGCTGGCCAAAAAACCGGGCGATCCGGTCCGCAGCGGCAGCCGGGTACGCAGCGGCCAGTTAACGGTCTGCGCCGGCCGCGTCGGCGAGGAGTCCACCCTGGGTCAAATGATCGCCGTCGTCCAGAAAACCCTCTCCATGAAAACCCCCGTGGAAGGGCGCACCGAAAAGTGGCTGCAGTGGTTCGTGCCGGCCATCGTGATAGCGGCGGCGGCCACCGGCCTTGTCATGGGATGGCGGGGGGCCGGGCTCGAGGAGGCCGTGCTGCGGGCGGTGACCGTCACCGTGATCGCCTGCCCCTGCGCGCTGGGGGTCGCGATCCCGCTGGCCCGCGCTGCCGGCGTGGCGCTGGCCGCGCGTCAAGGGATGCTGGTGCGGCAGTTTTCCGCGTTCGAGGCCGCGGAGCATCTGGATACCGTCGTGCTCGACAAGACCGGCACGGTCACCCGCGGGCAGTGGCGGCTGCTGCGGATCCTGCCGTCGGGCGCGATCGGGGAGGCCCAGGCCCTGGCGATCGCCTCCGGGCTCGAACAGGATGCGGACCACCCGATGGCGTCCGAAATCGTGCGCGAGGCGCGGGACCGTCTGCTGCGGCCCGAGCCGCTGGCGGCGGTCTACCGCGCCGAAAACGGCGTGATGGGAATCTGGCGGGGCGTTGAGGTCAAGATCGGGTCCGCCGGGTTCGTGGCCGAAGAGTTTGCCGGCCGGGCGGGGCGGATCGGGGCGGCACCGATGGAGCCGGCCGGGAATTCCCGCGTTTTCCTGGCGGTGGCCGGCCGGCCGGCCGCGGTGTTTGTTTTCGGCGACGAGCTGCGCAGCGGGATCGAGGCGGCCATCGCCGGGTTAAAGCAGCGCGGCTACCGCCTGTGTCTGGTATCCGGGGATGGAACCGAAGCCACGCGGGCCATCGGCCGCAGGCTGGGGATCGCCGAGGCCCGAGGCGATCAGCTGCCCGAGGAGAAGGCCGCGTTCGTGGCCGATCTTCAGCGCCGCGGCCGGAGGGTTGCCATGGTGGGCGACGGGGTCAACGACGCCCCCGCCCTGGCCAAGGCCGACGTGTCGCTGGCGGTCTTTGCGGGCGGCAGCCTGGGCAGGGAGGTGGCCGATGCAACCCTGATGCGCTCCGACCCGGGTCAGATCCCGGCCTTTCTCGACTTCGCCCGCGAGGTCAACCGCACGATCCGCCAGAACCTGACCCTCACCTTCGTCTACAACGCCCTCGGGGTTCCGCTGGCCATGAGCGGGCTGCTCTCGCCCCTGGTCGCCGTCTGCGCCATGCTCTTGAGCAGTCTGAGCGTCATCGGCAACACGCTTCGCCTGGTTCGCAGGCACTCCCAAACCGAGTAGCCCCGAAACCCTGCCCGGCCGCCGCCGGTTCGCGAGCGGATCCACCATCAGAAATCGATCTGCCACTTGGCCCCGGCGTACCAGGTATAGCCTTCGTCGTTGCCGGCGGTGTTGTCCATGAAGTCCTGATAGCCCGCCTCCGGGACCAGATAGACGCCCGGTGCCAGCGTGACGACGGCCTGGAGGTAGCTTTGCCAGAAGGTGTCCTCCTTGGAGCCGGGGCTGTTGGGGTCGTCGCTGCGGTAGGCGGCGCCGAGCTCGAATTTCAGGCGGTCGGTCGCCTTGAAGCCGCACACGATCCCCAGCATGAAGCTGTCGGCGTCGTTGGTGCTGCCGCCGGTGCTTTTGAGAGTTGCCTGGCTGGCGGTGACGGCGTTGTAGCCGTTTTTCCAGTTGGCGTTGCTCCAGTTCTGGCCATAGGTGCCCTCCACCGTCGCGGAAAAGGCGCCGAAGATGGCTTTGATGTTCAGGCCGGCCACGTAGGAGGTGATGTCGGCGTCGCCGGTCAGCGTCCCGGCCGCCCGGGTGGCCGGGGTGTCGGAGATGCGGAAGTAATTGAAGCCTGCGAACGGGGTCACCGTGAAGCTGTCCAGCTTGAGCGCATAGCGGGCCTCGACCTTGGGCAGGTTATAGTCGGGGTCGCTGTCGGCGGGAAATTGCCCCGTGGAGGTCTTGAGGGGGTTGTTGAGCAGTGCGACCTCCAAGCCCCCGATGATCAGGCTCAAGCCCGCCGGGCGGCGGCCGTGGAAGGCGCCGCTGCCCTCCAGGTCGTCGTCGTTGTTGAACACCTGGTTTGAGAAAAGCTGAGAGACCGGGGAGTAGTCCTTGCCCACCTTCAGCGCAGCGCCGTCGGCGAAACTCCACACGCCGAAGGCGCGCCGGGTGGTGACTCCCTCATCGCCCCCGTCGCCGTTGTTGGCGGCCCGCAAGGCCAGCTCGATCTGGCCGCTCACCTTGTCGGCCCTGACCCTGGCGCCCATGCGCGAGTTGGTCTGAAAATTCCAGTTCAGCCCCCAGTCGTCGTCATTGCCGTTCACGGTGCCGTCCCCGAAGTCCTGGTGCACGTAGAAGGTGCTCATCCGCTGGCTGCCGTAAAAAGACCAGTCGGCCGCCATTGCGGGAAGAGCGAGCAGCAGAACCGCAACCACCGAAAGCGTTTTTTTCATCCGTTTCCTCCTCTTCGGTTGGCCTTCACCGGCGCGCGGGCTGCCGCCCGTTCGCCCGCCCCGGTGCGGGCCGGCGCTTTAAAGCGCCGCCCTTTGAATGTGTTGCTGCATCAGCGCCGGGCGGTTTTCCGGAAAAAATCGCCGCCGGCCGCGCTGATGAAGCAGCTGATGTAAACGCTGGCGGTGGTGTCCTCATCGTCGCGGCACTGGAGGACGTCGCCATCGACCGTGATGCAGGTTTGGCCGAAAAGCTCGCTTTCGGCGCCGGTAGATAAAATCGCAGTGGCCGCGAACCAGTAAGTGGCGCCGTCGTTCAAGCCGGTCATTAGATAGCTGGGCCTGGCCGGGTCGGCGAGCTCCCTCACCCGGACTTGCCCTACCCGCTCGTAGGCGGAGCTTCCGGTTCGCTGGTAGATGCCGTAGGCGGCGATGGAGGGATCTGCCCCGGCGTTCCATGAAAAGAGGAAATTGGCCGCCTCGAGGGTGGCGGGGCTGACGGCCGCGCCCAGCAAGGCAAGAAGGGTCAGAACGGCCTTTGTGTGTTGGAGTGAAAAGCTCATCGCGAAGGCGCCCTCTGTGTTAATTCGTGCCCACCCAGAAATGGTGGATTCCGGTTCAGGCCAAGGCCGCAGTGATTTCGCAACCGCAGGCGTCGTGTATCCACGCCGAGGATTGCGAAGAGCGAGAACGCCGGCTTGGGCCGAAAGACGCCGTTTATGGATCGGCACTAATCCGAATGTTTCAGCAAAAACAGCTGCACGAACCGCGGGTCGAGGTCTTCGACCGCCACGCGGCCGTATTCAGCCTCGATCTCCGCGAACAACTCCTCGAAGACCGGCCCCAGCTTCGCGCCAATCTCGAACTCCTTGAGCCCCGTCGCGCGCGCCAGCCATTGAACGAATTCGGCTTTCATGGAATCCGCAATCCGCCGCGGCTCGCCGGAGGCAGGCGGGGCTCCCGGCAGCAGCTCGTTGAAAAAGCGGCTGAACGGTTTGAGCCCCAGCGGGGTCAGTTCCTGCTCCGTCATCCCCAGCCGCTGCCGGGCCCACAGCGTGAGCAGGAGGTTTTTCCAGGTCAGAAAGCCGTACCGGCTCGGGGGCTTCAAGCGGATGCGCATCACCGAAAAGAGGTGATCGACCTCCTGGGCCTGTTGCAGAATGCGCTCGGCGGCGGCGATGTCCTGCGTGGAGGCGAATTCGCGATACAGCCGGCCCGTGCGGTAGTCGTCGTAAAAAAGCGGTTTTTTGAGCAGGATCCCCCCCAGCACCCCCATCCACTGTTCGCCCCAGAAGGTCAGCCGCAGCCCGGAGCGGCCGAACCAGCAGGCGGCGAGCCACTTTTCCGCCCGCCACTTGAGCTCGAGGGCGGCGCCGAAGCCCAAGCGGAAGAGCTGGTCGAGCGGATAGCGGGTCAGCTCCTGCGCGGCCCGGGAAGGCTCAAGCTCCTTTTCCGGGTGCCCCAGCCGCTCCAGCCCGATGCGGAGGAAGCCGCAGGCTTTCGTCACGACCTCGCGCAGCTCCTCGCGCCCCCGGATGCTCTTGCGGTCGGCCACGACGATCTGGTTGCAAAGATTGCTGAACTCCCACTGGATGCGGGGCAGCGCGTCGTTGGGCTCGAGCGCGGCCAGGGCGCGGCTGAAATGGTTGTCCGCGCCGATCGCACGCAGGGGGAGCGCCGGCACCGGGAGCAGGGCGGCCTCCCCCCGCGGGGGCGGCGGGTCCTTGAGAACCCGCCGCTTCAAATCTCCGGGCCTCACCGGTTGGTAGATCCCGACGGCCTCGTCGAAGGGCAGAAACCCCTTCTCCGCCAGCCGCACGTTGCGCCAGCGGTACTCCTGCTCTTCCGCTTCGGCCGGGAGGACGTGCGAGGCCTCAAACAGCACGTTCTGGAAAACGAGGTGGTCGTGCGCCGCCAGGCGCTCGATGAATCGCTTCAGGAACTGCCGGCGCTGCTCCTCGCCGATGGTGGCGCCCTCGGCGGCGGGGGGCAGTTTCAGAAACCGCAGGTAATAGACATTGTCCAGCGTGAAAAAATCGTCGCCGAAATCCGAGGGGTCCTGGTCGTGCTCGCGCACGCGCACCTCGAGGTTGTGAAAGAGATAGAACTCCACGAAATGGAGCCGCTGGGTCAAAAACCAGCGGATGAAGCGCCGGGGGTCGGCCTCGAGAAGCAGGCTGAGCCAGCGGGTAAGCTGGCTGTTTTGGATGCGGTCGCGCTCCCAGCTCTCGAGGTCGACCACGTGGTCCCATTGCCGGTCGGAGGCCAGGGCCAGCAGCGGCAGGGCATCCTCGGGGCCGATGTCGTGGATCAGGAGGTAGAGATCGGTGTCGGGGAAGGAGTGCACCAGCGCGGCCGGCTGGGGGTCGGAGAGAATCCGGTCCAACGCCTGCGCGGGGGGCAGCGCGAGGATCGCGCTGCGGTTTTCTTGAAGCGCCCGCATGCGTTCGATGGCGCTTTTTTCGGGACGATCGTCAGTCATAAGGATCGATCATTCGGCCGTTTGATGGATGGAGGCTACCTATCAGCAAGCCCTCTCGAAAGCAACCGGTTCAGCGGCGCCGCGCTTCAGCGGCTCCAGGGCCCGAAGGGGCCCCGCGCCAGGGGGCGATGCGCAACAGGATCAGCAGGCCCGGTGCGGCGGCCAGGGTGCAGAAGATGAAAAACCCCTCCCAGCCCATGAGCGTGGCGGCAAAACCGGTCGGGGCCGAGGCCAGCACGCGCGGCAGACCCATGACGCTGGTGAGCAGCGCATACTGGGTGGCGGTGAACTTGCGGTTGGTCTGGCTGGCCATGAACGCCGCGAAGGCGCTGGTTCCCATGCCGCCGGTGATGCTCTCGAAGCCGATCACCGCCGAGAGCGCCGGCAGGCTGTAGCCGATGCGGGCCAGCACGGCGAACCCGGCGGTGGAGACCGCCTGCAGCGCTCCGAACACCCACAGGCTGCGGTGGATGCCAGTTTTCAGCATCAGGATGCCGCCCGCAACTCCGCCGGCGATGGTCGCCCAGGCGCCGAGCAGCTTGACCACGGCGCCGATCTCGGACTTGGAGTAGCCGAGCGCGAGGTAGAACGGGGTGCTGATGGCGGCGGCCATGGTGTCGCCGATCTTGTAGAGCAGGATGAACGCCATGATCCACACCGCGCCGTCGCGGCGGAAGAAATCGGCCAACGGCTGCCAGGCCGCCGCCCGCAGCGTCTCCGGGCGCCCGGCAGCCGCCGCCGGCTCCGGCGCCAGCCAGGTGGTCAGGACGCCGGGCACCATCCCGGCGGCCATCACCAGGTAGACCCTTGAAAACGGCATGCTGTCGGCCAGGATCAGACCGCCGCCCGCGGCCGCCCACATCCCGATCCGGTAGCCGTAGACGTAAAGGGAGGAGCCGAGGCCCAATTCCGCGTCGCAGAGGTCCTCGCGGCGGTAGGCGTCGACGACGGCGTCCTGCGTGGCGCTCAAGAATGCCACCAGCATCGCCGCTGCCGCCATCCAGACCGGGTGCCGCACGGGGTCGGAGAAGCCCAGCAGGATGATCGCCGCCATCAGCGCCACCTGCACGATCATCAGCCAGCCCCGCCGTCGGCCCAGGAAGGGCGGGGCGAACCGGTCCAGAACCGGCGACCACAAAAACTTCCAGGAGTAGGGGCTCTGCACCAGGGTGATCATGCCCACCCAGGCGAGGTCGACGCCCTCCTCGGTCATCCAGGCCTGCAGCACCCCGAGGGTGAGCAGCAGCGGAAGGCCGCAGGAGAAGCCCATCAGGGCGGCGACGATCATGCGGCGGCTGACCAGCACCGCCAGCAGGGGTTCTTTTAGGGCGGACACGGCAGGGGGCAGCCTCCATCCGGGATGCGGTTCCAGGGGTCGTCCGGCGGCATGTGCCGCCGGATCCATTGGATCACCTTGCCGAATTCGGCGCGCAGCTCGTTCAGGGCCTTGCCCCGGTGGCTGACCCGGTTCTTCTCCTCAGGGGTCATCTGGGCAAAGGTTTTGCCGAGCGGCGGATAGTAGAAGAGCGGGTCATAGCCGAACCCGCTCACCCCCGCGGGCGCCTCGGCCAGGAGCCCCTCGCAGCGGGCCTCGTAGGTCAGCGCCGGTCCGCAGGGCACGGCCAGGGAGATGACGCATTCGAACACGGCGCGGCGGCGGGTTGAGCCGTTCATCGCCGCGAGCAGCTTGCGGCAGCGCTCCGCGTCCGAGAGCCCCTCCCCGCCGTAGCGGGCGGAATGCACCCCCGGCGCGCCGTCCAGCGCCTCCACGACGATCCCGGAATCGTCGGCCAGCGCCGGGAGCCCGAGCACCCGCGCCGCGAAGCTGGATTTCTTGTAGGCGTTCTCGTCGAAGGTCGTACCGTCCTCCTCGACCTCGGGGATCGGCCCGAAGTCGGTCAGACTGCGGATGTCGACCGCAAACCCCTGCAGCAGGCCCCGGATCTCAGCCGTCTTGCCGGGGTTGCGGGTGGCGATCACCAGAATCGGCCGTCGGTCCATGTTTCAGCATCCCCTTCCTCAAAGGGCTCACACCCGTCTCAACCGCCGCCTAGCATAGATTTTCCGGCCCGATCCTTCAAGGTTTTCCGTTCGCCGGCCGCTTTACTTCGAACCGCGGCTGTGTATAATGGCCGGCAGTCCCGATCGTTGCCCACACCGCTAGCGACGGCGCCCGGCATGTTGAGAGAGCTCTCGATCCGCAACTTTGCCATCATCGACGACCTGCACATCCGTTTTGCCCCCGGGCTGACGATCCTCTCCGGCGAGACGGGCGCCGGCAAGTCCATCATCATCAACGCCGTCAACCTCATCCTGGGCAGCCGGGCGGCGGCGGAGATGATCCGCACGGGCGCGGATTCGGCGGAGCTGGAGGCGATCTTCGACATCGGGCCGGAATCCCCGGCCGGCCGCGCGGCCGCCGCCATGGGCTACGAGACCGGCGACGGGCTGCTGGTGCGCCGGGTCATCGCGCGCGCAGAGGGCAACCGGGTCTACGTCAACGGCCGCCTGGCGACCCTGCAGGTGCTGGCGGCGGTCACCGAGAACCTGGCCAGCATCTCCGGTCAGCACGCCCACCAGGGGCTGCTCAAAGAGGATCAGCACCTGCTCGTCCTGGACCAGTTCGCCGGGCTCTTGTCCCGGCGCGAGGCGGTCTCGCGCCTCTACCACGAGATCCTGCCGCAGCTCAAACGACTGAACGACTTGAAGCAGCGCCAGGCCCGGCAGGCCGAGCTGGCGGAGCTGCTCGGGCTCCAGGAGCGGGAGATCGTATCGGCGGCCATCGCGCCGGGCGAGGACCTCGAACTCGAGCAGGAGCGCGTGCGGCTGAAAAACGCCGGCGCTCTGATGGAGGCGGTCCAGGGCAGCCTGGAGCTGCTCTACGGGGCCTCGGGCGCCGCGACCGACCGGTTGGCCGAGGCGCGCCGGAGCCTCGAAAAGGCCGCGCGCATCGACCCCGGCCTGTCGGCTCGCGCGGAAACATGCGCCGAGATCACCTACCGGATCGAGGACCTCGTGCAGAGCCTGCGCGCCTATCTGCGCTCGGTGGAGTTCAACGACCGGCGCCAGGAGGAGGTGGAGCAGCGGCTGGACACGCTCAACCGCCTGAAGCGCAAGCACGGCGGGTCGCTGGAGGCGGTGCTGGCAAAGCTTGCCGGCGCCCGCGCGGAGCTTGCCGCCATCGAGCATCTCGATCTCGACATCGCCGCGGCCGCCGACCGGCTGCAGCAGCTGCGCGCTGCGATCGCCTCCGAGGCGACCGCCCTTTCGCAAAAGCGCCGCCAGGCCGCCAAGCGCCTGGCCGCCCAGGTGGCCGCGGAGCTCTCCGCTTTGAAAATGGCCGGAACGCAGTTTGCGGTGGCGATCAGCCCCCTTCCGGCGGCCGCCGGCACGGACCCGAGCCTGGTGATGGGGGAGAGCGCCGTGAGCGAGAGCGGGATCGACCGCGCGGTGTTCACCATTGCCCCCAACGTCGGGGAGGCGCTCAAACCGCTCTCCGCGATCGCCTCCGGCGGCGAACTGTCGCGGGTGGTCCTGGCGCTGAAATCGATCCTGGCGGCCTCCGAATCGGTGGCGACCATCGTCTTCGACGAGGTCGACGCGGGCATCGGCGGGGCCGTGGCCGAAGTGGTCGGCCGCACCCTGGCCGCCCTGGCCCGGCGCCACCAGGTGCTGTGCATCACCCACCTGCCGCAGATCGCCAAGTTCGCCGACCACCATTTCAAAATATCGAAGCAGGTGGTCTCCGGCCGCACCCGGACCGCCATCGCGCCCCTGTCCAGCGAAGATCGCACGCGCGAGATCGCGCGGATGCTGGGGGGCGAAAAAATCACCCGGGTCACTCTGGAGCACGCGCGCGAGCTCCTCGGCCGGGTGCAGCCGAAGGGCGGCTGAGGAGAACCTCCGGCGGTTCGCAGCAACAAAAATCCCCCACCCGGCGTGAGCCCGGATGGGGGATTACGAAAAGACCGCTCTCACCTGCAATAAGGCTTAGGCCTCGATCTTCTCCACGTCGGATGCCGCCGGCCCCTTGGCGCCCTGTTGAACTTCAAAGCGCACGCGGTCTCCCTCCACCAGCGACTTGAAGCCCTTGCCCTTGATGGCCGAGTAATGGACGAAGATATCCTGCCCATCCTCTTTCTTGATGAACCCGTAGCCCTTTTTCTCGTTGAACCACTTGACGACCCCTTCCGCCATGCTGTCCTCCTCCTCACGGTTCTGGTGGTGACCGTCCTTAAAGTGTGGACGGGTGGTCAATAAGGCAGCTGTCGTTTGCGACCCTGCCGCTCACGCCCCCAAAAAAAAAAGCAGAGCCGAAAACGGCTCTGCTCGACAAGCCTCAACACCAGTGAACGGTGAGGGCGGCGCTTCGATGGATCTTACAGCACAACATGGCCACAGGCAGCAAATACCCACTAAAAGTTTCAGTTGCCACTATTTCGGAAAACAACCGGAATGTCAACAGAAAACTGGGCGGCATTTTCGGTTTGGGCGGAAACCGTGGTAAAGTGGGGCATGGCCTCTTCCTCCGTGAGCCGGTTTCGGGCGGCGGGCCTTCTGGCCGGCGCCGCCTTCGCCGTTCTGCTGGGGATCCGCTTGGATCTCTGGGAGGCGGTGGCCTCGCGGCCCAGGGGGTTGCGGGGCGATGCGGCCGCCGTCTACCCCGCCCGGGAATCCTGGATGAGCATCTTCCAGAACAACCGCAAGGTCGGTTTCGCCCACCGCCGGCTGCAGCCCGGGGATGCGGGGTACGATTTGGATGAGACGGTGGTCATGCGGATCAACACGATGGGCATGGTCCAGGAGCTCCGGTTGAAGAGCCGCTTCGGGTTGGACCGCAGCCTTGCGCTGCAGCACTTCGAGTTCGACATCCAATCCGGCCGCTTCCGCTTTTCGGCCCGGGGAAGGCTCGCCGGGGGGACGCTCTCGGTCGACACCCAATCCGCCGGGAGCCAGGGCCGCATCGACATCCCGGCCGCCAAAGAGATCCGGCCCGTGGCGGCCCTGGCCGAGGTGCTGGCCCGCGCCGATCTCACGCCCGGAAAGCGCTACGAGCTGGACGCATTCGACCCCGCTTCGCTGGCGCGGGTGCCGGTGCAGGTGGAGGTCATCGGGCCGGAGGATCTCCAGGTGTTCGCTGAAACCGTCAGCGCCACGCGGGTCACCCTGAACTTCCGCGGGATGGTCCAAACGGCATGGATCGACGCCAGCGGCGATCTGCTGCGCGAGCGCGGCCTGCTGGGCATGCGGCTCGAAAAAACCACCCGCGCACAGGCCCTGGCGCCGCTGGGCCTCGAGGAGCTCCCGGACCTGACGGAGGCGGCCGCGGTCACCCCCGACCGGCCGATTGCCGACCCGCAGGGGGCGACGCTGCTGCGGCTGCGCCTGCAGGGCCCGGTCGCCGAGACCCTGCGCCTGCAGGGAGGCCGCCAGCGCTATGTCGACGGGGTCCTCACCATCCGCCTGGAGTCGCTCGAGGAGCTGCCGGCGAGCATCGACCCCCGGCAGCTGGGCGCGTTCGAAAGAGTCTTCCTGCGTGCGGAGCCGTTGATCCAGTCCGATCACGAAAAGATCCGGGCGGTCGTCCGTGCGGCGCTGGGCGAAAACCCGGAGCTCGCGCCGCTTGAAAAAGCCCGCCGCCTGATGGGCTGGATGCAGCTCCACATCGAGAAGCGCCCGGTGCTCTCCATGCCCGATGCGCTCTCCACCCTGGAGAACCGCATGGGCGACTGCAACGAGCACGCCATGCTCTTCGCCGCCCTGGCCCGGGCGGCCGGTATCCCGGCCCGTGTGGAGGCGGGCCTCGTCTACATGCGGGGCAGGTTCTACTACCACGCCTGGAACCTGCTGTTTCTGGGCGAATGGGTCACGGCCGACCCGCTTTTTAACCAGCTCCCGGCCGATGTCACGCACATCCGTCTGGTGACCGGATCGATGCAGCAGCAGTTCGACCTGCTGGGGGTGATGGGACAGCTGCAGATCGAGGTGGTGGAGGATGATTGAACTGACCGATATCACCAAGACCTACGGCGGGTTCACCGCGGTGGACCGCATCAACTTAAAGGTCCGCGCGGGCGAAATTTTCGGCTTCATCGGCCCCAACGGCGCCGGCAAGACCACCACCATCAAGATGATGGGCGGGGTTCTCGCGCCGACGGCCGGCCGGGTCGTCATCTGCGGGATCGACATGCAGGCGCACCCGGAGGAGGCCAAGCGCAGGATCGGCTTCATCCCCGACCGGCCCTACCTCTACGAGAAGCTCACGGGGATGGAGTTCTTGAAGTTCACCGCGGACATCTACGATGTGCCGGCCCCGCGCTTCCCCGACAAGGCGGCGGCCGCGCTGAGCCGGTTCGCCCTGGCCGACTGGGCCGACGAGTTGATCGAGTCCTACTCCCACGGCATGAAACAGCGGCTCATCATGGCGGCGGCCATCCTGCACGACCCGGAGGTGCTGATCGTGGACGAACCCATGGTGGGGCTCGACCCGCTGGCCATCATCATGGTCAAGAAGCTGTTCCGGGAGCTGGCCGACCAGGGCATCAGCATCTTCATGTCGACCCACACCCTGAAGGTGGCCGAGGACATCTGCGACCGCATCGGCATCCTTTTCCGCGGCCGCCTCATCGCCACCGGGACGACCGCCGATCTGCAGCGGGAGGCGAACCTCGGCACCCCGGACCTGGAGGCGGTGTTTCTGAACCTGACCGCGAACGAGCCGGGTCCCCCGCGAACCCCCTGAGCCCCGGTCGCTTAGCGGCGACCGTCGGGATGGACCGTGCGATGCCCAGAGCGTTTCCAAAAACATCGGTGATGGCGGATATCGGCGTTTTGCTGCGCCCGCGGATCATGCCCCTGTTCAAACGCGGACTGTCGCGCAGCCTGGCCGGGGGCAGGTCCCGCCTGCTGGTGCTGGGCGCTTCCGGCGCCGCGTTCTGGTGCGGGCTTTTCGCCGCCGCCCGGCGCGTGCTCCTCCACTTCCGCGGCGTCGAGGAGATCGGCGACATCCTGGCCCTCAAGCTGCTGTCGATGATACTGATCGTCTGCTTCGCGCTCTTGCTCTTCAGCAGCATCCTGACCTCCCTCTCCAAGCTCTATCTCTCGCGCGACCTGCTGCTGGTGCACTCGCTGCCGGTCGCCCGCCACCGGCTCTTCCTCGCCCGCTGGCTCGACAGCACGGTCGACAGCGGCTGGATGGTGGTTCTCTTCACCCTGCCGGTCTTTCTGGCCTACGGCCTGGTTTTCGACGCCGGCCCGGCCTACTACGGCGCGACGCTCTTTTCCCTGGCGGCCCTGGCGTTGATCGCCTCGGCCGTCAGCGCACTCGCGGTGATGGTCGGGGTCATCCTGGTGCCGGCCGGGCGCATGCGCAGCATCGTGGTGGTGCTGGGGGTTGTGCTTTTTGTGACGCTCTACGTGGCCATCCGCCTCTCGCGGCCCGAGCAGCTGGTCAACCCGGAGGTGTTCGAGTCGGTGCTGGCCTATGTCGCCGCCCTCCAGGCCCCGGTGTCGCCGCTGCTGCCGAGCACCTGGGCCTACGACAGCATCCGCTCGGCGCTGGCGGGCGCGGCCGCATCCAGCCTGTTTCACGCCGCGCTGGCCGGAAGCGGCGCCCTCGCCCTGGTCTGCCTCCTCGCCGTGAGCGCCGAGGCGCTCTATTTCAAGGGGTTCTCGCGGACCCAGGTCGCCGCGGCGCGGGTTTTCCGCGGCCGGGGGATCAGCGAACGCCTGCTCCGCTTCCTGCCCGGGCCGGCGCGGGCCTTCACCGTCAAGGAGATCAAGAGTTTTCTGCGGGACCAGGCCCAGTGGTCCCAGCTGTTTCTCATCGCCGCCCTGGTGGTGATCTACATCTACAATTTCGAGGCGCTGCCGCTCGAGCGCTCCCCCATTCAGACCCTCTACCTGCAGAACCTGCTCTCCTTTCTGAACATGGCCCTGGCGCTCTTCGTGCTCCGGGCCTTCATTCTCATCAAGTTTTTCATCTACTGCGTGCCGCTGCTGGTGCTGACCGAGATTCTGATCGTCGGCACCAACCTGCTGCTCGACGTGACGGCCTTCATGATGGCGCTCTCGACCGTCACGGTCTTCTTCCTGGTGCCGGGGATCGTCGCGTTGGGCATCGGCCTCGGGGCCGCCTACCCGGATTTCAAGGCGGAAAACCCGACCCAGACCGTGACGAGCTTCGGGGGGCTTGTCTTCATGATCGCCTGCGCCGCCTACATCGGGCTGGTGCTGCTGCTCCAAGCCGGCCCGGTCTACCGCATCTTCATGGCCGGCCTCCACGGCCGGCCGCTCTCGATAGCGGTCTGGCTCTGGACCGCCGCCGCGTTCGGGCTGGCCTTCGCGCTGAGCATCCTGGCCGTCGTCCTGCCGCTGCGCTTCGGGGAGCGGCGGTTGTCCCGGCTGCACGCCTGAGACCGGTCGGCCCGTCGGCCGGTCTGCCTCTCGCCGCCCGTAGATCCGGGGAACCATCCGCGCCAATCACCGCCAGCGGCGAAAATATTTACATAAAAGTTTACATTGACATTTACATTTTGACCGGATAGGATGAGAGTCACCTTATCGGGAGGACAACGCCATGCCCAGCCGGCTGACCCCCACCCAGCAGCGCCTGCTGGACTATCTGCGGAGCAAAATCGCGGCCGACGGCCGGGCCCCCAGCCTGCGCGAGGCCGCGGCGGACCTGCACGTGAGCCATGCGGCCGTCGCCCGCACCCTGAAGGCGCTGGCGTCCAAGGGGTGCGTGCGGCGCGAGGGGCGCTACGGCCGCACGGTCCATCTGCTGAACCGCGCCCGCGAGGTCGCCGCCCTGCAGCGCGGCCGCGACGTGCCGATCGTCGGCCGCATCGCCGCCGGCCTGCCCATGTATGCCCAGGCCCAGTGGGACGGCAGCGTCACTCTGGACGCCGGGATCTTCCGCGCTCAAAACCTCTTCGCCCTGCGGGTGCGGGGGGATTCGATGCAGGCGGCCGGGATCCTGGACGGGGACCTGGTCATCTGCGAGCCGCGCCAGTACGCCCGCAACGGCGAGATCGTGGCCGCCCTGATCCGCGGGGAGGAGGCGACTGTGAAGCGCTTCTTCCTGCGCACCGACCACATCGAGCTGCGTCCGGAAAACCCCGCCCATGCGCCCATGCGCTTCGGCTTCGGCGAGGTCCTGGTCCAGGGCAAGGTGATCGGCGTGCTGCGCGTGCTGCCGCCATGAAACCATGTCTGCCGGTCGGCCGGTCACACGGACAAAACCACATGCGCCCGCCATCTTCTGACGCCGTTTGCCCGATCCGCGTGGGCACCTGCGGCTACTCCTACGCCGAGTGGGTCGATGCCGGGTTCTACCCGCCGGGGACCAAGGCCGGCGAGATGCTGGCCCTGTACGCCCGGCAGTTCGCCGTCACCGAGCTCAACTTCACCTGGTACCAGATGCCCAAGGCCCCCGCGGTCGAGCGCATGCGGAGACTGGCCCCGCCGGGGTTTGGCTTCACGGCCAAGCTGACCCGCACCCTCACCCACGAGGTCGACCCCGACCGGTGGCGCGGCCAGGCGGCGCTCTACCGCGAGGGGATCGCGCCCCTGGTGCAATCCGGCCAGCTCACGGCCCTGCTGCTGCAGTTTCCGCCGGGGTTCGGCCGCGAGGCCGCCAACCGCCGCTATCTCGGGCTGCTGCTGGACGAACTCGCGGGGCTGCCGCTGGCCGTGGAGTTCCGCCACGCCTCCTGGGCGGCGGAGCGGGTGTTCAGCGAGCTGGAGCGCCGCGGCGCCACGCTGGTGGCGGTGGACGAGCCCGGGCTGCCCGGCCTCTTTCCGAGGCTCGATGTGGTCACCAACCCGGAGTTGTTCTATGTGCGCTTCCACGGCCGCAACGCCCGGGGCTGGCGCTCGGGCAACATGCAGCAGCAGTTCGACTACGACTACACCGAAAGGGAGCTGCGCGAGTGGGCCGACGGCCCCATCGCGCGCATGGCCGCCCGGGCGGCAAAGGGTGTGGTCTTCTTCAACAACCACGTGCGGGCGCAGGCGCCGCGGAATGCTGCGCAGCTCGCGCGCCTCCTGGGGGCGGCGGCGTAATAGGCCCAAGGCCGGCGTTGCGCTGCGTCTCCGCGCTCGCTGCGGCGTACGTGTGTACGCCTCGCTCGGCGGGACTGGCGCGCCTTGGCCTTGGGCCTATTACGCCGCCGCCCGGGCGTATCGGAGGCGCCGATGCCGGCGTTGCGCTG